>JAEOUE010000304.1 GCA_016839515.1 Candidatus Hodarchaeum mangrovi
ATTTTAAACTCTCTTCTCCGACCTTTATTAATTCTTGAAATAAAGATATTATTTCAGGATTTGTCTCACTCTCTTCAAGATATCTTTTTACAGGTTCTTCTTCATACGCAATAGCAGCATTTACTAGTCCAAAATCGCCTGAAATAGATCCTCGTTGAACTTCCCGTGCATATTTTTTGAAAATTTTCTTAAAAGAATTTAAATGCCTCCCAATCTCTATTTCTAGCTCAGTCATTCTTATTCCCCTTTCCCTAGAGTTTCTTAATACAGGATCTTCAAAAAGTTTTGAAATATCATTTTCTAAAGTCTGAATTTCATTTGAAAGGGATTCACGATCTAATTTTATAGCCTCCAATTCTACTTCAGTTGTTTCCTTCTTAATTTTCAGCTCTTCCACATCTTTATATAACCCATCTAAATCCTCTAGAGCTTTTATAACGGTATATTCTGCTTTCTGTAACTCTCTAAGATCTTTTAAATCAGAGTTTAATTTTGAAATGGGACCATATATCCCTCTTTTCTTAAGCATGAAGTCAAGTCCCATTATTGAATCTGTATTCTTTTGTTCACGGGTTGTATCATTCATTAAGCGAGATAATGATCTAATAAATTGATTAAAATCATTAAAACTTAAATTATTTTTAGGATTCGGAATATCAAACTCGTCAAACTGGTTATAAAGAAAATGAACGAGTGAATTCATTGCCTTCAACGATCTAAAGTAGATTTTTCCTTTTTTAGTAATTTTTTGAACCCCCTCTTCAGTCAACTGAGGATCAGTTTCATCTAAAAGTTTTTTACTTCCCTCACGAACCTTTTCGGCTTCCTTTTGGACACTTTCCCGAATTCTACGACTTTTTTCATAGGCGATATTTATTGTTTTAAACATTTGTTTATTAATTTCTTCAATATACTCCGCTATTTCGCTTTTCGACAATGTATCACCAGTTCTACCTTTTTTTCGCGTAATAAAGTGAAGAGATAAATAATTCTTCCAGTCGGGTAATCATCAACTCAATATTCGCTTTTTCCTTCCCTTGTTTTTTAACTCCTATTATTAAATGATTAATTTCATTATTATTGGAATCAAAATTCATGACTCCTGATAAAACAGGACGAACATTCTCCCAAATCTGTGGAATTACAGCTGATAATTGTTCAAATTCTGTATCTTCCATGTCAACTATTGATTCATTACTTCTTTTTAGTCCAGTTAATGGAAAACCATTTTCGTCACTAATAAATGATGCTATTACTAGATGTGAGTCGCTTCCCCCAGTCATTTGTTTAGAAAGGATAGCACGTAAGGATAATCGCATTTGACTCTCTAGATTTCGTTTCAATCTGCTTTCAACCTGCTAACTTTTCTTTATCCTAAGGATGTGGAAGATTTTTTTAAGAATTTTCGGTATATTATCTTTTTAAAATTCTGGGTTGTCTTTTACCGGAAAAATTTGTCATGTCGAAAGGATAATATTTTCAAAGAAAGCAAACTCAAAACGGCTAAGTTTGAAAATTAAAACTAATTCAAAGCCCTAATTGACGTGAAAGACCAATGTTTCGAGTAAAATTCACGAAAAAACATATTTATTCCTATATTTCGCTTTTATTCTTTATTATTTTAACCTCTTCCCAGATATTCTTAATAAATGGATTTATCCCTATTTTCGGGGCACAAGATAAAGAAGAGATTATAGAAGATTCAATTATTCCAAACACTCTAGTAAGTAAAATTACTAGTTCAACATATTTTATTGGTAATTATACTTTTGATCTCGAGAGTCTGTATAATTATGTTAAATCTTTATATGACGATAAAGAAGCAATATTTTCTGAAGCCTCAAATGGGTATTATACATCTATTGCCACTTTTGAGGCTCTTTCAATATTACGGTTTTTTGGATTAGATTACTATCTATTTGGCCCTGATTGGCAGAAAAAAGAAGATGCTATTTCAAATAAACTTCTTGTGGATTTAAAGGATAAAGATTCTAATGGATATCTCCTATATGATCCTGAATCATCTGATATCAATGTTCTTTCACTAGAAGGAACCTACGGAGTTTTTGCCTCACTATGGGTTATGAATGAACTTTTTTTGCTAAAGCAAAGATCAATTAATTTAGTTGATTTTATTATCAATACAGTCTTTAATAAATCCGATAATACATTTCATGAAATCGGAAGAAAATCATCTATAAAGGCAACATTTCATGCTCTTACTATTCTTGACCTGGTTTATAAGTGTGTAACATTACCTGAACTTAGGGATACTGTAACTACTCCTGTTGTTACTCAAAACGTAACCGATTTTATGGATAACCATTCTTTAAATATTTTTACATTCTTAGATAACCATTGGTCAAATAATTCAATTTTTGAATCTTCTGATCAACGTAAACTTATCGAAAATAACTGGTATGCTTTACAATCAATCTCTATTCTCGAACGGTTTGCCAAAATTATAATGTCGCCTCTCCCAAAGACTTTGATAGATTATAAAGCCTCAATAGTTAATTGGATTAAGGGATTAGTTGTCTCTGAAGGAACTACAATGGGTGGAATAACAGTATCTCCTTCTAAAATCAGTACTCTTTCAGAAACTGCATTAAGTTATGCCATATTAAATCTTCTTAATGCTACAAACGAACTGAATCATTCTGAAACACTTAAGTTTGTGTATTCGTCTCAATTTCTACGAAGAGAAAATAGAACGTTCACTGCAACGGAAGAATCGGATATTGGAGGATTTAGTTCAAATAACATTACTCACAGTAAAACTTATGTCAATAAACGAGTTAATATTCATGATACTTATTATGGTGCATTAACTCTCCTTCTAACTGGTGATTTATATTCATCTATTGATTTAGATCTAAAAACATCACACTATGAAGATAATATAAACATTAATCAATCAAATTTTATTATTCAAGGAAATATAGCTGAAATTAAAGAAGGTTTTACTGTTTATAATTACAAGCCACATGGATCATTTGTAGTAAATAGTTTTATTGATAATTGGAATTTAACCCATTCTTCATATTTAGAAACAAATTCAGCATTTATTGGTAAATCTAATGCGATATATGTTGTGAAATTAGAAAATGACACACTAGCTAATTATAACTGGATGCTAGGTCCCCATCAAATGATAAACCAATTAACTATACGAAATCTCCCAGTTATACGTCCTCCTACTTTTAATTTCACTTCGGAGATCTTCGTTGGTTACTCAACGGTAACAAGATTTAATAATTCAATGATTAAGCCAGGTGATAATGTAACGGTTTCTATATTTCTCCAAAATCGAAGTGTATTATCTTATTCTGTTGAAAATATCACACAGGGGACTATTAGTGCTAATTTAACAACTCCAACTAACAACACAACATCATTTTTTATTAATAAGGCTATTAATGAAACATCGAGATCTATAGACTTTATTTGGAATTTAACCAAAGATAGTGTTCTTGGTTCATGGAAAATATCAATTTTTTACAATAATGGTAGTTTCAAGCAATTTATTTCTATTTTTGTAGAAGTTGATGATGAAATTTTTCTTTATAATATCTCAAAACTACCAATTTATTATCCAGGTAATGAGTTGAATCTTAATGTATCATTGAAATATAGCTCTGGAGCTTTCACAGCTAGGGCAAATGCATCTTTAATTTTTTCGAGCAATATTACATCTAATAAGAAGTTTATGGTAAAGTTATCTTACCTAGGTGGAAATGAATATTCTACAAATGAAAATTTTTGTCCTCTTCAATTTTTATATGGTTACTATAATGTTTCAGTTGAATTCACATGGAATCAGTCATCTGGTTATAAATTTGAAATTATAGAAAATGATAGCCTGCCTTTAATACGAATTGAAGGAATTCCAACCATTACCAATGCCTCCCTCAAAACAGAATATCGAAATATTACTCAAATAGACAATAGTACAATATATATTGGAGAAACAATAAATTATTCATTAAGAATCGGTTTTTCTACTCCAGGTGGAGTTAATGAAATTAAAAATTCTTCCCTTATTAGTATAAATGCAGGAATCATTAATAATTCTCTTCCAGCTCAATTTATTCAAAACTATAAAGTAGTTTATTCAAATGAAACAATACATATTAGTGCCCAAGTTAATCCAAACCTTCCAATTGCTACATTTGGATCCAGATTTCGTATTAAATCTGAATGGAACAATTCTTTTGTTTTCATTCGTGATCCAATTAATACAAGCAATCCCTTAAATTATAATTTCACTTTAGATGGAAAATTGGTTATTACTGAAGTTGATTATGTTGCTTCAGATTATGAAGAGGGATTATCTACTTTTGCTCTTGATACTACATCTGTTCTGTCCATTTCTTTCAGAATTGGAAATGAAAAATTAAATAATATCTCTGTTCCTAATCTCAATCTTTTTGGAATTTTGGACTATTTAGAACATCCAGGGAAGTTTAATCAATCTTTACCTAGTATTACAACTGCATTAGACCAAAATGAGTCTGCTATATACTTTTTAGCGTTCCCAACGACGAGTTTATCTCCCAATAAATATGAAATTACTATTTATACACATACTGCTTTAAAAGCTAACACATTAGTAGGAAAATTATATCCTGGCTTTAAAATAATAAAAACTTTCAACCCTCAACCACCTATTCAGCCTTATGAACTAATTATAATTATTCTCGGCATAAGTTTCATTGGCCTGGCTTATGTAAACGTAAAAAAGTTTCGTTAAAAAAAAATTAGAATCTCCTTTGACCATCTGGTAACCCAAAGTTCAAGGAATTCAATAATTTCTTTTATTTCTTCTTTGGTTGGTGATTGAAGATGAATTCCAAACAAGACAATTATATTTCTCTGAGTGATCTTTGCTATGGTACGTGCCAAAATTCCTGCTACTTCTGCATCACGATGATGAGGAAGTGAGAAAATATGATAATTTGCTGATTTTTCACCAGTAATCCGCAAATATGGAACTCCTACTCCTATACCACCTAAATGATCATTTGGACCTTCTATATTAACTATTAAATCTTGACCTTTAAGATATACTCTGAGGTTGAAAACATACTCCTTAAATTT
Source organism: Candidatus Hodarchaeum mangrovi (assembly GCA_016839515.1). Classification (GTDB taxonomy): domain Archaea; phylum Asgardarchaeota; class Heimdallarchaeia; order Hodarchaeales; family Hodarchaeaceae; genus Hodarchaeum; species Hodarchaeum mangrovi. Next base: position 5,101 of record JAEOUE010000304.1, read on the forward strand.
TGTACTCTGTCGAAATATTTCTTTCAGAAATAATCACAACCGAAAAATGATGAAAAACATGAATTTCTGTTTGGATTAAGGTGATTCTGTATCTGTCAAAATTTTAAGATTAGAGCAGAAAACCTAAATTTTGAATAGGATAAGTCATATATCCACTATCTAGAATTACCTTTAAGGAATTACATTTTCGATAAGAATTATGAACTATTCTTCAAGACTTGAGATGTCCTCCTCTAGGACTCTATTCTCTTTTATTAGTCGGAGTTTTTCAGTTTCTAAGTTTTCTAGATTTGTTTTGGTATTTTTTATTTCATTTGCTAATTCCATGTCTCTTTTCTCAATTGTAACCTTCTTTTCATTCAATTGAGATCGAATCATCTCTAAGTTTGCTATTTCTTCATTAAGAGATGTTTTTTTCATTTTCAAATCCTGAATTTTCGTTTCATATTCAAGTTTGTTCTTCTTAAGATTTTCTTGAAGATTTGAGAGATCTATTTGTAATTCTTCTATAGTTTTCCCTTTTTTTTCTTTTGATTCTACAATTAATTGTTCTACTCCTGGAGGAGAACATACTGGACAAGGTGCTCTTATAAAATAAGAACCACATCGTTGACATGTAGGCATTTTTAGTTTTCTCCTTCATTATTACTCTTTGTCTTAATATAAGTTAATTTCTCTTGTAATTCTTCTTTTCGTGATCTCAATGATTCTATTTCTTGTCTTAATAATTGTTGATTTTGTTTAAGTTCGTTTTTCATAGATTCATTAAGTTTGACACGAGACTCAAGATCAGAAACTTTAGTTTTAAGACTATCAACCTCAGTCCTTAATTTTTGTTCTGTTTCTTCTAGATTAGTTAATTCTCCACCAATATTTTTTAGTTCCGATTCTTTTTCTGCTGAAAGAATTTTAAGTTCATTTTCTCCTTTCTCTATTGAATCTAAAAGTTCTAATGGGTCAATGATTCGGACATTCTTTGATTTTTCAATCTCTATTGTTCTCACAGGGGAATTAGGAGAGTCTTCTGGAGTGCAATGAGGACAAGAGCTTTCTGAGAAATAAGATCCACATTTCGAGCATATTGGCAATTATTTTCACCTAATTTAATTCTAACATATGATTCTATAATTACTACATCAAGAGAGGTAAATTCTCAATGGTGCTAGTCCATCTTAGATCTGATCTTTTTCTTTATAAAACTATCAAATTATATTCTTTACCTGATAAATAATAGATATACATAAAGAGTAATTAAACGATAAAACGATTATATATCGATTTAAATTGAAACCCAATTAGGTTGTTGCATAACAGTGAGCTCTTTATATAATATTCGTTCAATTGTATCTACAATCATACTACCGTTTAAACAAGAGAACACTGTACAAATTTTATGTTTTTCACGTGGAAGATTAAATAAGAGAAAACCAATTTACAAAGGTAGAATTGAGTTTTTGTTTAAACATGATTCATTATGGAGACCACGACGAATATTATGGGAAGAACAGGGAAAATGGAAAGCATATCCCCCTAAAAATACTATTCAAGAAATTTTTGTGCAATCAAGTATTATTATTTTAGATAAAAACCTCACCTCGAGAGAGAAAGAGGGGATAAAAAATTATTGTCATGATTTTGCCATAAAGACCAAGCTTATAGAAGGTGAATTGTGTCCATTTTGCCTAATTCATGAAGAAATTACTTGGTTATCAGCCTCAGATAATTATTTAGCGTATAATCGAATAATTTGTAAGTCCTGTGCAATTTCTGAATTAGAAAAGGAATTAAAAGCTAAAAAAGTGGATTTATTAGCTAGTCCAGGGTTTAAGAGATATGCTCTTAATTTGCTTAATAGATTTCAAGATTCTAATGTGGTTGCTGAATTTCTAACGAAGGGAGATTCAGACTTAAGTGAAATTACTATGGTTAATCAGATTCATCAAATGTCAGTTACAGAAAGAAACAAAACACTTCAACCAGTATCAAAGTTTGAACTTCCCTTAATTATTTCCCAGTCATTAAAATTACGAAATATTAATTTTTTCCTCCCGATTCAAGTTTTAGCTTTAAAAAAGGGTTTATTGCAAGGAAAAAGTCTTCTTGTGATTGCGAACACCAGTGCAGGAAAAACTTTGATTGCAGAGATCGCAGGAATTAACCATGTTATGTCTTTGAAAAAAATGATTTATATCGTTCCCTTAGTTGCCTTGGCAAATACTAAATTTGAAGATTTCAAGAATTATTACGGTTCTCAAGTCAAAGTAGGACTAAGAATAGGTAAGTCACGAATTTTCGATTCTGAAGAAGAAAGAAAAGAATTTTATGCAAATCGATATAGTATAAAGGACTCAGATATCATTATTGCCACATATGAAGGTCTTGATTTGTTGTTAAGAGCTGGAGATATTGATTTTGATCAAATAGGGTGTATTATTATCGATGAAATTCAATCTCTAGCAGATCCAGATCGAGGCCCAACTCTTGATTGTTTAATAGCAAAAATTCGAACTTACACAAAAAAAGCACAGATTTTATGCCTTTCAGCAACTATTGGAAACCCCATAGAACTAGCACAAGATCTTTCTTTAGATTTAGTAACTTATGATCAGAGACCAGTCTCTCTTGAACAACATGTACTAATTTCAAGAAGTTTTCAAGATAAACTACGTCAAATCTATAATTTAATAAAAAATGAAACCCAGTTTGTATCTTCGACAGGATTCAGAGGTCAAACAATAATTTTTACAAATTCACGAAGAAAAACAGCAGAAATCACTGATTATTTACAAGAATGTGGAATAAGAGAAGCAAGAGCTTATCATTCAGGACTTTCTTATAAACTTCGAAAACGAATTGAACAAGCGTTCACAAAGGGAGAATGTCCTGCAATTGTCAGTACATATGCATTAGGTGCAGGAGTCGATTTTCCAGCATCACAGGTAATTTTTGAATCCTTAATGATGGGAAATAAACTTCTCGATCCGAATACTTTTACCCAAATGCATGGAAGAGCTGGAAGATTAGGAAAACATGATCGTGGCCGAGCTGTTCTGTTATGTTTAGGAGAATCAGTTTCTTCTCTTGATGCACGGAGTGAAATAGAAATCGCATTTGAACTTTTGAAAGCAGAACTTATTTCTATCACTCCTAATTATGATGAAAACTCATGTGGGGAACAAATATTATCAATTTGCTCGTCTAAACCTCAAATTTCTCCTAAGGAAGCTTATAGAATATATAATAAAATGATTGGAACAAAGAATTTTAATTTCAGACATGTCACCAATAGTTTGATTCAAAATTCATTAATAAAAATAAAAACACATAACAAATTAAGATATCTAAACTTAACATCTTTGGGTCGTGCAGCAGTCTTATCATTTTTTTCTCCATTAAAAGTAATATCAATTAAAAAGCATATTCAAAGACAGGAACACTTTTTATCTATTGCTCTTGAATCTAATCCTCCTCAGAATGTTTATATCTCACGAAAACTCCATACTTATCTAGAAAAGACTTATCATATGCGCTTTTCAACTCGACTTATCAATAGTCCTGTTTTAGATGTTATGACTTCGTCCTTGCAGGGAAAAGAAGGAACAGAGCTAAATAAATGGTGTTTAACTTTATTTTCTAAATGGACTCAACAGATCTTTAATTGTAAATGTAGAGAAAATCCATATTGCGATCATGGATCTCAAAGGATTGGTAAACTAATCCTTGACGAGAGACTTGCAGGGAAAGGAATTAACCAGATTTCTGCTACAATGAGTAGATATGAGTTATTACTTTATCCAGGGGATATTCTCTCATTTTTGAACAATTTAATCCATGAATTAGAAGGAATTGAACGTATAGCACAGGCTCTCAAGAACCTAAAACTTGCTAAAACAATAACAATCATGATAAATAAGATTGAAATCCCTCCAAATTGAAACTCATATATAATTATGTCTCTATTCCTAGTTATTTCGTGAAGAATGACTTTTCCAATATTTTAAAAATAGTCCTAAGCCTGCAAACGCTATTAGAAATCCTACAATATAAAAAAAAGCTGAAATAACATCACCTGCTGTTCCTCCAAATCCTGCAAGAAATAATCCAATAATAATTAAAAAACCGCCAAGTATTCGCTCATCCATATTCTACACCTAAATATTTAATTGTGTTTATTAACTACTTTATTAAAAATACTGATCAACTATGTCTTTCTATCTCTCCTGTTATGAGTTCCTGCATATAATCTCGGTATTCATCTAGTTTATGCAAATTAATTGCCTCAGCTCGCGCGGAAATAACTGGCTCAGTACCACTTTGACGAATAAGTATCCATCCATCATCAAATTCTGCTCTTATACCATCAATAGTAATAGAATTTACTGCTTCTTTTGAAAGTAATTCAACCAAATTGGAAACAACTTTAGATTTGATTTCCTCTGGACAATGTATCCGAATTTCTTCTGTTGAAGGGTATACAGGAAGTTGTTCTAAAAGCTCTGAAAAGGATTTGCTGGATTTAGATAGAATTTCAATCATTTTTAAGGCTGAATATACTGCATCATCAAATCCATAATAATCTAAACCAAAATAATAATGACCACTCAGTTCTCCTGCAAAAATTGCTCCTTTTTTTAAAAGGGTTTCATGAATCCAGGAGTGTCCAACCTTAGTAAAGGTAACTGTTGCCCCAATATTAGTAAGATATTCGTAAGTCGCTCTAGAAGTCTTAATATCAATTAAAATCTCTGATTTAGGTTTTTTATTTAATAAATATCTTCCAAAAAGCATAATTACTTGATCAGGCTTTACTATATTCCCTTTTTCGTCAACAAAACCTATTCTGTCTCCATCAGCATCGAAACCAATTCCAACATCAATTTTTTGTTCTTTTATTAATTCAACAAGGAATTTTAATGAAGATTCTTTTGCTGGATCTGGAATCATTACTGGAAATCGCCCATCTGGTTCTGAATGTAGCGATCTAACTATCAATCCTTTCGATTCAAGTAAGGAGAGAATAGGAAAACAAGTTCCATTCCCTAGTTCAACCCCTACGATCAATTTGGAGCTTGGATTAAAAGACTTATTCTGATATGTCCAATATTGTACATTATTTATTTTATCTATATTTAATTGTTTTCCATAACTCATTATTGGGGCAGAGAAAAGTAAATTTTCTTTTAATTTCCTTTTAACTTCCTGAAACAGATTATTTATATGAAATGAAATTCCATCTTCATTGCAAACTTTAATTCCATTATATTCAATTGGATTATGACTTGCTGTTACCATTATCCCTCCATTGATTTCCTTATTATTGACTGCTAAGAAATATATTGTAGGTGTGGTACATATACCAACATCAAGAACATTACAACCAGCTTCCAGTAATCCTGTCGTTAGTGCTGATTTTATTAAAGGGGTGGATATTCTGACGTCACCACCTATAACTATATTCCTACCTATGCCAAATTGGTTTCCTAAGCATTTTCCAAGATTCATTGCCGTAGTTGAAGAAAAATCGGTTGGAAATTTCCCTCTAATGTCATAAGTTTTAAAGATATGATCCTGAAAGTCCATCTTTTCACCTTTAACTGTTATTTTAGATTAAATATATTCATCTAATGTAGGTTTTTTTGGATATATTATATCTTGGAGAGGTTTCCATTCCCAATTATAACGGATAAATGTGTATTTACGGTCATAAATTTTCTTATGATTTTGTTGAAAGAAGTTCATAAGGTTTTTATCTTTAACATTTGGATATCCTAGTCCAAGTGTATTCTCAGGAAGCTGTTCTTGTCTCTCTATTTCTCGTAATTTTTGATCTCTAATGAATTTAGCGATAATAGAAGCTACTGAAACAATAGGAAACAGCTGGTCAGCTTTTTTTGATATAAAAACACTTTTTTTAATTAAAGATTTATCATTTAAAGAAAAACCAATCCCGTGTTTAGTTAGAATGCGTTTGTACCAAAATTCTTTACCCAAACTATGAAAATACATCTTTAATTCGTGCATGGTATATTTTGGGGTGGAAATCGTGTCAATTTTCACAGTTTCACTACTTAGTCCAAGAATTAACCGACCAATAGCTCTAATTTCAAGTAAATTCAAATTATCCTTTGGTCGTTTGTCTAACACATTATCAATTTCTATTGCTGTAATTTCCTCTACTTTATATTCGATTGAAGAGTCTTGTAATAATTTCGCTAGTTTTTCTCTTTCTTTTCTCCCCTCAATTCCTTGAAATAATTTAGAATCCTTTATACCTTGAGTTTGATTTAAAATATCCTCTTGAAAGGTGACTCCAACTATTATTAACGGACCAAAAACACTCCCTCTTCCTGCCTCATCTATCCCAGCTATTATTTGAGACAAATCAATCTATTCCAGTTATTTCAAGAGCATTAATAAGTGCTGATTTTGTTATTCCTTCCGAAAGTATAGTATAACGATTTGGACGAATTTTTTGAGCAACATTGACTGCATTTAAGAAAATATCCCTATCTAGTTTTAGATCTTTCAATGTTAAGGGTGCTTTGACTCTTTCCAATACATTTGGGATTCTTTGCCAATCTCCACCATGTAAATACATCATCAATATAGATACTAATCCAGTCTTATGCCCATGAGCGATATTTAATCTCTCTTTTTCTGCAACTTTATCCAGAGCATGACTTACTAAATGTTCTGACCCACTTGCTGGTCTTGAAGATCCTGCTATACACATTGCAACCCCAGAACTAGCCAAAGCTTTCAATAGGTCTCTTGCTCCCTTTTCACTAATAAAACCCTGACCTAATGACGAAACCCTATCTGAGACCAAAGTTGCAGTCATTTCTGCAAACGTTGCAGCATAAATATCAAACTTTTCGCCTTTTAATCTGTTTGCTAACCTCCAATCTCGAATTGCAACCCATTTAGATAAAACATCACCTACTCCAGCAGAAATTGATGCTTCAGATGCTTGGGAAACAAGTTTTGTATCTCCTATTATTGCTAAAGGCGATGTTGGAATATAACTTGGAAAATAGCCTGTTTTTCCTTCTCTCTTTATTTTTTCACGAAGAAGAAAATTAATATATGGACTAGAAAAACCATCATGACTTGCATTAGTTGGAATAGCTATATAATCCCTTTTAGCGATGCTAGCAATAACTTTGACATAATCTATTATCTTTCCTCCCCCTACAGCCATTAACTGAGTTTCGAAATCGGGTAAGTTAGTAGCATAGTTATTTAGATCTTCCAAAGTGATAGAATTAGAAAGAGAAATATGATCATATGTAATATGATCTTCTAATTCAGGTATAACTAAGTCATGAGTGATTTTTTGTGTTTCAGTTTTTCCACTAAAAATTATGATTTTTGATATACCAATGTCGTCACAAACGCTTGAAATTTTCTTGATAGCGTTCGGTCCAAAAGCTACTCTTCTAGAAACTACAATCTCTTGTATAGAGTTAATATGTTTATCCTCCTAACAAGGTTTTTTATAATTTTTATCTTTTCTCTTGAGTTCTTAATTCATTTTTTTTCTATTATTTCCAATTTCTGATTCATCAGATGAAAATTTTTTCTTTATGCGGAATATTTCCATACCACCAAGCTTTAATGAGGCATAACTTCCTAAAAGACCTAGCATTATAGTTTTTGCAAATCGATCTATAAGAGCAATGCTTACTGCTCCACTACCAGGATAATTAGGTGTTCCATAAAGAATTATCGCTACTACAGCTTCATACTCTCCCATGGCTCCGGGTAAAATCGGAATAATAAATGTTATATTTCCTGCACACGACGCTGCTATTACCCATGGGAGATCAATAACATTCAAATATCCTTCATGAGCTGGAAAGACAGTGAATGCAATAACATACAACATTATTCCTTCAATTATCCATATGGAAGCTGAAGTGATTATTCCTGAAATTAAAAGATTTGGTTTTAATCGAAGATCATGTAATCCATTTTGAAAGGAGTTATAAACCGATTGAAGTCTTTCACTAATAAATGACGGGAAAAAGTCTATTAGAGTGTTTCCTATATCCGGAAATATAAGAAGAGCTGCTAAAATTATCAATCCAGCAAAAGAGAAGACAAATAAAAAAATTATAAGCTGCTGAATTATTTTTGAATCGTTAAGAGAGGTAAGAGAGTTTCCAAGTAAAAAAAGAGTTCCTGTTACAACAATAAGTAATCCAATTATACTTAAAACCTGTTCGATTACTATAGATGAAAAAGTATCGGAATATTTGGTATTATAATTTCGTTTTAAAGAGTACATCCTCACTGCTTCCCCAGCGCGAGCAATTGTAAAGAGATTTATCATTAAAGCTGATATAGTGGGAAGAAATAACTTGGTAAAGTTGAGATCAACACCTTGAGCGAGTAATAATAATTTCCAGCGATAGGTACGCACAATCATATCAACAAAATAAAGTGAAATAAGTGAAATAGATAATACAAACATACCCCAGAATCCTAATTGGAGTATACTTTCAATAAGCATTATAGGTTGAACATACAATAAAATAATTAACAAAACAACTAATGTAAGTGAATATATTATTAAACTTGTTAACTTATTAGAAACACGCATAAAAACCCTCACATTTCGTCAACTAAGGAAATTCCAAGTATTTTAAGGACATTTTCCATTACTATGAGAAAGCATTCAACTATCAAAATTCTGAATGCTTTCAGGTCTGGAGATTCAGCATTTAAAACAGGAGACGTTTCATAAAACTTATTAAAAGAGGAGGCTAATTCATTTGCATATTTAGTCATTTGAATGGGTTGGAAAACAGACGCGGCCTCTTCAACAATAATGGAAAATCTAAGGAGATCTAATATTAATTGTTTCTCTTGGAGAGAGATTTGTTCCTCATTAATTATATACTGTTTTTTTACCTTATGCTTTCCCATTTTCTCAAGAATCTTATTAGCACGAACATGAGAATAAACTAGAAAGGGACCAGTATCCCCTTCCAAGGAAGTTGCATCTTCAATTCGAAATTTAATTTCTGTTTCAGTAGAAAATTTGGCAAGCCAATAGCGAATGGCACCCACTGATAATTTTAAAGTAATTTCACGTTTTTTAGAATAATCTGACTCTAAATCAGGACGTTTTAAAGAAATCACTTTGTAAGCTTCATCGAATGTGTCTTGGAGTACTGCATCAGCCCAAGCCCTTTCTTCATACCAGTTTCCAGATCTCCCCGAGAAACGGGCATGGGGAGCATTGACATGCTTATAAGATAAATGAAACGAATTTTCATATTTTTCATTCATATTCAATAGTTTTAAGGTGTGTCGCACAATTTCCTGAAGAAATTCTTGTTCTACGCCTATTACATTACAAACTCTGTTAGCTTTTCCGAATTCAATAGATAGATATTTTGCAACATTTAAATTACTACTACTCCAGAGCTTTTTACCTTCACCACTTTCATTTTTTTGTTGAACGATCCCATTACTAATTAATGAAGCTTTGACAATTCCAAACTTCCAAAATTGTAGAGCAACATCATGCGCTACATAAGTTGGAACTCCATTCGATCTTACAAAGATTTTAACAGGGTTTTTTTTATCTTGAAACTCAGGAAGATCACCTAAATAAGCCACAAAGCAACCTTTATTTTCCCCTTTGGTTTCCCAAGTAAAAGAACTATTTTTTTCTAATAAATGTAATGTTTCTTCCCATATTCCTGATTTAGATATGTCTGATTCCCAAACAAGATAATCATAAGTAATTCCATATTGCCATGCAG
>JAEOUE010000305.1 GCA_016839515.1 Candidatus Hodarchaeum mangrovi
CACCAACGTGTTAATTCCAAAACTACAAAGAAAATACCACGCGGTAAAATTAATCCATCCTGCAGTAATTGGAATTGCTCTAAAAATACCATATACAAGTTCAGTCCAAGGGTAAATCTCTCCACCTGTATTTGCTGCCATCATTCCACCGATAAATGGAACATCATTTGCATTCATGGGTGATAATGCAATAGGATTATTCTCGAAAATCCCCCTAACCACACCAAAGATTATAATCATGGGTAAAAATGTAATGCAAGAAGGCTTTAATCTTTGTAAAGACATCCTTTGTTGGGTTTGCTTAAACATCTCGTCCTTACGTTCCCATTGTTTTCGAGCTTTTCTATACTTCTCTACATCTGTTTCAGCAAGATTAATTATCTTCTCTTTTTCTTCTCCATGTGCTTTAATTGCTACTTGTTTTCGTTGAAGTTCATCTGTATCCACTAACCACTTAGTTAATCCCATACTAATTAGAGCTGTAGCAGTAGCTAATAATAATATAAAAAACATTGAGCCCGGAGGATAACTCATCCATTCTAAAAAAGCATTCGTTTGAAATAGAGTATATATCATCTTTAGATAGATAATTATTATCAAATTAAAAATTTATCAGATTTTAAAATGTTAAATTAAAAAATGAGTATTCAATTAATCCAATCCAAGTAAGCCCCGCATCCCAGGATATTGACTCGCTGCCATCTCTTTTGAGATTGCTTCTGCCATTTGATGTGTTATGCCGATAGCGATGAGGAGACCCGTGCCTGAAGTCAAAGCACCAAGACTGTCAGCAAAGAAACTCATTACGGCGATTATAATACCGTTAAGAATGACTAAAGTTGGAATATAGCGCTTTAATATTCGCTCAATTATCCTTTCTGAACTCCTAAACCCGGGAACTTGCATGCCCGAATCAAGGATCTGCTGGGCAATATCTCTGGGTGCCAAACCAGAAACTTCGACCCATAGACGGCCGAGCAGTATACAAAGAATAATAAATATGATCAGGTATGAGACCGCTCTTAAAGGGTAGCGGATTAAATCTTCTAACCCTTGTGGCGGAGTTAAAAACCATAACAAGCCTCTTTCTGGTATTAGATAATTTCCTTGGGGACCAGTTTGTGGTTCACTAAATACAGCTATTAAATCTAACCAAAAACTCCACCCTGGTATGGATCGTAACGCAGAATCCGGTCCAGCAAGAAGCTGCCCAAAGAACAAGAAATTTGCATAGAGCGCATTGACCAGTATCACAGGTATGTTTGATACATAGAGTAATTTCATCGGATACTTGCCCGTGAATCCCTTGTGTCCTTTATATGCTAAGGGAATCTCGATTCGAGTTGATTCAAACCAAATTACAATGACAAATATTACAACTGTGGTGATTCCTCCGAGGATATTTGGATTATTTGCCCTTAGGAATAAATCAAGAGGGTTCACATCTGGGTTGGTAAAAGATTGAATGAATGCAATTAAAATTCCTCTCGCTCCTGTTTCATCACTTTGAACAAAACTAAAAGTATTCCAAAAGATTTGTCCAGCTACACCAGCTGCGATAAATAATGAAACTCCGCTCCCAATACCCCAACCTTTTTGTAATAATTCATCCAATAACAAGATTACTAGTCCAGCAAAAAGTATTTGAAGAAAGACTAAGGTAGCATTAATGATGGTTAGTTCACCAAATGCTCCTCCTACAATATAAGCGACACCATTGAAGACTGTGAGCATCATAGCAAGTACTTTTTGAGAACCACTGAACATTGCCCTGTCATAAGGATCTCTCATATCAACGTTGATTATTTTTGACCCTAATAGTAATTGCATGATAAGTCCAGCAGTAACGATTGGTCCTATCCCTAATTCTGTCAGAGTTCCCCTTTGGCTTGCAAGAATTACCCGAAGCCAATAATAATAGTCAGTAGTTTCTGTTACATCAACTCCATATAAAGGTACGTTCGAGAGGATAAGGTATATGATCAAGACAACCACAGTCCAGATGAATTTTTCTTTAAATTGCACTTCTCTTTGAGGTTGCTTGATTTCTGGCATTATTTTTACCAGAGGAGCAAATGTCTTCAGAAATCTACCGGTCATGATAAATCAGTTTTTCCAAATTTCTAAAATTATTAGAAG
>JAEOUE010000306.1 GCA_016839515.1 Candidatus Hodarchaeum mangrovi
TTAATCTTTCAGATCTCCAACCATTAGTTGCTAAACCTCATTCTCCAGGTAATGTAGTTCCATTATCAGAATTATATGGTATGAAAGTTGACCAAGTTGCTATTGGTTCTTGTACAAATAGTTCATTGAAAGATATGTTAATTGTTTCTACTCTTCTTAAAGGACGAAAGATTCACCCAAATACTGAACTTGGTATATCGCCAGGATCTCGACAAGTCTTATTAGAAATGGCCAAAAGGGGGAATTTAGCTGATGCAATAGCTGCTGGAGCTAGAATTCTTGAGACTGCGTGTGGACCATGTATTGGTATGGGATTTGCTCCGAAAAATGAAGGTGTAACAGTGAGAACTTTTAATAGAAATTTCTTAGGAAGATCTGGTACCAAAAATGCTCAAGCGTATCTAGTTAGTCCAGAAGTGGCTGTTGCGGCGGCAGTCTTTGGAGAATTTACTGATCCGAAAAAATTAGGCCCTTATCCGAAAATAGAATTACCTAAAAGTATTGAAATCGATGATTCAATGATTCTAAAACCTTCCGATAAACCTGAAGAAGTAGAAATCATTAGAGGTCCAAATATCGCCCCATTGCCAAGTTTTCATCCTTTAGCTGATGATCTGAGAATTAAAGTAATTCTTAAAACCGAAGATGATATTACAACTGATCATATCATGCCTGCAGGGGCTAGTATACTTCCGCTTCGATCAAATCTTCCCGAAATCAGTAAACATGTTTTTGAACAAGTTGATCCTTCTTTCCCTAAAAGAGCGCTTGAAAGTAAAGAAGAAGGTGGTGGTATCATTATTGGTGGTGAAAATTATGGTCAAGGGTCAAGTCGAGAACATGCTGCTTTAGCTCCAATGTTTCTTGGAATCAAGGTTGTATTAACTAAATCATTTGCTCGTATACATAGAGATAATCTTGTGAACTTTGGACTTTTACCTCTCAAATTTTTAAATAGCCAAGATTATACTAAAATTAAAGATGGCGATATCCTAGAAATTAAAGGAGTCCGAAAAGCTCTAAAGGAAAATACCCCAATTAAAATCCATGATGTCACGCAGAATATAGATATAGAGACGTCTTATGACCTTTCTGGACGTGAACGAGAGACAATTCTTGCTGGGGGTACCCTAAGTTACACTGTGACTTCATCTTAACTGAATAAGGATTTTCCTTTTCCTCTTTTTTTCTTTTTTTATAATCCGTACAAAACGAATATTAATAAAAATATCCAGATTTACAGATTCTTTTCATCCTCTAAGTTTTTAATATTTTTTCAAATAGATATTTTCAAATCAATTTTCTCTCCTACAATGAATTATTAATATGGAAAAGGATTTTAGTCATGATAATTGATCAATTAGTTGAGATTTTGGCACAAGAATTCTCTCTTCACTCTGTCATGAACATGGTCTCACGGATATCTCAATATCATCGAATTCAAGGTTCACAAGGATATTTTGACGCAGTAAAATACATTCAATTAATTTTAGAGAAAAATGAAATAAATTCAACCTTGTACGAATATCCTGCCGATGGAAAGTCGGAAAATTGGGGATGGATCTCCCCAATTTCTTGGAATATTAAATCAGGAGAACTGTGGTTAACAAAACCTGTTGAGAAACGTCTTTGTCGATTTAATGACTGTCCAATGAGTGTTTTGACACATTCAAAAGCTGCTGATTTTGAAGCATCTCTTGTTAATGTTGGAAAGGGTGATAGTAGCATAGATTATAAGAATACTCGGGAAAAGGTTGCTTTAATAACTACTAGTCCTAGAAATATTTTTTCATTAGCGGCAAAACATGCTGTAATGGGATTAATTTTACATCCTACCTTAGAGCGCGCTGCAAAGATAGGAGATTCTACAATACAATATGATGGATTCTGGCCAACTGCAGAAGACTTATCTAATGTTACTGCGGGTTTCTCAATTTCTCATAAACAGTTTCTTGAAATAAACCAGTATCTAGAGCAAAATAAAGAAGTTAAAGTCAGATTTAAAATAGACGCGAATTTTTCAATTGAAACTGGTAAATTGCATGTACTTGAAACAGAAATAATCGGATCAAAAATCCCATCAGAGGAGATAGTTGTAATAAGTCATCTTTGTCATCCAGCGTTAAGTGCAAATGACAATGCCTCAGGTAACGCTACTACATTAGAATTAATTTTGAGTTTAATTAGAATGATAAGATCAGGATTATTATCTCCTCCCAAACGAACAATTCGATTTTTATGGGTTCCTGAGTTTTCAGGAACTATAGAATGGCTAAAAACTTATGATGAGCAGCGAAAAATAAGCAGACGAAAAATTCTTGCAGTTTTAAACCTTGATATGGTAGGGCAATCTCCAGAAAAGATTGGTACCCCTTTAACCATATGTTTTCCAAGTATCTCTACTCCTTCTTATCTCCGTGCAAATCTTAGACAGGCTCTAGAAAAGGCTGCGAACCAAATAGATAGTAAAAATGGGAGATCGTATCGTTTGAATTATACATTTGCTCCTTTTGAAGGTGGAAGTGATCATCTCATTACCAACGATCTCTATTTTTCCATACCTAGTACGATGTTTGGTCATGAAGATCCTTTTCACCATACAAGTGCTGATAATATTGATAAAGTAGATCCATTAGAATGTAGAAGTGTTGGCACAGTTGTTGGGGCTATAGCTTATGGGATAGCTACTTCAAGTGAACGATTTCTAAAAGAAACGATAAATAGGGTATTCCTAGATGTAATAGATGAATCTCTTAAAGCAGAACCAAACATAACACAATCAGAAGAACTATCAATAATTCAAAAAAGAAAGTTATGGGATCTCCTAGAAAATATAGGATTAAAACGAATTATTAGCTTAACGTCCCTAGATGAAAATGGGATTCTAATTGAAGATATGAATCATTTCTCAGATTTAATAAAAAGTCAATTTAATCATTTTAGAAGGAAACTTCAATCAGATTCTGGAGATCAAAAACCTGAAAAAATTGGCCAAGCTCTGATTACACGTAATTATACAGGACCATTCCCTATTAAACGATTGATGAGACCAGACCGTCGCGAGTACAAGAAAATTAAATTGGATGCAATTGGGACAGATTATTGGGGAGGGGTATTATTGGAATTATTAAATCTAGCAGATGGTAAAACTCCACTTGAAGACATTTTTCTTTTACTTAATCTTTATTATCCTAAAGTTTCCTATGGGGATGTCCTTTTTCTGGTGAATTTGTTTATCGAAGAAAAAATTCTTATTGAAAAAGGAACATCTATTCTTACCGCAATTGAATACCCCTATCCGTACTGATTTTAAGGAAAGTATAAGATGAATAATTCATACACAAATAAACATATTTTAAGTTATTTTATTACATTATTAGAATTTTTCACCTGATAGAGAATAGACAATTCAGAGAAGGATATCTGAAAATTTTCCTTCGTGTTGAAGTTCTTTAATATGCTTTTTGATCATTTCTCCTTCCCAAAATCGCAATAAAGGTTCAGCATAGGGAAAATTTCCATATATGGGTTTTTTTTCAATTAGCTGTCTAATAGAACGAATACCTTGATTTAGTAATTTTTGGATTTTTTCCGTTCTTTGATCGAATTTTTGATAAAAGCTTTCTAATTGCCCATAAATATTATCAGTTACTATGCTTCGATGGGAGGAGACAAGGATTTTAATATCTAATTCACTTATTCTTTCAATTGAGGTTTTAAACTCCTTTATTTTTGATTCATGATGGCCATACCAAGGTCCAAATGATGTCAAATCAATATCAAATGAAAATAAAATTCTTTCATTCGGTTCGTAGAAACAATAGTGGTCAATAGTATGTCCTGGAGTATAAATGGGGATGAGTAATACGTCTCCGAAAACAATTTCAGAATTTTTATTGAAGATTTGAGAAGGTTTGCAATCTTTCATACCTAATATGACTGGAACATAATCCCTCCAATTCTTGGCAAGCTCACCAGATTCAGTGAATCGTTCAGACAATGCAAAAATGTTACCGCTTGTATTAAATCCTTCTTCAGGAACCACAATTGATTCAACATCCTCTTTAAATATCCAATTTCCTGCTGAATGGTCAGGATGAGTATGAGAATTAATGATACGACAAATATGAAATTTATCTTTCAATTGATGAAGCTTTTCGATACCACAACCTGTATCTATAAGTATTGCTTCATTACGACTGTTGAAGATTAGAATGGAATTAGAAAAAGGAAATTTTCCACTATTTTTTCCTTTAACTAAATATATATTATTGAAAATTCTTTGTAAATGCTCTGACATCTAGTTCTAACCAAATAAAAATCAAATTGATTTCTTTCTACCATAAGAAAATATCCTTGACTGATAAAAAAAGGATAAAGGCAAGCTTATTGATAGCTTTGCCATTTTTGATCGAGATTAGAATCTTGGAGAGTTTCAATGATGTATTTGGCCATTTCTTCCCCTGTAGCACCTGTGTCTCGTCCAGTTACAGTTATTTTCTTCTCATATTGAGAACAAATTTCTAAAGCTTTATCTAATCGAGTAGACTTTTCTGTAAAGCCAATATGGTTTAAAAGCATCGAAGCTGCTTTAATAATACTTGTAGGATCAGCAAAGCCTTCTCGACCCTCATCTACCATTTTAAGACCGCTACCATGCACAGCTTCAAACATAGAATATCTTTTACCAATATTAGCTGCACCAGCGGTACCTAATCCACCTTGTATTTGAGCAGCTTCATCTGTAATAATATCTCCATATAAGTTTGGTGCTGTGATAACACGGAACGAACTTTGGCGAGCAGGATCAATTAATTTGGCAGTCATGATATCAATATACCAATCGTCCCATTTAACATCAGGATATTCCTTTGCTATCTTTTCTGCAATCGAAAGAAACTTTCCGTCGGTAGCCTTTACTACGTTAGCCTTAGTTACGACAGTGACTTTATTAATATTATTTTTCTTAGCATAGTCGAATGCTGCACGAATAATTCGATCTGAACCTTGAGAGGTCGTCACTGCAAAATCAATGGCCATATCATCTGTAATATTTATACCTTTTGAACCTAGAACATAGGCTCCTTCAGTATTTTCTCGGTAGAACATCCAATCAATTCCTTTTTCAGGAACTCTAACAGGTCGAACATTTGCAAAAAGATCTAATTCTCTCCGCATTGCCACATTAGCTGACTCAATATTTGGCCAAGGAGATCCTTTCCAAGGAGTGGTAGTGGGACCTTTAAGGATCACATGACATTTCTTAAGTTCGTTAAGTACATCATCAGGGATAGCTTTCATTACTTTAACTCTATTTTCTATGGTTAAACCTTCAATATCTCGAATTTCAACCTTTCCTGAATCGATTTCCTCTTTTAAGAGAAATTTTAACACTTTTACAGCATGTTGTGTAATATGAGGACCAATTCCATCACCACCACATGCTCCAATTATTATTGGCTTTAATTTACTAAAATCTAGCCAATCAGGTTCTTGTTTCATTTGTTCAACGCGTTTTAATTGCTCTCTCACGAGTTTTTCAAAATGCTCAGTTGCTTTTCTAATAACTTCTTCAGACATTTTCTTGCACCTACTAAATTCATTTGAATTTTAATAAAAAAATTTAGTTCTCTTAATCCGCAAATAGAATTTCATCCCACGGTTGTCTATATAATCCAGCTCTTTGTCGCTTTTGATCGAATATATGACCCATCATACCAATGGATCTACCTAGTACAAACAATCCATTTAGTACCTCACTTTCAACAACATCATTTTTCTCTTCTTCTGTGAAGTCAAGATTTTCTAAAAGATCCATGAAACATATTCCAATACAACCATCGACATTCAGGATTAAATTATTACGTTTAGCTGTGGTTATTTTTTCCACTTCTAATGCAAAGTCTAGATAGGGATGTTTTTCAAAGTTTTTTAACACAAATTCTTTCAATAGTTTCACTCGAACATCAGGATTTTGAAGAGACTTAATTCGATGACCAATTCCAGGAATGTTGATCCCTTCGACGTTTTTCATATGATCTACAAATTCTTGAGGATTCATTTTCCTTTCAAGTGCCATTTTCATATATTTAGCAGCATCAGAAATTGCACCACCAAATCTTGGACCTATTGTTAAAATGCCACTAGATAGAGAGGACATCAAATCACGACCAGCTCGTGCAGTAACTATCGCATTATGCGCTCCTGAGACCGCAGGCCCATGATCTGAGGTCAATTTTATGACTATTTCAATATAATTTTGCGCAAATGGAGGTAATTCTCTTTTAAACCACAAGAGACCTATTGTATATCCTATAGACTTATTCTGTTCTACTATTGAGTCTAGACCAACTCCTGAGAACATTGGTACATCCCCTCGTTCATCACTGATAGTACAAACTACATCAGTTGGTCTCCTAACCAAACCTAATCGATTAGCTTCTGTATAATCCATTGGTAATTTAGGTGGTTCAAAATCTTCAACAGGTTCAATCTTTCCTTTAGCTTTTAATTTTTCAAAAACTTCATGAATTTTTTCACCTAAATCATCATAGGAAGTTGGAACAATAGCCCCCACTTCTGATAATAATTTATTCTTAGCTTCAGCTGTTTCTAAATGACTACTTGCCATCGCTCCTGCATGTCCGAACTGAAGTCCTGCAGGGAGTAGTTTAGCTGCAGTTCCTATGCACCACATAA
>JAEOUE010000307.1 GCA_016839515.1 Candidatus Hodarchaeum mangrovi
TGAAAGCTGTTCTAAAACATTAAATAGTCTAGAAATAGATACGAAAAGGTAGCCTAGTGAAATGAATCTACCTCAATAATGATAAATTCAATTCAAATTAAAATTTTCTCCTCTAGAGAAGGCATATTAGAATTCAATGTTATTAGAACCTTTTGTAAACATTCGATAAATGAAGGTGACTATTATTATGCTAACAAGAAGAATGGGTAAAAGTAACATAAAAGTTAGCGGATTGGGAATGGGATGTTGGGCGATTGGAGGTCCGTTCAAAGGGAAAAATGATCAATATCTAGCTTATGGTAATGTTGATGATAAGGAGTCTATACGAACCATACATAAAGCACTTGAATTAGGAGTTAATCTCTTTGATACAGCTGAAGCTTATGGGATAAAAGGACGAAGTGAAGAAGTCCTTGGAGAAGCTCTGAGAGGAAGACGTGAAAGTGTTGTGATTGCTACAAAATTTAATACTGTATATGATGATGCGAAAGAAATTACCCCTGACATTAAAAAAATACGTGAAAAAATAAATAATGCGGTCAACGGAAGCTTAGAACGGTTAAAAACCAATTATATCGATATTTATCAATTACATAATGCTGTACAGCAACCAAAAAGTGCATTGGTTATTAGAGACGTTTTGGAGGAACTTGTTGATGAAGGGAAAATTCTCTATTATGGATGGAGTACCGATGATGCGAATCGTGCAGAAGAATTTGCTAAAGGAAAACATTGCACTGCCATGCAATATGTTCTAAATCTGACAAGATATAATACTCCGATGTCTAAATTATGTGAAAATGCTGATATGGCAGGAATTATCCGGCAACCATTACAAAGTGGAATTTTAACAGGAAAATATTCACCAAACACAAAACGAACCGCTAACCATATGCTTGGAAGCTATGACTTTACTCAAGAACGATATTTAAAAATTTTTAAGGCTTTAGATCAGTTAAAAGAGATATTAAAGGATGAAGAAAGTTCCTTAGCTCAAATTGCATTGAGATATATCTGGTCTAAGGATCAGCGTGCAATACCCATCCCAGGAGCAAAAACCGTTGAGCAAATCGAACTAAACACAGATGCATTAAATTTTGGCCCTTTATCTAACCAATTAACAAACGAAATTGATGTGATATTTCACGATATTAGTCAAGATTTCTCCTACGAGAATTTCGCTTATTATAAGAAATGATTAAAGAATATTTGTAAAAATTTGACTCCCAATCACTAGATTTAAGCTAATTAGTAACTGGATATTGCATTCATGGTTTGTTAGGAGTTTATCTGTGTATCCCACTTCCTGCAAAAGGATGAGCTAGGCTTTGAATATCATACTGGCTTTAGCTTATCCTTCATTTCTCTCTTAAAATATGAGTTTCTGAAAATAGAAAAAACTGATCAGTCATGCAATGCTAATGTCTCAATTGTTTGATCTTTTGATAATTTAATTGGCTGTGTATAGATTAGAAGGAAAATACTACCAATAATCGAAAAAATTCCAGCTAAAGCAAATGTTGCTCCTACTCCAAATAATTTAATGCCAAGGAATGAAAAATGAATGCTAAAGAAAGCATCATAAACTACTCCCCCAAGAAGAGGCCCAATAATTGAACCAAGATTAAATAAAGCTTGGACTATTCCAAATTCCTTACCCCGAACAGCTTCTGGTATCATATCACTTTGCAATGCACGAAAAGATGGTTGAAAAATGCTCCACATAAACCTTGTTGCAATAAAAAGAACTATTACACTCAGTAATCCCCATTCAATCCCCAATAACACGTAAAATATTCCTCTAAAAAGTCCAGAAATCCATGTGACGTTTTTTCGACCAAATTGATCACTCAAATATCCCCCCAATGGATTTCCACTTAAAGCAAGAACACCAACTATCCCTACAATGAGTGCAACAACAGTGGCATCAAGAAAGAAAAAATCAGATAAGAATAGCGTCATAATCGGGAAAATCATAGCATTACCAAATCCATTGATTATTGCAACAATGTAAATTACATACAGACTTAGAGTACGATAAGATGTTTTTTGATTGAATGTCTTCAGAAGATACTTAGGTGATTCTACAGTCTTCGCCATCATCAGCTTGGTAACCGCTTTGAATTCTTCAAAGATGTTTGATTTACTTTTTTCTATGTCCTTTGGATCCTTCACAAGTAATGCAACAATTGCTGTAGCTAGGATTCCCAATATTCCTTGGGAAATGAATGTTAAACGATATGAAAGAAACGGTGATAGTAGGATAATTTCATTAAAGAAACCGTATACAATCGCTCCTAAAAACGGTCCTGAAGCCATTCCAGCCTGCATACTCATTATATAATAACCAAGATTTCTACCTGTATTTTCTTTTGAAGATGTATCAACAATTAAGGCTTCACCAACGGGCCAAACGGCTGCTGATGCCATTCCCTGTAAGCCTCTCATCAATAGAAGGGAAACAAAATCATAGGCTAATCCATATCCAACCAAAAGAAAAGCATAAGCTGTCATTCCAACCAAGATGATAGGTTTACGACCAGATGAATCAGATAGATCTCCATAAGCTGGTGCCATCATAAATCTCATAAACATGAAGGCTGAGGTCAAAACTCCTATTTGAAACGCTAGACCCACACTGATTCCAAAAAGTGAGTAGGCTGACAAAATCTCCTTGACATAAAGTGGAAAAAATGGCATTATGACTCCAAAGCCTGCTGTTACAACATATGAAGCCAAACATAAGGCGATTAAATTATTCTTGGCAAATTTTACATATATCTGAGAATCTACCAAAGGGAAATCATCCATAAAGCTTAATTCTCGTTTCTAAAGTGAGATCAAGGAAGTCGTTTCGTAATGACGCACTCGTGAAATAAGGTTCTTTAAAGCTCTGCAATATGAAGATAGAATCTCAATCATATCCCTTTGTCATAGATCAAAAACACTGTTTCATTCTTCCCAATAGTTATTAGTATTGATTTTTCGTTAGTTCTATGATAATTTATAATAAAAATCTTAATTCTTCTAATCCTGATTGTTATAGCTGTATGTCTAAAGAATATTTTGAGGAAAAATAAACAACTGATGGTATTTAAGTCGAATAGATATAGAGGAGACCATTTTATGATCTAAGGAAAAAAATTATAGCAAAATAGTTCAAATACTTTTAACAACAGATAGACAAGAATTCAAATCAATTCACTCTATTAACACTCAGAACTTCATTATTTCCCTATTGACCATAAAGAAGAGATTAACAGAATTATTCAAATAAACTACAAGAGGTTCGAATCCTAATTTGAAAGCTCTTTAATTTAGTGTGAACTCCACAACCATTAACAACCCAATAGACAGGTTAAAATTCGGGATATCCTTTAAATTCCTCCAATTCCTTAATTAATTCTTGTTTAACAGAAATTTCCTTCATTGTAGGATAAGGGGTTTCAGCCCAGAGATCAACTTCTGGAAATCCTAAATTTTTTCGTACTCTTTTTTCTAATGGTCCAAAACCAACTTTCGATGACATTAATTTTATAAATTTAAATTTAATCTTCGTTAGTCTTTTTTCCCACTCTATCGAGAAAGCTCCTGATTCAATATGGTTCAGTATACCCTTTTGTATTTCTAGAATTTCAAAAATAATATCTTTATAGCGCAAACCTCGTGTTAATAACCCATATTGTGACTGTTGATCTAGTAATCCAATCTGTTCAATGATTCCGCACTTTAACATTTGATTAAAAGCATATTTCATATTTCCACTTAAAATAAATTCAATTAAAACAGCTTCTTCGGGATAACCTTCTTCTATCAGTAAATCAATGGGCTTCATCATTATTTGACTACTTGCAGGCCCAAAACCTTGCTCTGTAAAAAGGTCAAGGATTGTTTCTTGCTCAAAGGTGACCTCTATCCCTGCTTTACTTAAACCTCCAACAGCTTTACTCAGGGCAAGAAGAATTTCTTTTGCTTTTCCTGAAGCATTTTGATGCACTCCAATAAAACTAAAATACCCCTCTCCATTTAAAATGCATTCTCTTACTCCTATCCCGATCATCCTCGGTGCAATTAAAAGAATATCAATATTATTGGGAGGAATTATTAACCCAAAGGCGATATTGTATCCATGGGCGAATACTAATACCTTATTTTCTTTTAAATTCTTTTCAATTTCTTTTCTATAGATTATTTCTTGCAATTCATCAGGTAATAGTATAAAAATAACATCAGCCAGCTGAGACGCCTCAGATATATCATAAGTCTGAAATCCATCACTTTTTGCTCGTGCACGATATTCATCAGGGCGATTTCCCACAATAACTGTTAATCCTGCATCCCGCAGATTTAAAGCCTGAGAACGTCCTTGATTTCCATATCCACAAATTGCAATAGTTTTTTCTTTTATTTTAGAAAGATCCCCATCCTTTTCGTAATATAATCGTGCACCCACTTCAAATCCCTCCATAAAATTCCTTAACTTGTTGCCAAAATTCAGTTAATTTAAATGTGGCAATCTCTGACTCAGTGGGAACCTCTAAACTTTTTAGAAGATCAATGTGCTCAAATTTTAGATTTTTTCGTACTTCTCCTTCAATCTTAGAAAATCGTGATTGTCCAAGGTAATTTTTCATGATATTTAACTTCATTTTACTGTCTTCTCTCTCCCATTCCATTATAAAAGTACCATCTTTAATTTCTTGAAGAATTGTTCTCTGGATCATTTCTACTTTTTTGGTGACTTGACGAAACTTCATTCCTCTACTCATTTGACCATATTGAGATGTATGCGAATGATAATTCATCTGTTTTATCATCCCTACTTCAATCATCTTATCTACTGTAAAACCTCCTTCTCCGCTTAAGATCAACTCGACAAATATTGCTTCAGGAGGATACCCTTCATCAACTAAACGTAATATGGAACGCATCATAATTTGGGTTAAAGCATATATGAAAGTTTGAGTAGAAAAAAACTTCATAATGGTTTGTTGTTTAGGAGTAACCTCTATGGCTCCTCTCTTCAATCCGCCAATTGCCTTCGTTAAAGCAAGTAAAGTTTTCAAGGCTTTTTGACTAGGATCTTGATAAACAGAAATAAAGGTAAAGAACCCTTTTTCCATTAAGAAATTTTCACGGATTCCTATTCCAGGGACTTTTGGATTTAGTAATAATACATTGATTTTTTCTGGTATTTGGATCTTATTATATGCTAATGAATATCCATTTCCAAAAATAAGCGTTTTTCCTTCTTTTAAGGATGGTTTGATCAAAATTTCAAAATTATTAATGATAAAATCATCGTCAGTTAAAATAAAGCTATAATCAGCCATGTTAATTGCTTTAGGTATTTCTTCGATTCGAAAATTATCCCTCTTGGCTCTTAATAGATATTCTTCTGTCTGTGGAGCAATAATTGTTTTCAACCCTGTGTCTCGTAGATTTAATGCGATTGCTCGAGCTTGATTTCCATAACCTATAATGCTGATCAGTTTATCTTCAAGGACAGAAACATCTCCATCCCCTTCATGAAAAATTCTGGTTTGCATCTTTCGATCAGCTCATTATCAGTCAAAATAGAAAAGCAGCGATTAAGAAAAATCCATAAAACACGATTGAAATCAAAACAATAATAATTTCAAGGATGGAGAAACGATATTCCCTTGGGAGAATATAGAAATGAACAAATATCAATCCAAAAGCAAAAATAACACCTCCGATATTTGCCAAAGAACCAGCATACAGTACCATTTCTACAGGAGCAGGACCAAAAATTACCATAAGAATCCAAATTATTATAAAAAAACTTAAGATTCCATAATAAACTGGTCGTACATCTCCTTTAAATCGTTTATTTAAGCTAGGAAATGCATTCCAGAGAATATTAGCAAATTGTCTCATTATTCCATCTATAACTCCTGAACCATCGGCAAAAAAAACAGCAGCAAGCATCAAAAGAATTAAAAGCCATCCAAACGGAATATAATTAGCTAAATTATTCGCTAACACAGCTGTAAACCCAAATGTGTTTTCCGTTGCAGCAGAAGAATCTACAAGATAATAATTCAATGCAACTGGAAACAACATAGTAATAATACTTCCAAAGAAGAAAAGTCCAATTAGCTCTATTTTGATGTATTTAAACCATATTTTTGCTTTTTTCATGTTTGCTGCATCAACTTTAGGGTTGAATCCCTTAACTTGGAATTGTGACTTTTCACCACCAATAGCTCCTGGAATATGGCCTAAAAGTTTAGCCATTCCCCAGCCTGTATCCCGATAGTACATAGAAATTGACATCCCAGCTGACGCAGCTAATCCAGCGAATCCTGCCACTGCCCCTAAAGCAAGAAAGTTTGCATCACTAGGAAGAGTTCCCACTGCAAAAAAACCAAGGAATACTTCGATTATAATATCGAATGGAACAATTAATAGTGTTAGAATAGCGAATAAGGGAATGATGATACAAAAATGGATAATAAAAAACATCATCCCAAGAGTTCTTATGACTTTTTTTCCTAGTAGAAGGGGGATTATTGTAATTGCGAGAGCAATAAAGGTCATTATAATATACAAAGTTTGATTATCTGGAAAAATCGGAACAGTATTGATTGTCAAGGCTACAAAAGTTAATCCTAATAATGCAGGGTAATAAGGAAAGAGGGCAGAGATTGTACCAAGAATTATCCAGACAACGGTCCATGCTTTTTTATTACCAAGGCGATTTAATCCGATTTGAAAAGGTTCACCTGTTAATATCGTATATTTTGATGCTGTAATTGCTGTTGATGTCTGAAGAATGATCGAAACTAATGCAACCCATAATAACAACGGACCATAACCAACGATGAGAAATGGGGTAGAAACTAACTCACCAGTTCCTAATCCCAGTCCTAATGCAATAATTCCGGGTCCAATTAAGAACTTAAAATAATCCTTCCAATTTTTTATTTTAAAAGGCTCAGGAATATCTCTTTCATCTTGAAATTCTCTATCTATAGGCAAAATGTTCTACATCCTTGTAAAATGAATTTATTTTCTAGGGTACACCATATTTACCATTTTTAAATATGAGTTCTGAATAACTGTTTTAATTTAGTCATTCCATTATGAAATTTACGGTAAAATCTATAATTACAATATGAATTAAATGTATAAAAAAAATTTTTATGATGTGGATTAGGAAATTGACTTCTATTATTTTAATGACCTTTTATCAAGATATTCTAAGGTGATTTCATAAATTTAAGACCTTCAGGGTTCTAATATCAGAAAATTATTTAAAAATTTAAATTTTTAAACTCGCTTCCTCCTGTCAGTTATCATTAACCATGCAATATTACATTATAGTGCGAATTTATAGGATTTTCTTTAGCTAAGACTCTTTTACCTCCCAGAATCTGTTCTCTAATTTCCCTAAAAATTGATTTATTTCCTCATCTAAAACTTCCATCCATTTAATCAAGAATGATAACGCCTCCATGATTCTATTATACCTTTGAACTGAACTACTGTCCTTTATGACAATATTTTCCTTCCAGTACTCATAGTTCCGCGTTAATTCTTCTCGTTTCCCTCTTAAAACCTCAAGGTTTTGAACAATGGGATAATTAAACAAATCTAAAAATGCAGTGGGTTCATTGGTGTATTCCCACATATATTCTCTCGAATCGGGTTGTCTTCTTCTCCTCTTTCCTAACAATCCCCAGCTTTCTAATGTTTTAAGATTCCGAGAAATTGCGCTTGTACTGACATTAAATCTATCTGCTAAGTCTTTTTGGAGAAATGTCTCCTCTTTTTCCGAAAGAATTGTCAAGCCAAAAATTCGACCAAATAAAGGACTACCGCCTCTAAGTTCATACATTAAATCCTCAAAAAAATTCATTATACTCTCTTCAAGCTTTGAAATTTGGCTTTCTGGTGATTTAGAACCTGAATCGGACATTGTACATCCTCAATCTAATCAATATTACGAAATAATTTATAAATTTATTTAAAAACAAAAATTATCAAAAAGTAATGAATAAATTTACCGAAATGTTTTCTGAGTGAATATCAATGAAGATCTTGTCATTTAATGTTAACGGAATTCGAGCCTGTTTAAAAAATGGATTGATTAAAACCATCAAAACTGAAGATCCTGATATTATTTGTTTACAGGAAACAAAAGCTCAACAAGATCAATTAAGCTTATCACTAGAATTTCCTGAATATTTTGAATACTGGAATTCAGCAGAAAAAAAGGGATATAGTGGGGTACTTGCATTATCAAAAATCAAAGCAAAAGGTATTCAGAAAGAATTCTGTGAGGATGAAACTATAAATAACGAAGGAAGGTTCCTTCAATTGGAATTTGACAAGTTTTACTTACTTAATTCATATTTTCCAAATGCTCAACGAGGTTTAGCACGATTAGAACATAAATTATACTTTAATAATGAGTTCCTTGAGCATATTAATGAATTGAAGCTCAAAAAATCTGTGATAATATGCGGAGACTTTAATGTAGCTCATCAGGAAATCGATATTACAAATCCAAAAAGTAATGAAAAGAATGCTGGATTTTCACCACCCGAAAGAGAATGGTTTAGCACCCTATTAGCGAATGGTTTTATTGATACATTTCGGCACTTCTTTCCATCATTAGAAGGACAATATACTTGGTGGACATACCGTTATAATGCTCGTGAAAAAAATATCGGCTGGCGTCTTGATTATTTTGTTGTTAATCAAGAATTTATAGGTAATATTAAATCAAGTTTTATTCTCAATCAAATTTATGGGTCAGACCATTGTCCTGTTGGAATATTATTAAAAGAGGATAAATAAAATGAAATTAGAACATAAAACAAGTATTTTTGAGTTAATTCATAATAGAAGATCTATACGAAAATTTACAGATGAATCCATTTCTGACGAAATTCTCACTGAAATATTATCTGCAGGAATTAGAGCTCCATTTGCTGCTCAATTATGTAGTGTCATTTATACACGGGACAAAGAGAAAATGCGGATAAAATGTGGCGTTTATCCGACAACTAAGCTCCTAATGATTTTTTTAGTAGACTTTTACAAACTTGAAAGGATCGTAAAGAAAAGAGGATATACTTACAATTTTGATGACGGGATGCTTCTGCTTTTGGGTATTCAAGACGCATCTCTCGTAGCCGAAAATATAATTCTTACTGCAGAGGCATTTGGATTAGGGAGTGTACTTCTAGGAACCATACCACTCCATATCAAGCGTATTCAAGAGATTTTTAAAATCCCACAACGAGTATTTCCTCTAGTTGGATTGTGTTTAGGTTATCCAGATCCTGAGGCACTATTTGAGATACGTCCTCGTTATCCATTAAAGTCAATTGTGTTCGAGGATAGCTATAAAGAACCTACTGACTCAGAA
>JAEOUE010000308.1 GCA_016839515.1 Candidatus Hodarchaeum mangrovi
ATCGGGAAATCCTGGAAAGTTCTCGACTTCTGTGGTCGTCATAAGTTGACCACCTGCTTCCACTCCAGTAATAACGAGTGGATGAAGTTGCGCACGAGCAGCATAAATAGCAGCTGTTAGCCCTGCAGGTCCACTTCCAATTATAATTAACTCCTGATTGGGATTTATGTCTTCCGAAGATGACTTTTTATGTAAGAAAAGTTGCATTGGATTCTGTCTCCAGACTAGAAAATTTTTAGATTATTTTCAACTTTCAACATTTTAAATTCTTTGTCTTGAGGTTAAAGTATCTTAATAGGAGGTTACTTGTTGTGGTTCTACAGAGAGGTATCGAGATATGAGATACGCAGTTAACTCTAAATGGCGAACTCATTTATGCACTGATGTTAATAGCACAAATAATGGGCTAGAAGTTCTTATCGCAGGATGGGTTCAACAAATCCGAGATAAAGGTCGGTTACTCTTTCTTACAATAAGAGATCAATCAGGAATTTGTCAAGTAACTTTAAATCAAAGAAAAACAATGGATGAAATTTGGGATAGGGCTAAATCGCTAACAATCGAATCGGTTGTATCGATAAATGGTAGAATTAAAATAGATGAGCGGTCAATGCTTGGAGCAGAACTCATTCCTATAAATATAAAAATTCATACAATTGCTGAAAGTAAATTTCCAATTGATTTGACTAAGAAAAAAACACAAATGGAAATCGATACTGTATTTAAATTTCGTGAGCTTTCAATCCGCGATCCAGAAATTGTGGCAGTAATGGAAATTAAAAGCATCATAGCAAAAGCAATACGTGATTTCTATGTTAAAAAGGGATTTTTTGAGATATTCACCCCTTATATCCTCGCAGCCTCAACAGAGGGAGGAGCAGAACAATTTAAACTGGATTATTTTGGTCAATCAGCAGTTTTAGCCCAATCATGTCAATTCTATAAACAAGCAGCACTATGTTGTCATGAGAAAGTATTTGGTATCATTCCTTCATGGAGAGCAGAGAAATTTCATACACCAAAACACATCACTGAATTTCACCAAATCGAAACAGAAATTGCATTTGCTACAGAAATCGAATTGATGGAAGTTCAGGAAGATTTGATCATCTCTGTTCTTTCTGATGTAAAAGCACAAGCTTCTTCTCAATTGAAACTGTTAGAAAGAGAACTTCATATTCCAAAAAAACCATTTATTAAACTTTCTTTTTATAAAGCAAAAGAATTACTATCTACATTAGGTATTGAAGAGAATTTTGATGAAGATTTTGGGGCTCCAGCTGAATTTGCACTTTCTCTGCATTTTAAAGAACCATTCTTTATTACAGAGTTTCCCACCGAACTCAGAGGTATGTATTATTCTACAGATCCTGAAAAGCCTTCCATAACAAAATCATTAGATCTTAATGCTCCAGAGGGATTTGGAGAAATGTCCAGTGGTGGACAAAGAGTTGTTAACTACAATATATTGAACCAAAGAATTTTGGAAAAGGGATTTAATCCTGAGAACTTTGAATGGTATCTTCGTATGTTTCGATATGGTATGCCACCTCATGCGGGATTTGGATTAGGTTTTGAACGTCTCATTCGATGGATTACTAAATTAAATCACATCAGAGAGACTAGTATGTTCCCAAGAACTCCAGAAATTTACATTCCCTAGTTTTATCTAAATTTATGAATTCTGAGATGTATAAAAGGAATTAAAATTACCCCATATATAGCCAATGATCTTCTTTTTCTTTTTTTACTTCGATAAAGCAAAAATTCCTTTAATCCGTTTAACTCTATGGAAAATATATTTTCGGAGAAATAATTCTTCATTATCTCTTCAATAGTATTAGTCTTTAGATTTAGGAAATTTCTCCATGTAAAAAGACTCCATTTTATTGCTTCCATTGAAAATTTCAAAGCATTGCTATCAAAAATACATAATATAGCAGCTCCTATTGATAAAAACCAGTTCATGAATAGGGATCTGCTATAATCATATTGTGTTAAATTTGGTATAGAAATCCATTGTTTTATTAAGTCCTCACCAAATAAAATCTGATAATTATTTTTTAATGAGAACCATACGGAGTTTTGAGGAGCTAAAATTGAACTTATAAATCGATTGACACAAAATACTCTATGAAATCGTCTGTACAGGAAATCAGAATAATAACAAACAAATTGATTGGTAAACATACCTGTTGCTCTTTGAATTCCTGAAATTAACCCATCAGCACCATATGAAACCAATAATTGTTTTTCTATTGCTCGTATTTTTCTAATTATTTCATTCTTTATAGTTTTGGAACAAAGATCCTTTACAACGATTATTAAGTCAACATCTGTTGAGAATGATTTCATGGATTTGTTAGATGTCAATGATCCAAATAAAATAAGGGAAACCACGCTATCTTTATATTTTTCAGAAATTAAACTTTGAATTTTCTCTAAATAAGTATGTAGAAGGTCTCTTTTCATTACATTAAATCTTCACTATAGATTCCTTTATTCGTTTCGATTAAATATTATTTAAACAAAAAGACTTCTAATTATAATTTTAAGTACCTAATTTTCGTTTGGGCTTATTTATTTTACATTTACAATAAACATTTATAGGAAAGATAATTATAAATAAAAAGGATCTTTTTTGTTAACTTAGAGAGTACAAAAGGATGAAAATACTGTTCTACGGCATAATAAATAAATATGAGGAGTTCTTTACATCCCTAAATGTTAAAAAGTTTTTGAGAGAATCAAAGTGATTAAAAAAGTTAAAATTTATTCTTATCTAATATTAGTATTGATTTTATTTTATAAAACAGAAATGTAGAGTGATTTGAAAGTTAAGGAAATTTCTCAACGTTCTGATTACCCTGTTAAAGAATCAATTAGATTGCATTATATTGATTGGTTACGTGTGTTAGCCATACTCGGTGTTTTTCTTTTTCACGCAGTCCACCCCTTTGATTTAGGCGTTTGGCATATTAAAAACAATGATTTAAGTTTGGAACTATCAATTATACTTACATTTTTTGATTTATGGGGAATGCCATTATTTTTCCTACTTTCAGGTGCAGGAAGTTATTTCGCACTTCGCAAACGTACCGCACGACAATATGTCGGGGAACGTTTTAAACGTCTTATGATTCCCTATATTTTCGGATCCATCATGTTTATGCCAGCCATGCTTTATTTCGAGTGGTTACATAATACTCAAAAAGGAATTCTTCAGAGTAATTTTCTGGAATTCGTTATTGATCGAAATTGTGGATTCAGTCCTATGTGGTTCGGAGCTTTGGGATATCATCTATGGTTTATAGGATTTTTATTTTCTTTCTCAGTTCTTGCTCTTCCTATTTTTTTTTGGTTGAAAGAAGAAACAGGAAAACGCATCATTTCATGGTTAGCAAAATTATCTGAAAAATATGGTGGAATTATGGTATTTTTTATCCCTCTTTTGTTTATTCAACTTATTCTCCAACCTTTATTTCCGCTTGTGCATGACTGGGCCGATTTTTGCTTCCAATTTGCTTGTTTTATATTAGGGTATATTTTATTTGCTGATGAACGTTTTATAAAAAGCATTCAGAAGGATAGATTGCTTGTATTCACTATTGCAATTGCTTCTATGGCTACTCTTGTGATAACATCCTTCATTGGTGACCCTTTTACTTGGTCTGAAACACCGAATATTCCTGAGTTTTATTTTATTTGGACTATAGTTACAATTGATGCTTGGAGTTGGATTCTCTCTATTCTTTACATTGGGATACGTTTCTTAAACTTCAGCAATTCATGGCTCCAATACTCTAAGAAAGCTATAATGCCTTTTTATATCATCCATCAACCAATAATAATTATTATAGCTTTTTTTGTAGTGCAATGGAATACTAATATCTTTATAAAGCTCCCAATAGTTGTATTAGGATCATTTATAACCACGATTACACTTTATGAACTGATTATTAAGCGAATTAGTTTTTTACAACCATTCTTTGGGATGAAAACTAAAAAATCTACTAAATTAAAGATCTAATGAGCTTTCAAGTCTAAAATCTATCGTATTAATAATAATCTACCAATTAAGATATCGATTTTATTAGAAGAGTTTGAGAGAAAAATAAAGAATTGATTCTAAATTTAATTACTCCTGTTCGTAAATTTAAGAAATGACATGAAAAGTAATCATAAAATTAATAATTTTAAAGTATAACCAATATCTTTGAATCAATTCCTGCAAGCAATACAAAAAATTGATAATCAAATACACTGCAGAACTTCAAAAGTAAATGAATTTAATTTATATATTCATAAAGTTTATTACCTCAATAATTAAACAATTAAAGAAAATTTTAACAAATTAGAGGTGTGAAGAGAATGATCAATTATGAAGGTATCACTTTTAAATGGTTAGGACATGATGGATTCTTAATCACGAGTAAAACTGGACAAACAATTTGTATTGACCCATATGAGGTAAAAGGAGATTTCAAACCAGTAAATATCTTAATTAGTACTCATGAACATGGAGATCATTGTTCTCCTGCTGATTTAGCACAATTTACTTCTTCCGATACTATAATATTTGGAATAGAAGCTGCAAAAGACAAACTAGCCCCTCTTAAAAAGAAATCATTAAGGATCGTTAAACCAAACTTTAAAGAGAAAATTGACTCAATTGTTCTTGAGTTTGTACCAGCATATAATGTAAATAAGTTTAGATCACCAGGAAAACCTTTTCATCCAAAAGAAGACAATAAAGTCGGTGTAATATTAACTATTGACGGAGTCCGTGTTTATCATGCAGGAGACACAGATAAAATTCCTGAGATGAAATATTTTAAGTCCGATGTCGCTTTACTACCAGTTAGCGGTACTTATGTAATGACAGCCAAAGAAGCCATTGAAGCCACTGCAGTTCTTCAACCAAAATTAGTAATTCCAATGCACTTTGGAGCAATTGTTGGAGATAAATCTATGGCAAAAGAATTTAAAGAAGGTGTCTCTTGTGAGGTGATTATACCTTCTCTTTAGCTTTTCTAAAAATCTAAGCCAGTAAAGCCGTTTTTATTAAATTGGAGGAGATTTAATTACATTCTATAATGATTAGAAGGTGATTAAATAAAATAGAATAATTGGTTTTGCTTCAATATGCAATAATTTATATAAATTGATATTAATTGGTTTAATCTACTCCCCTTCGATGCGATGCCAATGACCCAACCAGTGTTAACAGTAAAACATAGGTTGTTTATTAGACTTTTAACCAAAAGAGCTCTATTAATTTCTCTAATTTTCCTTAATCTTTTCTGGGGAGTCGTTGGTCTATTCCATTATCTTCCTCAAACTGAAGGTATCCTGTTTTTATTATGGTTATTTATCCCTGATTGCCCTTTGTATACCTTATTGTTCGCAGGACTCTTAATCAAACCCGAAAAGGTTAAAAATTCTATGCAACCACTAATTTGGGCTGTAGCATTTTCACTTATTAAAATTGGATTAGTAGCTCCTAGTCTCTTTATTGCTTTCCCTGAACATTATCACGCTCCTCCTATCTTAGGGATAAAATTGCCCAATATTTTTCCCCTAGATTATTTTCATCTCATATTATTTCTAGAAGGCCTCTTTCTAGTCATTTTTTTCCTTGAGAGATCTACTCTTAATTTTTCTATTGGTTTTAGCTGGTTAATCATAAATGATATTGCTGATTTTGTTTTCCTTACTTTTCCTAATTACTCTATCACATATACACACATTCAGTTTTTTTTATTAGTTTATATTAGTGCAAATCTGTTTATTTTTATAATTGGAAGCATTTTTACCTTTGAGTACCCAAAACTACTAAAAAATTCCCTCAATTCCCGATTAAATTATTATAAAGTCCCCATTGTTTCATCATTTCTAGATGATGATGTATAATTAATAAAAAGAAAAAAGTAATTAGCCCTTTATAACTCCAACTGGGCGAACTTGAGCTACTTTTTTTATGACACCAGAGTCATGCATGGCATTTACAACTCTATTAACATCTTTATACGCACCTGGCGCTTCTTCAGCCACCCCAGCAAAACTATGTGCTTTAATAGTTATTCCTTTTTCAGCCAAGCTTTGTACGACAGTTTTTCCCCAATATTTTTTCTTTGCTTGGGTACGTGACATGCTCCGTCCTGCTCCATGACATGAACTCCCAAAAGTTTCTTCCATACCTAATTTTGTACCTGTTAGGATATATGAAGAGGTACCCATTGTCCCACCAATCAATACTGGTTGCCCAACTGACTGATATCGCGGATGAAGTTCAGGGTGACCTGGACCAAAGGCACGTGTAGATCCTTTTCGATGAACTAATACTTTTTTCCCACCATGTTCTTCAAATTTACATGTATTATGCCCTATATCATAAAGCTGATGAATTTCAGCGTTGAACACCTTCTGAAAGGCCTCTCTTACAAGATGTGCAATAACTTGTCGATTTGCTAAAGCGGCGTTAATACCAGCATTTACTGCTGATATATATTTCTGGCCTTCTTCACTTGTTATTGGTGCAGAACCTAACTCCTTATCTGGAAGAGGTAAATTATATTTCTTTGATGCTCTCACAAGAAGAGTGGAATAATCTGTTCCTATTTGATGCCCTAAACCCCGTGACCCACAATGCAGGGTCGTTAATACCTGATCTTTGGAGAGACCAAAAGATTTAGCAGCATCTTCATCAAAAATCCTATCTACAATTTGTAATTCTAGATAATGATTACCAGATCCCAAGGTACCAATTTGATCATATTGGCGTCTTTTTGCTTTATCACTAACATTTGCAGGATTTGCTCCTTTAACTACCCCTTTCTGTTCTGAAAACAAGAGATCTTCTTCATTCCCATAACCCAATTCCACCACATATGGAGCTCCACCTATTAATAATTCATCAACCTGTGCCATTGTTAATTTAACTTTTCCAGGTTTTC
>JAEOUE010000309.1 GCA_016839515.1 Candidatus Hodarchaeum mangrovi
ATTGAAGAAATTTTAAAACATTTGAAAGAAACAAAGGATGATTTGGTAATACTTGACTTTTTATTGCATAAAATAGAGATTTGTTGGCGTTCAAGTAGCTTAGATGAAGGATTTCAAGTTTCACAAAGGATAGAAGAAATACTTCGGAGGATAGAAAGTAATTTTGACCAAAAAAATGAAATTGATAGCAGGAAGGGAGAATATTTTTTAAAAAAAGGAGTTCTTGAATGGTATAAAGGGAATCTTGATCAATCATTAATAGATCATCAAAAGAGTCTTAGTTTCTCACAATCTTTGAATGATAAACAAGGAGTTGCAAATGTACTAAATAATCTAGGTCTATTATATCGTTCAAAAGGAAATTTAGATAAGGCAATTGAATGTCATCAAGAGAGCATCAATGTCGTTAAGAGATTGGGTAATGATCAAGTTCTCGCATCGAATTATAATAATTTAGGGGCGGCTTATCACTTGAAAGGAGACCATAAAAAAGCGTTAGAATTCTTACAGAAAAGCTTGATCCTTAAAAGGCAAATTGGTAACCAACAA
The DNA here is from genome assembly GCA_016839515.1 of Candidatus Hodarchaeum mangrovi. GTDB lineage: Archaea > Asgardarchaeota > Heimdallarchaeia > Hodarchaeales > Hodarchaeaceae > Hodarchaeum > Hodarchaeum mangrovi. The sequence continues at coordinate 550 of JAEOUE010000309.1, forward strand.
GAAATCGCATTAACTCTACTTAATTTAGGGGTTAATTGTCGTATGCAAGGAAGTCTGAATCAAGGATTAGAATATTATCAACAGGCTCAATTAATTTTTGAAAAATTAGGCGATAAAAAAGGTATTGCTCTTGTACTTAACAACCTAGGCGATGTATATCAGTTGAAAGGAGCCCTTAATTTGGCATTGGAATACTATCAAGAAAGTTTAACGCTTTATGAAGAACTAGGGATGAAGGAAGAAATCGCCCTTTCCTATCTAAACATTGGTGAAATATACAAAATAAAAAAGAATGCTAGATGGGCTGAAAAATATTTCTTGCGAAGCTTAAAAATATATGAAGAGTCACAGAACGATCTTTCAACATCTAATGTTTATTATAATCTATTTTTATTAAGTTTGGACAATAATGAGCTACATCAGTCCCAAAATTATCTACAAAAGGTTGAAGTGATCAAAAAAAGGGTTAAGAGCCGTATTGTCAATCATCAATATCTGATTGGAAAAGCCCTTTTATTCAAGACCAGCACTCGTTTTCGATCTAAGATGAAAGCTATAGAAATTCTTGAGAAAGTGGTTGAGGAAGAAGTAGCTGATTATAATTTAACGATTACCGCAATGATATCCTTATGTGATTTGTTACTATTTGAGCTTAAAACTACTGGAGAAGAAGAAATTCTTATTAAAGTCAAAGAATTGACAAATCAACTTCTTGATATAGCCAAAAAACAATCTTCCCACTCCTTACTAGCTGAGACTTATGTACTCCAATCTAAACTTACGCTTTTGGAATTAAATATTACAAAATCACAAAAATTATTAGAATCAGCATTATCTATTGCAGAAGAAAAAGGTTTAAGGAATTTAGCAGTTAAAATTTTTAATGAAAAAATAGCCCTTGAGGCACAGATAGAAAATTGGGAACATTTGCTTAAACAGAAAACGTCCTTAAATGAACGACTTGAATTAACAAGATTAGAGGACATAATGTCACGAGTAGCAGGAAAATCTTTCGAAATTACCGAAGAAGAAGTCAAACAATACGCAACAAGAGCTAAAAGCATCACAAAGGACTGGGAGGAAGTTCCGATTAGAAAATATAATTTGATCCATTTAAATCTACTTAAAGACTCCTCAAAAACTGAGAAAAATAATTTTAGAGTTGCAATTGCCCAAATAGGAGTATCCGAGACTAATGATATTGTAAATGAGTTTTATGAAGAAAGATTAGATGGTCTTTTTAGTCTTAAGAAAGACAAAGTGGAAGTTATAAAATCTAAGCTTAGAGAATTAGTAAAAGATGCCCATTCCAAGGATGTAAAAGTCTTACTCTTTCCAGAGTTATCTATTGATTTTAATTATCAGGAATTACTCGAAGAGGTTACCAACCTTGCTAATAAATATGATATGTATATAATTCCTGGTTCCTACCATAATCAAGACACTAAAAGAAACATTTGTTTAGTAATAGGTCCAGAAGGAGTCTTATGGCAACAAGAAAAACACATACCAGCTATTATCCATTATCATGGGAGAAGGCTCAAGGAAGGAATTAATACTGAAGCTTTTATTAGAAATACAATTGTTTGTAGAACCGAATATGGAAATATTGCAATTACAATCTGTAGAGATTTCCTAGACATGGATTTAAGGGTTGAACTTAAAAATTCAGACCCCCCAGTGGATATGATATTTAATCCTGCCTTTACTCCTGTAACTGATGACTTTAAGGCCGCACATTTTGATGCCCGAAGATCTATCTATGCTTACTGCTTCTTTGCAAATATAGCAGAAGTTGGTGGATCATTTATCTTCACACCTGAACGAGAAAAAGTTGAACGAAAAATTCCCCCTAAGAAAGAAGATCTGATCTACAAGGAGGTAGATATTTTCAGATTACGTTCAGAGAGGAAAAAGTGGGAAATTGAACAAGGAAAAGATAAACCATTCATTCAGAGTACACGAGTCTAGTTTTGGAGATTGTAAATGAGAGATCACTTAGAATAGTAATTTTTTTCTTAAAAATAGAACTCCTTTTATTTGGACCTATAATTGAATAAAAAGAAGAAAAAATCCAAGAATGATTACTTCCCAGATTTCACTCTTGGAGGACCAATGAAAAAAATATGATTTTCATCAGGATCTTTTATGGATATCATTGATATCATATCTGGATAATCGGTTATATCTGAGGTGGAGACACCTTTTGACTCCAGTGTAGCCTTTACTCCCTCAACATCTTTAATAGAAATGTTCAATGAATCAGCTGTTTTAAATTCACCTTCACGGTACTGACTTAATCCTAAAAACGATCCCTTCACAGGAAGTTTGAACTCATACCATCCTGCCTGAGGAATCTCCATATTAATAGGTAATTCTAATACTTCATTATAGAACTTCTTGGAAACTTTATAATCCCTTATCCAATGGGATATATAGACCGATTTACTATCATAGAGTTTAGCTAACGATTCTGTTGTTGGAGTTTTTTTAGATGTTGGCTTTTTTTTAGTAATTTTCTTTTTTGGCATCTTAAATCATCTCTTAGGTTAGATATACATTCAATCTCGACTCTCTTCTCTTAAATTATATGATTGTTGCAATGATTCTTTAAATGGATATAACTATTAAGGTTATCTAGATTAAAACCGTAATTTCCAGCATTGGTTAAATAATAAGTCTTAATCAAACAAGGGGAGTATTGAAGAGAGATTTTTATTGATAATGTCCGTCAATTAAATCTCCATCGATACCCAGTATAGAGGATGATCTGAATCATTGCTGACAATAAATTGACTAGTTAATATATTATATCCTGATGAAACAAAGATATGATCAATACGCTCAGAAACATCAAAATCATTACCTACCACAATAGCAGAGGAACTTAGGAACCAGCTATCATTTAAAACAGAAATAGTCAAATTATATTGCTCCGAATATGGTTCAAAATTGAAATCTCCCATCAAGATAACATTCTGATCCACGAGGTTCTCTAGGATATTCTGCTGTTGAATAAGAGGACCTCCATTCCCAAGATGGGTAACATAAATAGTAAAAATTCTAGCTCCAATCTTCACCTCAGCTTCAATTGTGGCAGTCTGTTCTCCTTGACTATACATATAAAATGTGCGTAAATTTTGTATCGGAAATTTGGAGAGCAAAGCAATACCAAAGGTTCCAGCTACTGTCTTGGGGCCGTAATATGAAAAGAGATTAAGTCGATCAGCAAAGAAACGAACGGCATCAGCATTCCCACCCGAAATTCGGGCGATATCAGACTCCTGTAAGCCAATAATATCTGCATCAATTTCATTAAGAAGTGCTAATTGACCCTCGAGATTTTTTATACCCTGTTCTGAAGTTCCTTGCTGAATATTATAGGTCGCAATTTTTAAACTAGTCGGAATAGAGGGTATTATAGGACGAGGGGAGGTAATAAAAATCCCCGATACCGTACTAAGAACAATAATAATAAATAAACATGAAAAGAAGACAGGATTACGACTTATTGTTTTCTCCTTAATGTAAATTCGTTCTTTTATTAATAGAAAGGAGGTTATTGCTATTACTGCACCTATGATGAAGTAAACAATCCAGAATTTATCTCGAAAGAGAGGTCCAATAATTGGGATATAATCATATGTTGTAGTAAAGATATGAGCGAATAACATCAATAAGAAAAAAATTGAAGAAGAAGTAAAAGCCATTGACAATGTTTTTAATGAAGGTTTAATGTTGAGTAATGTTCTGGATAATAGTATAAAATCAATTAATAATATTGGGGAAAGAAGCAGCATAAATAATAAAGTAATGTAGGGAACAATAAAAACATCTGGAGCATAAAACGGAAAACTTTCGAGAGACCTAGGATAAAGAAGTTGATGTACTATTAGAGAATAAGACATCACAACTATAAATAGAGCATTCCAGACCCAAATCATCCAAGGTTGAAGCTGTGCAAGTAATTGAGTTTTTAAAAGGATAAGAATACCAAACCCGCTAAGTAAAACTGCAATAAGAATCGTAATTAGCCCATAATTACTCTCAGTCCATCGTGCTATCACAGTTGGGCTTGAAATACTGAAATAAATCATATTAAAAATACTGATTAGACCGAGAGAAGTAAGAAATGTTTTAGTATGGAACAGTGGAGTATTTTGATGAGTTTCCTGTTCATAAGACTGAATGATTACCTCTTTCATTGTCAATAAGAAACCTAACAACATTACAAGGCCAATTAAAGCAAAGATCCAGCCAATAATTTGGAAACCTCCAAGTGTGGATAGATCACTCCCTGAACCAAGTGTTCGAAACAAGACAGAAAAAGCAACAGCGAGTACCAATCCTAAACCCAGAGAAAAACTTGTCGATTCCTCTTCAAAATCTTGCTTAAACCGAAAATATACTGGTAAAAATATTAAAAAACAACCAACACCCAACCCAGATACAATTAACTTCAAATGAAGGGTTAAAAATGGTTCAAAAATTCTCATGATAATAACTCCTCCACCTGATAACATCAAAATCATTTTGTTTGCAGTATCTCTAAATAATATTAGAAGAATTGGCGAGAAAAGGAATAAAACAAATAAGACATTCTCATCAAGTGATAATGAGAGTAATTCTATTGCATAAATAGTCTCTATAAAATCCACCACTAATTGCAAAAAAAATAACATGAGTATGCTTAATAAAATTAGTTCAGAATACAGACGAGATATGAACCTTGAAATTGTTACCATAATAATCAGAAGAAATCCTAGAATTATAAAGTTTTATCTAAAAGGGTCATAATAGAAAATAATCGACTCTAATTACCTTATAAATGGATGCATTCTCCTTTAATAAAGAGTTCACTTTTGTTTCTATATTCCAGCGCCTCAAAGCTCCAAATTTTTTCTATTTAGCCCCTACTTTTAATTTCAACGCGATTTATCCAGATAAAACTTAAGATCAAAAATACCATGATAAAAATACTCAGAATAATTAAATTTGGGATTACATCGGTAGTTACTGATGTAACAAAGACATCTATAACATTTCTAGTTCTAAAAATTGATAAATCTCTTAAAAAATTAAAGTCGGGATTCATTCCACCAAATGTAAAGCTAAAGAAGCTACCAAAATAAAAGCCAGCAACTACAAGGATTACTTTTCTTAAATCTAGTAATATTATCGAAATAAAGACCGTTACTGTTAAAATTGCTACAAAGAAAAAATAATCTAATAGAAAAACAGCAATAAGACTAGAATATGGTATATTTTCGTTAATGAAGATAAAAGTAACGATAATTCCAATAGTACTTGCACAAGGAATAAATAGAAGTTCAATTAAAGATGTTGTATATCTTGATAGAAGAATCGCTTTTCGTGATATGGGTGTAACAAATAACTGATCTGCAGTACCTTGTGAAACCTCGATCGATAAAATTCGAACTCCTAAATAAATTCCTAAAGGCAGTCCAATCCACCAGGAATAAGATAACCACCCCAAAGCAATCCATCCTCGAATTGAGGTGATACTAATAATAGGACCGATTAAAAATTCATACAAAGGATTCTTGAGTAGTTCATTCAATGCATCATAAAAACCAATATCATTTACTTCAGGAAACATTATTCCCACCCAGAATATCAAAATAAAGATTAATATAGACATTCCCACCAAAATATACAGATCTTTTTTCATAAATTTCCACATTAATTGCAAATTAGCTTTATTTAAAAATTTCATTATTCTAAGCTCCTTGAATCTTCATCAGAATAATATTTAAGAAATATTTCCTCAAGTGAAGGATTTTCTATAGTTAAATCGTGAATGTCTTTAATTTCTGCTAATAATTTAATCAAAGAATGATAATCCCCAGAATATTGAAATTCGATAGTATTTTTTGATGACTTTACCTCTCTTATTCCATCCACCTTTGAAAAATTATTCTGGATACTAGGAACTAGTTCGGATTGCATTACTACCTTAATCCTTTTTAATCGAACGTTCAAAAGATTTTCAACTGATTCTGTTTTAACAAGTTTCCCATTTCGAATAATTCCCACTTTATCACATAATTGTTGAACTTCACTTAAATTATGGGAAGAAAAGAAAAAGGTTTTCCCTTTTTTCCGTTCTTTTCTTATTAAGGAATAAACTGTCTGTTGTTTGAGGGGATCTAGTCCTGTTGTTGGTTCATCCAATATAATAAGATCAGGATTGTGTTGTAAGGCGGTTACAAAACCTATCATTCGTAATTGTCCCTTACTTAATGTTTTGATAGGACTATTCAACTTAATACCTTCAAATAGCTCAATTATCTCTTGTTGCTTCTCACTGGAAGAATTATAAAGGGATAGATAAAAATCCAAATACTCTTGACCTGTAAAATGATTGTAAAGAAAAGAATCACCAGGTAAATAACCAATTCTCTTACGTATTTCTGGAGGGATATTCCGTGAATCATGATTCATGATTTCTGTATTACCCGAGGTAGCATGGAGTAACCCTAGGAGACATCGTATTGTTGTTGTTTTGCCTGCTCCATTTGGACCCAGAAATCCATAAATTTCTTTAGGCTCAACTGATAATGTTAAATTATCCACTGCACAGGTCTTTTTCCCATAATATTTTGTTAAATTAGTGATCTGTATTACACTGGTCGTTTTAACTGCCTCCAAATTTAGTCCTAATTGAGTAAAATTAAATACTAGCGTAATTTATTAAATCTCTCATCAAGGAAAATCATATTTTAGAATTAAAGCTTTCTTTATTTGTAAGAATCTTTACCAATTTATCCAAAAATAATTTTTTATTAAATTTATTGTTCCTAAACGACGAATGTAGAACTTAATTAGCTAGAACTTTGTTAATAACTCCTAAAGTTTTCTTAAAATTCAACTGTGAAAAATTCCCTAATTGGGCTTTTAAATACTAATTTTAAGTTTAAATTTCTTCTGTTCTATAATGAATAGAAAAGAAAATGATGAAATTTCTAGTGTCTCATTAGAAGTAATTCTTTTTTAATAAACTAAAAATGAGGAAACCATTTAGTTAAATCTGTCGGAATATTTACAATTTGAGTGTCATTTACAAGCCAATCTCGAAATTCTGTAATACATCTGAGAAGAAAAGATTTGTACTGCTCTGATAAATTTTCTTTTGCAGATTCCTTTACTAAGTATGTATAAATAATAAATTCTCGCCATTTGAAAAATTGAGGCAATAGGGTTAACCATTTTCTATCTAGAGGATATGTAGTGGAATAACCTTTCCAGAAAGCAGGAATAAATCGATCAGCGAATTCCTGTCGTTTATCAAGGGGATTATCCCAAACTGTTTCATGAAACGCTGAAGCAAGGTCATACATGAAGAAGAAATAATATGAATCATCCCAATCGAAAATTATCATTTCATTGCCATTTTTATGGAAATTATCAGTATGAAGGTCTGTATGAATCACTCCAAAAGCATCAGGATCCATAGGTAGCTGTTCAAATTGCTGTAACAACTGTTCAACTTTTTTAATTATTATCTCATCATTTTTAGAGAATATTTGATTTGCTAAATCAATATATTCATCCTCATAATACATAGGACGTCGAAATTTCGGCTTTAAATTGTTATATTGAACAGAAGCATGGTGAAGTTTTCCCATTACTCGCCCCATGGTCCCCCAAAACTGTTCGTTCCACTCTTCGGGATTCTTTAAATCAACCTTTCCACCTGGAGCTTTCTCAAATACTACAATGTTATATACAATTCCATTATTTTTTATTTTTTCGAGATATTTCTTTCTTATTGAAAGGACAGGAATAGATACTTTAACTCCAGTAGAGTGTAAGAACAATATCCATTCTAATTCAGCCTTTAGTAATTCTTCTGTATGACGTGTTCCTCCCCTTAGAATAAATTTTTTCCCATTCTGTTGAAATTCATATATAAAATTATTATCAGCTTCGACTAAAAGATTCAAATCATTACTGGATATTCCATACTGATTACTAATCTTATCAAGTAGTTCTTTCGAGGGCCCTTGCTGATTTATAACACTCATACAATCACCTATGGTTAAAAAAATGTCGAGATCCTTACGTTACGCCTAAATATTTAGTATTATTATAAAATTAAAGTTAATGGCAATTGAGTAAATTCAAAAAATTGTGATCCTTAAAATTAAAATCGCAATTATTGAATTAACTTTATTCACCAAGCGAGCTAAAAATCATTATTTTAGTCATCTAATACAATTAATATGCTTCAATCCATATCTTATTCCTTGAATTATAGAAATCATTCAAATTCAATTCTCTGCATTAATTATTTTAATTGCTTTTCCAGTAATACTGCATCGATAATCGATCCATGTCTATCAATTTGTGTTTTCTGGATAATTTTAAAACCGTTTTTAAGATAGAATCCTGTAGCATAAAAAACTGAATTCACCATTATAGAGGATAATCCCAAATTCCTTGCTTCCTCTTCTAGAAAATTTAGGATAGTAGATCCAATATCCTTCTTCTGAAAGGTTTGATTAACATACATATGGCGTATCTCATTTCCCTTCAATGCTCCCATACCAACTATTTTATTTTTCAGTTCTGCTACAACAATGATTCTATCTTCACTTATAGATCTGACATATTCCGTTGTCCGGGCCTCTATTATTCTTTTTCTAGCTATTTCAGAGAGATTCGTCGCATAATTACGAAAATGATTTTGCATCAAAGCACTACATTCTTGAGCATCTTTAGGCTGATATTTACGGATAATTACATTGTTTGACATATATAAAATCCTTCTAATAACCTTTTATTTTTCAAACCTTCAGAAATTTAATCATTTAGAAATCCTTGTATATAAAACAAAATCTGAAAAAATTTTACATTTTAATTAATGACTAGGGTATCTAGAAACTCAATTTAAGGAAACGATTAGTAGATGAATTTTTTATCCTCACTCAATAGAGAAAGAAAGGGGATTATTTCGTTTATTGCTATAACCTTTGGAATTACATTTTTTGTGACATTTCTTTTAGAATATTTAAATATTACACCTGCTGATCCTCTTTTTATGATTTATGCCTTACCTTCAGGAATCGCTCCCGCGATAGCTGCTATTCTCGTAAGAAAGTGGATAACAAAAGAAGGATTTAATGATATTTGTTATTCAATCGAGAAAAAAAGATGGATCTTCTATTGTTATGCTCTAATTATACCTTTCATTGTTATAGGTTCTATTATTATTCTTGCATCAATTTTTAGTTTGTCCTCTCCTGATTACACTTATCAGCGCTTTGAAAACTCAGAAAATCCTATTGGCACAATTCCTGAGTCATTATTGCAAATTTCTTTTCCAATTTTAATACTAATACTCCCAATCTTGAGTATTCTTAACACAATAATAGTTTTAGGGGAAGAATTTGGTTGGCGTAGTTATCTTCAAACACGAATATATCCAAACCACTCATTGAAAGCTTCTATTAGTATTGGACTAATTCACGGATTTTGGCATTATCCCCAGATTCTTTTGGGTTACGCTTTCCCTGATGCTATTATCTGGGGACTAATTGCAATCCTAATAAGTACCACGTTATTAGCAATAATTTGGGGATGGTTATATCTAAAAGTACAGAATATCTGGATAGCTTCGTTTGCACATTCATCCATGAATGTTATTGGGGGATTTACAGCAATGCTTCTCTTTTTTGGTGGACCAAATTGGATTTTTGTTTCACATATTGGTATTCTATCTTGGATTCCATTAGGAACTATTGCTTTCTTGATTATTTGGAAAAGTGATTTCAATGCTTCAGATTGAATAAGACGAATCTTTATAGTGGTTATTTGATTAGTTTCATAATCAAATATTATTTCTGATCTGATAAGAACAATTTCATTAACGATGATGCTTTTAATGTAGGTAGAAATCATCACTTGTCTACCTAAAGCATTATTAATTAATTTCTTCTAGCAGATATAAAATATAAACTGATGTGTTTTCAGGTAGTAAAATGATTAATAAAAAAGATTTAACTGATGCCTTTGGACAACTCCTTTTAGACCATTATACACATCAAAAACCAGTTAATTATGTAGTTGAAAGAGACGATGGTCTTATTGATATAGATAGCTCCTTGGGTTACTTCTCAAATTACGAAGATTGGTCAAATGAGGAACAAAACATTATAAATCATGCGAGACCACCGGTTTTAGATCTTGGTTGCGGTGCTGGACGGCATTCACTATACCTTCAAAATATAGGATTGGAGGTTATTGCAATGGATCTCTCCCATGGAGCATTAGAGGTCACAAAACAACGAGGAGTAAAAAAAACACTTTATGGAGATATTCGAAAATTACCACGTTTTAATTTGAAATTTGGGACATTTCTATTCATGGGTAATAACTTTGCTCTCTGTGGAGATCCGAAAACTATGAAGAGAGTTTTACAAGATCTCTCACAAATATCAGCACCTAGTGCAAAATTAATTGCACATTTCAGAGACCCAACTCCAAATGATCCAAATCTTGATCCTGTTCATCGTGAATATCACCAAGAAAATAGAAAAAAAGGATTACCTGTAGGACAAGTTCAGATTAGAATACTATATCGAAAATTAAGAACTCCTTGGATGAAATTTTATATCCCTACCAGTGATGAATTTACA
>JAEOUE010000076.1 GCA_016839515.1 Candidatus Hodarchaeum mangrovi
CAATGCTTATATGGCAGCTAATACCTCCCGTATGCAACCAAATACTGACCTTCAGAAGTTCGATGTAACCAAAGTCGCTAGTACCTATTTCGGGTTCTATAACACCTCAAACTGTGGATTCATGGTAGATGCAGGTCAATCTGACTATCTAGGAAATATGGTTGTTGATTGGTCAAAAGACGAAGTTGATATAAAATATATCTTCGATAAGGTACCTAAAGCAGGTATTGATCGACTCTTTGTGCCCTTCAGCAATGTAGGTAATGCGGAAACTACAATAGATGCTCTCTATGCTGGATGGACTGCTGAGCATGACATTGAGTTGACCTCTTTCTTGAGTGATCCTTGGGTAAGTACACTTACTGAGACTGAGACTGAAACTGAGACTGAAACTGAGACTGAAACCGAGACTGAGACTGAAACCTCAATTTCGGTGAGTACATTTATTAGCACAGTCATTAGTACATTCATATCAACTGTTGAGACCACAATCACAAAAACAACACCTGGATTCGAGATGGTTACCTTCCTTATTGTCACAATAATAGCTGGAGCAATCTACGTGTTCAGACGTCGGAGATAAGATTTCATCTCTCCCCTCTTCTTTTTTTTTCATTTTTAAATAAGTTGAATTATTTTCTCTCCCCGTGAAATTTTAAGTTGAATAGATCTCTCTCTTTCTAGTGCGTCTAATGCTTGAAAAAAATAGAGATTAGCTAATTTAGATTGTTGTTTAAGTTCAATTAAAGTTAATCGGCAACTTTTCTTTCTTAAAATCTCAATTAAAATTTCTTTATTCCGATTTTGCTGTTTAAGTGGAATAGTCATTATCAGATTCTCTTGAGATGCATAAATATGGCTACAAGGCATTTAGAAGTTTTGATTTCTCTATTGTTGCTACAGCAATGACTTTATCAGCACCACCGTAATAAACAAAGTATTTTCCATCTTTTTCGACTGCTCCACAGGTAAAACAAACGTTTGGAACATCTCCTACCTTTTCATATTCCATTTCGGGTGATAATATTGGATCTTCAAGGATACTAACAATTTTACTTGGATCATGAAGATCTAGTAACATAACACCAAGACTATAATGAAAGTCTTTGGAGACTCCATGATAAAACTCTAACCAACCTTTCTCTGTTTTTATTGGCTGGGCTCCAGCACCGACTTTAAAATCCTGCCATGACTTTTTAACAGGAGAAAAGAGCTTTTTATGATCTTTCCATGTCTTCAAATCATCAGAATATGCAATCCACATATGAGGTTCTGGTGCGCGATGCATGATAGCATATCTTCCCCCTATTTTTTCTGGAAAAAGTGCTCCGTCTTTATTTCTATATTCATTAATAATTGTACCATGTCTCTTAAATGTCTTAAAGTCTGTTGTTGAAGCAATCCCAATATGAAAATCAACATCTCCTTTCGGAACAGGGGTTCTAACAGCTGTATATGCAATATAAAATTTGTTATCTAATGGAGTTATACGAGGATCCTCTACTCCATATCTTTCAAAATCATGTTCTGGTTTCATAACTGGTTCATCATAAAGTGTAAAATTAAATCCATCCTTACTTGTTGCAAGACCAAGTGTACTGATATAAGTCTCATAATTGCCTATTGCTCGATATAATAATAATACTTGATTTTCAAATATTGTAGCTGCACAATTAAACACTCCCCCTTTTTCCCAATCATGATCTGGGTTAGGTTTAATTACTGGATTTTTATCATACCGTTTTAGTTCAATCATTTTTATTACTCCATTATTTTTTAATTTATTTACTACTATTTAGAAAAGCTTGATTAATAACTTCGATATTTTGATTTAAACTCTCTGTTGATCATTCTCAACATCATATAAAAGAATTTAATTTTTGTACATTTTTAAGGAAGTATCTGGAAATATATAGTATTAGGAACGATTAAAACATGGAACAAATTCCTTTAAGAGCCCATATTTCTAAAAAAATAGATGAAATGCTTGAAAAATGGGTAACAAAGGATCGAATACTAACTAATACTGCTTTATACAATGATTATCTATTTTATTTTAAAAAAGAATTAATTAAATCAATTAATAATGAAATAACAAATATTAGTAAAAATTCTTTTTCAATTATTGATCTTAAGATAATTTCTAATGTCTTTGAAGATTGTGATAACTTTTTCACCACTTTCCTTCCATTAAATAAAGATGAAAGTTTATTATGGGATTTTCAACAATTTTATTTCGTTTCAGAGTGTAATATCCCTTCTCAGAATGAATTTTTTATACCCAAAATGAGTAAAAAGCATTTTGAAAGAGAGTCCAAATTATTTATACTCAAAACTTATCCATCCATTATTGAATATGATAATATAGACTTTAATGCTATAGCCTCCTTAATAACCAAGATTGGATTATTTAAAAAGTGTTTAATGTCATTTTATAACTTTATTTCAAGATATTATCAGCTTCAATTAGCTTTGTATCAAAAGAAGAAGCTAATTCAGAAATCTGAATATTGTATTACCTTAGATTTAATACCTAAAAGTTTCTACCCTGAGATCTTAAGAAGCAAATACCAAATTTTAGATTGGGAAAGGAATTTTCAAATTGATACTCATAATATCTTTACCACCATGAATCCTGAAGGTTTGTTGAACCATCCATCATTAATGATGGATACCAAATATTTTAACCTAGAATTTAAAGACCGTCTTCTTAGTACTTTTGAAGATATAGATTCAGCTTTGAATGGAATAATTATTCATGGGGAAAATTTTGATGGTTTAGAATTATTAAAATCAAAATTTTGTCAAAAAATTGACATGATATATATTGATCCTCCATATAATCGTGGAAAAGATGAATTCCGTTATAAGGACAATTATCAGCATCTTTCATGGCTTTCTATGATGTTTGCATCCTTATTAAAGTTAAAATTTCTTTCAGCCTCAAAATCAAGTCTTTTTATTTCAATTGATGATATAGAAAAACCATATCTCGAGATTCTTGCTGATCGTTTATTTAAAAGAGATCCTTCCTTTGGACCTATTATTGTACAAGTCAATGCTGGGGGGCGAGATTATTTGCCAATTGCTAAATCTCATGAATATATTTTATGTTTCTCAACAGGTAGTGAATTTCCAGAAATAAATTTACTTCCTAAAGACCCAACGGAGTATAAATATCAGGATTTGTATGGAAAATGGTTGAACCGCGAATTAAGAAATAGGAATCCCCGTTTTAACCGTCAGAACAGACCTAATCTGTTTTATCCCTTTTTTATCAACCCTAAAAATTGTGATAAAGATAAATTTTGTGTAGTTTCATTAGAAAGAACCAAAACACATTCCATTGAGATTTACCCACGTGATAGCAAAGGTAGAGATGATTGTTGGCGATGGGGAAAAGAAAAAGCAGCTTTAAACCTAGATCCCCTTTTTCCAGAAAAAAGTCATCTCGTTGCTCGACAGAGACCTGATGGAGGGTGGAATATCTATGAGAAATACCGAAAAATTACTCAAAAAGCAAAATCTTTATGGCTAGACTCCGAATTTCGCACAGAAAATGGGACGATTCAAATTCGTAAATTATTTGGGAAATCAGTTATTGATTTTCCTAAACCATTTGAATTAATTCAAAAATGTGTTGCTTTAGGTTCAAAGTCAAATAGTTTCATTCTTGATTTTTTTGCTGGTTCGGGATCCACAGCTCACGCAGTCATAGAACAAAATATCAAGGATGATGGAAGAAGAAAGTATCTACTAATTGAGAAGGCTGATTATTTTTCAACAGTATTATTACCTCGTATAAAAAAAATAGTTTATTCAAGGGAATGGAAGAATGGATTACCTTTAAATCCTGAAAAACGGTCGCATTTTTTCAAATATTTAAAAATTGAAACATATTGTAATACACTTGAAAATTTTCAATTAATTAATAGTAAATCGAATAATGATAAGAATCATTTAAAATATAATTTAAGCGGTAATAATGATCACATACAAATTTCTTTTAATTTTAATATTTTTAATGAACCTTTTAATGTGTTTCATCTCTCCAAAGGTAAAAAAATTCCATTAGATCTAATTGAGACATTTAATTACTTAATAGGATTTCATTTATCAAAAATTTTAGTTATTAAAAACCAAACTGTCAATTATAAGATATTAAAAGGATTTATTGAGAATCAAACTGCATTAATAATATGGCGTGATATAGAAAATCTGGATCTTCAATTAGATGCACATTTTATTAAAGAAGAAATCCTAAAAGATCCTATAGATCACCTATATGTTAACACGAAATGTTTAATAGATTCTGCAAATATTATTGACCATGAATTTATGTTAAGAATGTTCAAAAGTCAGATTGATTCACCATCAGAAGATTAATTTCCTTTAATAGGGAAATTGCGACTTTTTTATCAAGTGGAAAATTATCATTTCCGCATTTGGGAGATTGAACACAACTGGGGCATCCTTCAGTACAAGAACACTCTTGAACGAGCTTTAGTACAGCTGCACAAAGATCTGAGAATTTTTCATAAAGCTGTTCTGAAATTCCAATCCCTCCAGGAAATCCATCATAAATAAAAATTTTAGTTGTTCTATCAGCTGGATATATGGGATAAGATACTCCACCAATATCCCATCTATCACACATTGCAAAGATTGGTGATAAAGCAATTGTGGCATGTTCTAATGCATGGATTCCTCCTGGTAAATCCAATGATTGATCTAAAATTGGTTCAATTATACTTAAAGGAATTTCAAACCATAAGGCTTTTGTTTCAAATTCCAAAGGAGGTAAATTTAGAGGCCTAATTTCTAAGACTTCATCATAGGATTTTAATCGATAAGAATGATAGACTTCTGTAACTTTTACTCTACCATAAAACAAAAGGATACCTATGGATTTTTGGGTATAAACTTCTAGTATTTCTACATCTGAATCAGAGATAGATTCAGTATAATAATTTACATCTGTTTTTTGAGCGTATGCTTTTCCATTCTGCCAATCCACGTCTTCAATAAAATAAGTTTCACCTTGATGTATTAAAATAGCTCCTGAATGAGCCTCACGATAAGCTTGAGGAATGGTTAATGTTTCAAGAAGTTTTCCATTTTCAATTACTTCAATTATACTAGTAAATGCTGTATTTAGCGCTACAATGGAAGAAGGACGCATTTTTGTGTTAGATATGATTCCTGCGGGGACAATTCTTACTAATTTTGCTTCCTTTAATTCTTGAATAATTTGAAGTCCCTTTTCTCCCCATATTTCTTTTATTTCAGTTAAACTAATTGGAAGTTCTTTTGAAGCACATAAGATATGTCCTTTCATAATATAAGTGTTTTCAAGGTCAATTATAGCGTTTTCAGGATTTTTTTCCATAAAATATATTGGATTTCGACCCAAGAATTGTTGTAATGCGTCTTCAAATAAGACTAGGATACCAAGAGAAGGACGAAGATTCCTACCTGCTCTACCAAACTGTTGCCAAGTAGAGATAATTGTACCGGGGAATCCAGATAGTATTACTCCATCTAAATCACCAATATCAATCCCTACTTCAAGAGCATTAGTGCTTACAACTCCTTGGATATTTCTTTCCCGTAGTTTACTTTCGATCATACGTCTTTCAGATGGTCGATAACCAGCACGATATGCTAAAACCTCGATTGAACTATCGTTTTCTTGTTGTATCTCTTTATTCGTCCATAAGGATATAATTTCAGCCATTCTACGAGAGGGAACAAAAACTAATGTTTGAACATCTGTCTTTAGGAGAAATTTTAGAATATCCTTAGTTTCTTGATGGGGAGACCGCTTTTTTGTATTATAACGATCAATATAAGGTGGATTCCAGAGAATAATATGTTTTTCTCCGTATTGTGCTCCATCTACACTGATAATTTCTGTTGGATGGCCAATCAGGCGTTGAGAAAAGGATTCTGGATTGTTTATTGTAGCAGAGGATAATATATATTGAGGTCGGGCTCCGTAGTAATCGAGTATTCGGTTTAAGCGCCTTAACAATTGAGCAACATTTGAACCAAATACTCCACGATAAGTATGAGCCTCATCAATTATAATAAAGCTTAAATTTCTAAGAAATCGATCCCATTTTTGATGCCAGTCAAGATATTGATGCCATGCATAAGGATTGGAAATTATCACCTGAGCACTATTACGAATTCGGGATCTATCTTCAGAGGGAGTGTCTCCATCATAAATAAACGGTTTTAGCTTGCCATTTAGAACTTTATTTAATTCATTAAGTTTTGTAAGTTGATCATTTGCGAGTGCCTTAGTTGGATATAAAAATAAGGCGGTTCGTCTTCTTCTTTGGGCAATAGCATTTGCTACAGCTAGAGAGAAAATGAGAGTTTTTCCTGAGGCTGTGGGTGTGGTAATAACAACATTTTTTCCCTTATCTATTAAATTTAATGCTTCAGCTTGATGAGAAAATAATTGAATTTGGGATTTTTCCAACCAGAGCTCTAAAACAGATTCTAATTTAAAATCTAATCTCCCATAAAGTGGGTCCTTTGGTGGTAGAGTTGTTTGGTAAATTATTTGGTCTTTATAAAAAGCCATCGTCTTTAATTGTACTAATAATTGATCAAAGTCCATTATAACCACAAAATATGTTTAAGAGTCACTCTCTTTAATTGATCTACCATTAAAATCACGGGAGATTGTGATTGTATGTTGGAATTGATCTGCAACATTAGTTAGATGTGTGATTAGAATTATTTTGAAATGTTGTGTTAATTGGAAAAGCTTTCGAACAAAGGCTTGTTGTGATTGAATTGTGTCTAATGATCCTAGGTCTCCCTCATCAATAAACAAGGTTTTCTTATAAATTTCTGGTTTGTCTCCTTGGCCTGAAATCGCTGAAATTTCTTCACTGATAGCTAAGCGTAAAGCTGCATTAATTTGGGTTTTTTCACCCCCAGAGAAAGTTGCTACATCACGATAGCCATCTTGAGTATAGACTTGGATTTCAAATCCTAATCCTTTCCTTCCACTTTCAACTCGTTGAAGTTGTATATTAGAAAATCGATTATCTGTTAATTCTGCTAATATTAGCGAGGCTCGTTGACTTAATCGTGGAAGAATTCGATCTATAGCATAAAATGGAGCACCTCGGGTGTGAAAAATGTCATTTTTAAGTTTATCATAGACATCTTCCATTTCTTGAGATTTAATTATCTGGGCTTTAATTTCTTTTGATTCCATTTCCAATAATTTTAGTTTCTCGAGCTCCTGAATCAGATTATTTTTTCTTTCTTCTAATTTTGCTATCTCATTACTTATTTTTACATTTAAATTTCTTTGATCAATGATTTTTTTAGAGATTTGATTAAACTGCTCTTTAAATGAAGAATAGTCTTTTAATTTATCTTTGAGTAAGATAAGTTGTTCCTCTTTTTTCTGAAGCTCCTCATTGAGAAGATTAATCGCTGTTGAAGGATCTTCAAGGTTCTTAAATTCCGTTTCGATTTTTTTAAATTCAGTTTGGATTTTCTCTTGTGTATTCTGCTTCTCGATTAAATCCTTTAATAAATTTAATTTCTTTTCTGAAAATCCGATATGCTCTAGTTCTTTCTTTTCCTTATTAATTATAAATTCTTTTTCTTTCATTAGAGTTATTTTTCTTTCTTTGATATTAGAAAATTCTTTCTCTAGTTCAATTATATTTTGCTTGATTTCGCTTAATACAAATGAATCCTTTGAAATTTTATCTTTTTCTTTTAAAGTTGAATTTAAACTAGATCTAGACTTCTCTTGTTCTTCATCTAATTTTAATATTAATGAATCCTCTAATTTCCATGTTTTTTCAAGCGAAATACGATCAATTCTTTCAAGTAATCTTCCCTCTTGATTTAAAATTGCAAATGCCTCTAGATGATCGACAGTCTCTTTGAGATTATCTATACGCTCTTTTTGAGATGATATTCTTGATTTTTTCTGTTTTAAATCCTCATCTATTGTTTTAATTTGATTCTCAAGATCCCGATTCAACTGATGAATATGATTTTGAACTAATTTATGTTGATCTCTCTGGTGCTTGAGAGTCTTTATATTATCCTCAATGTCTTGAAATTCTAGTAATTGTTTTTCTAATTCATGATAGTTTTTTTCTACCTTTTTAAAATTCATTAATTTTTTTTCAGCCTTATCTCTCTCAATATGTACTCTTTCTATTTCGTTTTGGGCTTCATTTTTTCTTTCGATTGCTATTTGATATTTTTCATTCTTCTTTTTCATATCTTCTTCTTCTAACTCAAGCTCATTAAGAATATTAATAGCATCTTTGATTTTTTTTTCAAGTTCTTTCCGTTGAGGACCAATATCCTGAAGCTGTTTCTTAATTTCACCATAACGAGAAAATTCTTCTTCTTTAGACTGAAGGATACCTTCTAAATGCCTTTTCTCTTGAATAACTAAATTTAACTCTTGATTCGATAATTCTACAGCTTTTTCAAATATATTAAGGCGAAATAAATTTTGTAAAGTTTTCATTCGATTTGCTGGTGATTTAGAACCTAGAGATTTCATTTCTTCTTGTCTAATAATTGTAGAATTAATGAAAGCTTGATAGTTCATTCCTAGAATTGTAGAACAAAGTTTTTC
>JAEOUE010000310.1 GCA_016839515.1 Candidatus Hodarchaeum mangrovi
GTAACATTGGTTCAATTTCACAACGAACTATTTGTTCCTCATTAATCCCCAAATATTCAATAGAATGAGCAATAATATCATTTTGGTAATCTATGAATTTATCACTTCTGATTAATAATTTAATTTTATCTTTTCCAACTGCTTCAATACATAATTTTGCTATAACAGTGGAATCAATAAATCCAGAGAATAATATTAGTAAACCACTTGCCCTTCTTTCTTCCATGCTCGTTTCAATAAAATTAATTATTTTATTGATTACTTCTTGCACTTTTCCAGTTATATTCAGATTTTCCAATTAAAATTCATCTCCGTTAGCATTGAAACAATCAGAAATTCTATAATTTCACTTGAATTGAAAAATTATTATCTTTAACCAATAAATCAATTATTTTCAGAAGAAGAACATCTTTCGATGCTGATTTTAGATATCAAAATAAAAAAATATCTCAGGTTTTTATAATGTTAGTATGGAAAGATTGCTTTTTTCGTTTCATTTAGATGGAAAAAGATTCCATTAGAAAATTAATATTCAAATTTTAGTTGAAGAATAAGTTGTTTAAAGATAGTAGCACTTTAAACTGATGTTAACACGATTTTGATTATTTTTGTTACCAGTAGAGGAGTCCATTTGAAGTGATATCGAGAAATCAAGTATAGGATTATTAAGGTATGTAGCCTCTAGACTACTTGATTAAAAAATAGAATTAACTCCAAAGCGGTGTAGCCCAAATTTCTTTAACTGATCTGTTACCTTAAAGGTATTAAGGTATAATTTTGTCCTGAGCTGATGATTTTCCCTTGGAAGGGTTATCTTTATGACATTTGATATATTACATCAATCAATACAAATAGTTCTTGATGAACTAGGGATTACTCCAAACCCAAGACAACTGGATTATCTCCAAGGGATTATTAATGGAGAAGATCTTTTAGTTGTAGCAGGAACTGGTTCTGGAAAGACTTTTGGAACTATCATTGCCTGTCTTCATCGTATTATCATAGAAAAACCAGAACCAATATCAACGGTCGTGATTACACCGTTAAAAGCTTTAAATCGTGATATTTTTAGACGGACACTACCTGATCTAGGACAAAAGCTTGGAATATCTATAGCTGTTCGTCATGGGGATACAACAGCTTCTGAAAGACAAAAACAAACGAAAAATCCACCTCAAATATTGATTACAACTCCTGAACTATTTCAAGCTATGCTTCCTGCTAAAATTTTAGGCCGTGAGAAGCTTAAGAATGTTCAAACTATTGTGATAGATGAGATCCATGAACTTGTAACCACAAAACGGGGTGTTCAGTTATCCCTTGCCTTGGAGAGATTAACCAAACGTACAAAAACGAAAATACAAAGAATTGGACTCTCAGCAACATTAGGTGATCCCATTAAAGTATTGAAATACTTAACTCCTATGAATGAAAAATGCCGAGCTGTTATTATCCCTCCAACAAAACAATTAGAAATTCAGCTAGTTTACCCAAAAGAAGTTCCATCTGAATCAAGGCATTTGATTAAATCGCTTCAAACAACAGAAGAAGCTGTTTCTAGATTCCTAAAGTTACTAGAAATTATCCACAAAGAAGATGGAACAATTCTTCTATTCACTAATACTCGTCAAGAAGCAGAAATTCTTGGTTATAGATTTAACCGATATAATGAGATTGTTTCATTAGGAGAGCAGATAAATTTTGAAGTTCACCATTCTAGTTTATCAACACAATCACGTCTTCATGCAGAAAAAGAAGTACGTGGAGGAAATTTAGACATTATTATTGCCACATCTTCATTGGAATTGGGAATTGATATAGGATCAATTAGCTTGGTTATCCAGTACATGAGTCCAAGAAGGATAGAAACCCTAATACAACGTATAGGACGAGCAGGTCATGGATTAGATAAAATAAGTAGAGGAATTATTATCGCAGATAATCCTCGAGACTTAGTGGAATCTTATTTCATAAAAGAACTAAATAACCAAGGAATGATTGAACCAACTCATATCCATTCAATTTCTTGGGATATTTTGTTTCATCAAATAGTCGGAATTCTTCTTGATTTTGGAGAAAGCAGTATTCAAAAGGTTCTACGTATTATTAATGGAGCTTATAATTATCAAACCGTCTCTCCACAAGATATACTTCCTCTTTTAGAATATGGAAGAGATAACCACTTTTTCTACATTAATAAAGATCCTTCAACTGAAATAATCAGTCTAAAAGCAAAAAGAAAAGCATATCAGTATTATTATACCAATTTAAGCTCAATTCCTACCAAAAGGATTTATAAAGTGATTGATGTTGGTAGACAAGCACGAGTTGGACAATTAGATGATGCTTTTGTCTCCACTAGAGCTGAAAAAGGAGCGGTATTCATCCTTAATGGACTATTATGGGAATTATTAGCATTAAAGGAAGATGTGGTTGAGGTTCGACAAGTTAAAGGTATAACCGATGCAGCACTACCAACTTGGGAGGGAGAATTAATTCCAGTCTCTTGTGAGGTAAGTCAAAAAACAATGGATCTTTTTTCTAGTCCATTAGAATTTCCAAATGAGGAACATAATGTTTCTACAGAGTTACATTCCTTTAAAAAACAACAAATTGAGTCAATTGGAATATCTCCCTCCAAAGATAACTTAATTATTGAGATAGTAGGTCGTAAGTATGTTATTCACAGTTTTTTGGGTTCTAAAGGAAATGAAACTTTAGGAGTTCTCCTATCATCCCTCATTGGAGCGAAACATGGCCATTCAATTCAATATCGTTCAGATCCTTATTCAGTTTTTCTCTCAATGATCCGTCCAATTGATCTTCGTGATTTAATTCAATCTATCGAACCAGCTCACATTCTCCCTCTTCTTAAACACCGGATAAAGTATAGTGATTTGTTCGCTTGGAAAATAAAGCAAGTTGCTAAAAGATTTGGAGCTATCTCAAAAGAAGCAGAAAGCTCTCCTATGATGACACGATTATTAGTATCACGTTATCGTGATACAATTATTGGAGAAGAAACTATCAATGAAATATTAGATGAAAAAATGGATCTTGAAGTGGTTCTGAACTTTTTTGAGCAAATTAAGGGAAAAAAACTAATTATTCATGAAATTACAGTTAGGGGGTTTAATACACCTCTATCAATTGCTGCAACCCAACCAATTTCTCTAAATGTTTTGAAAATACGCCCTTCTCATCTTATTTTGGAAAAAGTGGAAAAACGCTTAAATGATACTTGGATTAGATTGGTATGTATGAGGTTAGATTGTGATTATGAACGTACTCAACGTATAGAGAGTCTAGATGATATACAATGCCCAAAATGTCAATCAAGATTTATTGCTGTTGTTCATCAGAATAAAACAGGAATTAAAAAACTTCTCAAAAGATCAGTATCTAAAAAAGAAAAATTGTTAAAGAAAGAGAAAAGAGAATTAGATTCTGCAAAAAAATCAGCTGATATTATTCTTTCTTTCGGGAAAAAAGCTGCTTTTGTCTTAGCAGGAAGAGGAATAGGACCTCAAGCTGCTATTAGAATCTTAAGAGAACCACATGAATCAAAAGAAGATCTTCTTTCTTCAATTTATGAAGCAGAAGCAACATTTTCCCGTACTAGAGAATATTGGGACTAATTTATAAATCTGAAACACGGCCTAGGTATACACCATCAGTTAACTTAACCTCTAATTTTGGATGGTTTAAAATATTCTTTAAAATGGGATATGAATTGTTTTTTTCCTTCTCTGAGGTTGTTTTATTTATGGGATATCCTCCGAAGAAATGATTATAAGCAGGTAATATTGTTATTGTGATATTTTGTTCCCCACCACCTGATAGTATATATTTTCTACCAATAAGGGTGGAAAACTCTAATTTTGTAATATTCAACCTCACAAATACTGGTAATTTATACTGTACATTTATCTCATCCTTTAATTCGATAGCTGGGTGGACATGTCCAAGTACA
>JAEOUE010000311.1 GCA_016839515.1 Candidatus Hodarchaeum mangrovi
CCATGTGACCATCTTCTTGGGTCACTCTGATAAATATTGGATTATCACCATTATTTTCTAAAATAATAGGAGTTTTGAAGGAAAAGTTATAATTATTCCTTTCTTCAGAAAGTCTAACAATTTCCAATTGGTTTTTTAGTCCCCCAACTTCCCAAAGCTGTGGTAGTATCACAAGTTAATCTTTATTACAAGTGATTTTTATCTGATCTGTTTCCAATGATATGGTACCATTTTTTGGATTATCTAAGGATAATATCATACCTGAGCTACCACCAGTTGTTATTGACCTCCAAGAAATTTCATTATCTGAAGATAAAATCGGTAAATTATCAGGGTTCCAAAAGTTAATAGGAACAATATTATTAATTGAATTATCTGTGATTTTTAATGAGCCGTCCCATCTCACTAATCTAGCTCTACCTCTCTTCTCAGCTCCACTCCAAAGAATTTTAATTCTATTTCCAACTTCATCTTTTGAATATGGATGTAACGTTTTGATCAATCGTTGTCCATTGAATATATCTACTTTTTCAATCGGAGCTGTTCCTTCAATTATAACTTCCAAGTCTAATTCGTTTGGAGAATTTTTGATTATATCTCCCATCATCACCTTTTCTCCATTTGGTAAAATTAGCTCTAAATCAATTAAAATACGATTACCAGTAGTTCCATAAAAATGTCTCTGCTTCATAGCATCAGCAATATCTTCTCGATTCAATCTTCCAGCCAACACACAAGTGAGGCCCCCGAATGACCCAAATGTACTCCTACCAGGATAGGAGGCACCTGGTCTTCCTTTGTGTTCATCTGAATTCGCACAAATTCCAATTCTATATCCTCGATCAAATGCATCTTGGAGTAACCACTCAAAAGTTCCCCAAGCTGAATGGATCTCAATTGCTACCTCGATGTTCTCGTCATGCATGTCTAGATTGGCGAATCTACCACCAACATGTGCAAACACAAACGATTTGACTTGTTGATTGGCAAGATCCTCAAATAATTTTGTTGCTGTTGGTGAACTCAAATATTTAGTTTTTCTATCAGGGAGAAGTGCTTCACTACTACGGGAAATTATTCCTTTGTTATTCAAGAAGTAGACATTCCTATCTCCACCCAATGGTGTGTTTCCACTCCACTCATATCCAGGAAATGTTAGAAACTCTCCAGGTTTGTAATATTTTTCGGCAGAACTATTAATTTTTTCCCAGAATTCATCAGTGACCTGAAAATCGTTTGCTTGATGACTACAAATGTCTAATATCGCATAATTTCTTGCAAATAACCAGTAATCATCAATTGTATTTGTACCAATTGATTCCTCTGACTGACCATGGAAATCTCCCCAGAAGAATTTTAACCTGTTTTCAGCTAGATTAACTACTTTTATTGGATTGCTTACAGCTGACAAACCAGTTTCTTCATCAGTTATGCTAATTCTGTGTATGCTTCCCTTTCCACTAAAACCTTTATGAATTAGTTTTTCTACCCTCTTAACTGGATTCCCCCAGTGATCTTCAAGCTTTAAAAAATAATCGAATTCCTTATTTTCTTCAATTTGTGATGGTGCAATGCATATTGCCCTTTTAGGTTCACCAGGTACAATTTTTAATACAGGAGATTTTTCAATTTCAATGAATTGGTAAGTTGCAATATGATCAATCAATGTTTTAAATTCAAAGGTATCCTCACAGAAAGTTTGCATTTGCCATCCCTGAGAACCTTTCGATTGATCTCCAAAGATTATTGTGACAATATCACCTTCATCAAGATAGCCATCCATTACCTTTAGATAAAGAGCTCCGCTCCATGGGCGTTTGTTCCCCTTTTTATCCCATCTTAAATCTAATCTACAATCACCTGTTGAGAATGCTGTCCAATAATTATCAGAAGAGGGATCCTCAAATTGAGGAAATCCAAAATCTGTAACGGTTCTAAAAACTATTTTGATATAACCTGTGTCATCTATTGGATGAAGGATCCTCAGTTGATACTTAATTGTAACATAAGATCCCGCTATTACCTCTTTAGTATCTATTTCAGCTATTCCTAATTTTGGTATCTGCATCTGAGTTCTCATATATATTGCCTTATGTCTATTCTTTAATATTTTTTCATCCTCCAGATTTTTGGAAATATAAACCAAGATATATTAGGGAAAACAACAGAGGAGAAGGCCGCGGCCTACATTTATTATCTTACTGTCTCTTATCCTTTTATAGATGGGAATAATAGAACAGCTTAGTTTCAACTGGAAAGTACTTGAACAATCCCAACAAATAAAAGAAAGTTGTTTGGACGACAATCTCTCAAAGCACGGATTGAATAACTTTCCACGATGGGTCCATACAGAATTACTTACAAGTTGGATAACAAATTTAAGAAAGCAGCTTCGAGTTTTTTATCAGTATCCCTGACTCCTGGAGCTATAAATGATTCATAATTTTACTCTTTAAATTTTGCTTTTCAATCTTCTTTTTCTCCTTCATAAAGTTATTAAAACAATAACTACTTTATTGGTTATAGATGGTATATTGGGATCTCATTTGATGGAAATATGTTTCATGAAAAGAATAATTCCTAATAGAATTGAAAAATTGGTAAAAAATACTAATCAATAGAGATGTAGTGGAACTAATCTGCATGAAGATTTCTTCATCATCAATTTTGACAGTTTATTACTGAAAAGAGATAATCAACACACCTTGTTAAATAATTAATAAAATGAACAATACTTTTTATATTAACGGTGTAAATTCTTATATATTATGAATTGCTATTAATATAGACTCGATCTTGGAAGACCTCTAGGGGGTTAAGAAATGCCAATAGAATCTATATTATCGGGATTAATTGCTAAAATGGTTTTGGAACCACTTGTAGGTGGTATAAAAGGATATTTTAACTTACCTACCTATCTAAAAATAAAAAAGGGTCAGTTATTTGGCAGGATGACTGAGTATACGACTGAAAAACAGTTTTGGAGAGATGCAATAGGGCCTTATTTCTATCAGAAAGCTGAAAGGAAGTTAAATTCTGGACATTTGATCAAATTAAAGAATTTTATAATAACTGAATGGTTTCCTCGTTGTCCAGGTATAATGTGGACCCAAGAAGGCCAGAAAAATCAACAAATAGCTACTAAATATTATACAACTCGTCATGAGTTTGATAATGCTAGTAAGGGGATATTTTTACCAGCAGGTAAATCTAAAATGATTCTTGGTGGATTTGGTTCAATAAGATTAGCTAAAACAGATGATCGCGATTATCATGTCCTTTGTGCTACAAGCTCAGGGATATGTGATGGAGGAATCCCTCTCGTCGTAACAACTAATGTTTATGATCAGATTAAAGAAGAATTATTCGACAATGGCGCTATTTTGGCGACCTTAGAAGGAATTTATTCAGAAGTCCCAATCGATTGGGGTACAACCGTAATGAGTAGCCCAAGTTCAGATGAATTAGTTACTAAACTTAGATATCAACTCAGTAATTCATTACATATTCCTCGTAACTGTTTGCTTGTAGAGTCAAGACTTCAATTAGGTAAAATCTCAAAAATTCAGGGTAAATCAGTAAGGGCTACTGCTTGGACACTTTATAAAGATTGGATGGGATATTCATTCACATACTCCAATTTTGATCCCAGAAATGAAGACACAATTCTACGATCCGTTCAGTTTATTGAAGAATATGTTGCATATTTCGGTGGTAAAAAGATGTTAACTGAATTTGATGGGAAAATTCGGCGGATAAGATCCACATTTCCTCATTCTGATGTCTTTAATAATCGAATAGACGATTCGTTTATCGATGAAATGATACGCTGGGGTAAAGAAGATCTAACACATTTTACATTAGATTACCTTAGAGATATTGCTGCAAAAGTTAATTCATTGTAAACAGCTGAATTAAAAAAATTATAATGATGATCAAATCTATAGATGTAAACATTATAGCTAATATTAGGATGTGAACATTAAGATGAGTTCGATAGATATTGAGAGCCTGTTTT
The DNA here is from genome assembly GCA_016839515.1 of Candidatus Hodarchaeum mangrovi. Classification (GTDB taxonomy): domain Archaea; phylum Asgardarchaeota; class Heimdallarchaeia; order Hodarchaeales; family Hodarchaeaceae; genus Hodarchaeum; species Hodarchaeum mangrovi. The sequence continues at coordinate 4,019 of JAEOUE010000311.1, forward strand.
TAGGGATTTCAATTTTTATTTCTGTTCTTTTATATATTATCAGTAATTGGAATTCTCGACGGAGACAACGAGAAGAATATGCGGAACGAGCTGCCATTCAAAGTCTTTCTCCACTACTTATCGAAATTCATTCATTAGAAAAAGCATGTGAACTATTAGGTCGGTATCCCGAAAATTATAGAACACTTAAAGCTTTTTTTGATCCTAAAAAGTATCTTGAACGTGTTTCGGACGCATATGTCTATTTATCAAATATATCCTTTGAACATAATTCACTCAACTTACTGATGTTATTGTATCATACACTTGCAGTATTTGACCACTATGAAGCACTAGACACTCCTGATCCGTCTCGATTAATAGATTTAGCTTCAACAATCGGGGAAGTCGTGATTCCATTACGTAAAGCCACAACTCAAGCATTAGAGAGTTATCGTAAACAAATTGGTGTTCGTGTTGATATCACGTATGATATACCATTTGAATATGTGATTTTGCAAATAGAGGATGCATTAAGAAAAATTAGCCGTATTATGCCTTCAAAGGATAAAGATATTCTATCAAAAAAGGATCAAAAGGCAATTAACAAAATAAAAGCTATTTGGACAGATAAGATGTGAGAAAATCAATGAGTAGCAGAGTATTATTAAAAATTGGATTAATGGGTGATTCTGCTGTAGGAAAAACAGCATTACGAAATCGTTTTTTAGGAGAAGAATTCCAAGCAGATTATCTGGCAACCATTGGTGCTGATTTCGCCTTAAAAGAAATAAAACTGGGGAAATTTTCTGTTGTGCTACAAGTCTGGGATTTGGCAGGTCAATCAGCTTTTCATGATGTAAGATCAGTGTATTTTTTAGGCTCACGTGGTTTAGTTATGGTGTATGATGTAACAAATCGAACAAGCTTCAACTCCATAGGGAATTGGATTGCAGAAGGCTGGCGTAGTAATAAAACACCCCTACCTGTGGTGGTAGCAGCGAATAAAATTGATTTACGAGATGAAATTTCAGATACCATAACTGAAAATGAAGGTCAATTAAAAGTAAAAGAAATTTCAAAAGTTACTGAAGAGCAGTATGGATTCCCAATCAAATACTATGAAACCAGTGCTTTGAAAGGCGATGGGGTCAATGAATTGTTTGAAGGATTGGTTAATATTATCATTGACTGGCTAAAAATTAAAAAAGATCAAATTCTCTAATAATAGGCTTTCTTATCGTCTATAAGGAAAATACGATCTTAACAAAAATTCATCCTCGGATTCTTTATATTTGATAAATTTTTTTTCTGACCAGGAAAAATATTTACCCTATATCTCAAAATTGTGTTCGATTCTAATCCAAATAAATCCTTCTAACATGTATAATTTTCCAAAAATGTTTTTAGACATATTTCCAGTTTTATTAAAATACAATTTTAGTTTTAATCATTCATAGTAGGTTTTTAGACAAATTTTATTTAGTTATGTCTATTTGTAATAAAATGAAAAGAAATGTTTTTCCCCAAAAAATTCATTTAAAGGTACTAAACTTAGTTATCTGCATCTGAGTTCTCATTCATATTGATAGCTGCTCATTTAATAAATTAATCACATCATGGGATATACCTTGGTATATACTTTTATAATCTAAACCAGCCTTTTACGACTTTGTATTCGATTTTTGAATAATTATTCCCCAATTAG
>JAEOUE010000077.1 GCA_016839515.1 Candidatus Hodarchaeum mangrovi
ATGGAAATTATTGGAATATAATAATTGACTTACTAAATTGTATAAATGAAGCTATTTCAGTCAAAATTATAGTTTTTACTGAATTTAATGCTGATTATAAAATATTTCAATATTCTACATTTAACTTCACAGCCATAGACGAATCTCCTCCAAGGCTAGTCGATCCTAAATTCATTCTGGTAAAGGATGATAATACAAATCCAACAGAATTAACGATATTTGTGAAACTAGAAGAATATGCTTCGGGGATAACTGAGGTCATATTGTACTATTATATAACCGAATCCCTAACATCGCCTATAATAGGAGGAGGGTCTTCAACTAATGAGGAATTTCAAATTGAAATGACAACTTACAATGAATCAGGAGGAATTTGGTGGTTCTGGGTTTCAATTCCCTATGATTTTGGTCCTGATGTCGAATTTCATTGTACTGTGAGTGCGAAAGATGGAATGGGAAATAGTAGAGTAATAGAGGGGGATAGTTATTATGTAGAACGTTTGATTAATCCAGCAAAAAATGAATTAAGATGGATTGAAATAATATTCACTCTAATTGTAAGTCTTGTGTTATTCCTTTCAGTAACCTTCAGTATTATCATTGTCAAAAGAAGAATAGATAAAGAAAAATTAAAAATTTCGACACTTGAGGAGAAATTAGCGTTTCTATCGGATCTATACGTAATTATGGTTTCATCGAGTGCAGGGATTCCAATTTGGGTGATTACGAGTATCCATTACCAATTGGATAGTTCTTTAAGCGGAAACCTAAGTGGTATATCAACAGGGATGGATTCATTCCTAAACTTATTCCAAGCTGACTTTATGGCTCAGATGAGAACAGAATACAGCCTGGAGAAAGATCATCCAGAATTTGAGAAATTCTACAAGGTAAGCGTGGTGGAACAAGAGCAGGTAAAAATAATGATCTTAGGATCTATATCTTATCGGATCTTTGTATTCTTGAAAGAAAAACCTTCTAATTTTCTTAGAGAAACATTTTTACTAATCTTAAAGGACATTCAGACAAAACTTCCTATTCACGATTTAGGTGTGGTTAATGAAGAAGTATTAGCCCCAAATATTCGTAAAATCATTAAACGACATCTCCCTATTGATCTGCTTAAACCTTTTAGAATAGATTATGGAAGAATCTCATACTTTGATAATATGTTAAAGAGGAATATTGAGGAATCACCAATTTCAAGAAATGCATTGAATGTATTGAAATTACTGGCTGTTGCAGTAAGTTCTAGCTCGACTAAACGGAAAAAGAAAAAAATCCTCTTGAATATATATGACACAACAATGTTAGACCAAACACAAAGATATTCGGGACGTCTACTCTTCCAAGATGCATATAATCTGTTGCAAAAACTTGAGGGAATAACTCTTGAGGCTATATATGAAGCTTTTTGGATGGGAGTCGATGAGCAAGTCAAAATTCTTGTACCAACACAGTAATGAATATTGTAATCATGGATTATTCGACTACTATAGCATGAACATCTGTTTTTTTTGTCTAAAAGACTTTTGATATCATGAAAAGTTAAATACTATTCAAATTTTAGATAAAAGAGCTTATTATTCAATTTACTCCTTTGGGATGTTATTTAGGTTTTGTTATTACTGGATTGAAGTATTATTCTTCTAATTATTAAAATAAATACAATAATTCCTAGTACAGGCACCAAAGACACTTTCCAGAATAGACCAGTGAACGAGATTACATCATCAACGTATGTTCCCATTAAAGCTACTTTTAAAAAAGGGAAAGAGTGAATCAGAACAGCAATTAAATTGATAAAGGGATAGATAAAAGAAAATAATTGAGAAAAACTCCTGTTATCCTTAGAAATAATATATTGATATTGTTCACAAAAAAAGAAAGCAAATAGGAGCAAGAATGCATTTACAAGGTAGATTAAGACCATCCCAAGAGGAGGTAGCAGTTCTATAGGACCACCTAAGAAATCAATTCTCATGAGACTATAAATATAGGGAATAATAAAAAAAGAGAGACTAGAGGCATAGACGGAATATAAAGCAGAAAAATCATGTATTAATGGTATAAAGTATTGGTTGAGAACACGAAAAATTACCCAACTAGCAAAAAAGAAACCTGCAACAAAATATGCCTGTTTTCCCTTTAAATTGGTCTTCAAATAACTGCAATAACCGATGGCTATCATACCAAATCCAATGAGATCGAGATGAAATACGAGGAAATAGTAATAATAAGTGTAGGGAGCTCTTAAAAAAAAATAACCAAAAATTAACACGTTTTGAACAATTAGAATAATATAACCATATTTGAGAAGAGAAAGCCTCATTTGCACTTAATAGTCCCTCTAGGATTCAAATAACAAATCTAGATTTTTCGGTTTTTTAAGAATATTTCTGTCTATTATTGTTCCAGGGTATAGAACCCAAACCATCATGTATGATTTTATAACAGTCAATAAACCTATAGTTTAAAGAAAAGGTTCTAAAGTATACAGAACTATCTAAAGAAACGCTAATAAGATTATGTTAGAAATGTATAAATGTGATAGCAAAAAAGCATCAAAAAATTCATCATTACACAAGAATAAAGCTTAAAATTTAATTGAAATAACCTTCTTAATTATGATTAAGACAATAAGCTTCTTCTTTGGATCTGGAGAAATAACCTCTTTTGCAGATAATACCTGCCATTTAATCAATACTTTTGCCAACTGCTACGTTATTGAAACATCTGATGGCCTTATCCTGTTTGACATCGGACAAGAACTCTTTGGCCCAATCATCTTTGAAAAATTACGGCAGATCACTGAGAAACCCATCAAATATATCATCTATAGCCATGGCCATTTTGATCACTGTTTTGGATTCCAACCGATTATGAACGAAATTGAAACTAAAGGTCAAAAAAAACCACAAATTATCGCACATGAAAACCTCATCAGACGATTCCAAAAATACGAACACCTAGCCAGTTACCACAAATGGTTGAATAAACAACAATTCGCCTCAGTGATCGGAGATGATTATAAAGGACCATCAACCCAAAACGTACTGAATCCAACTATTATTGTAACAAACAATGAATATACCTTTAGATTAGGGAAAGATACTTTTCATCTCTATCATGGCTGGGGTGAGACAGATGATGCCTTGTGGCTATGGTTTCCAGCCAAGAAGGTACTATTAACAGGCGACTTCATTCTTTCCAGCTATCCAAATGTAGGAAATCCATTCAAAGTCCAACGGTACCCAAAAGAATGGGCCGAAACCCTAGAACTTATGTTAAAGAAAAAACCACACTTTCTAGGCCCAGGGCATGGAGACTTAATAACTGGAGAAGACGCTATTCATGAGGTTCTCGAAGGAACAGCCCAAGCTCTACATTTTGTCCACGATGAAGTGATTAAACGACTTAATGAAGGAAAATGGTTTGAACAACTATATTATGAAATGCTTGAAATCTACCCCGAAGCTTGGAAAACCAAAGATTATCTACAACCATTGTATGGTTGCTATCCCTTTGCTATTCATGCAGTGTATCGATTATATCATGGATGGTATGATTCAGGAAACCCAACAACTCTATTTCCTGCGAAAAGAACTGAAATAGCTCAAGAATTCTTGAAAATCGCAGAACCTCAGGATTTTATTAGTCATTGTAGACGCCTTTATGAAGCAGGAGAGTTGCAACTTGCATTACATATCATTGATCCTGTTATAGAAGGATTAACGGATCGCTCTCCCCAATTAACAGAAGCTAAGATTTTGAAGCAAGAGATTTTAGAAAAAAAAGCAGAGGAAACATCCTCCTTTATTGCTGCAAATATCTATCGAAACGGAATTCAACAACTAAGAGAGGATTAGAAATATAGATAAGGCTAATTATACAATCAACTTCCTCTATTTTATATTATTCACAAAAGCTATGAACAGTAGAGTGATATTTCTTTTCAACCAGATGATTCAAAGCTCCCCTTCATTATTAAACCTAATTATAGATTATTACAAATATTTTGAAATAAAAGTGGAGTATTATATCAAGTAGAATCTATACTGTTAACCATTCATTAAGGATAGGTGAAAATGGAAAAAATTCCAGAAGAAGTAATAGACTGGTTATTAGAGGAGGAAAATCCTTCAATACGATATCGTACGATGTTAGAATTACAGGATCTCCCAAGTACCAAGATCGAAGTTAAAGAGGCTAAAGAAGCTGTAATGAAGTATTCAATAGTCCAAAATATCTTAGAAAAGATCCACCCTGAAGGATATTGGGAGGTGAAAAAACCAAATGGTCGAGTCATAGGTGCTGGGGTAGAATATGCAGATTGGAGTACTACTCATTACGTGTTAAGTTATTTGGCAGAACTAGGGCTAACAAAGGACAATTCCCTAGTGAATAAAGCTGCAAATCGCTATCTCTCGCTTCAAGAACCAGATGGGGATTTCTGGAATCATTTTTCTTGTTTATATGGAATAAATATTCGAACCTTCGTAAAATTAGGATTTCAAGAGGACCCACGATTATTAAAAACGATTGAATTACTAAAATCAATGATTCGAGAGGATCAAGGTTATTTGTGCGATATGCATGAAGGAAAACGAAAAACAAGGCTGGTGAAAAGCTGCTATCGAGGATCAGTTAAAACACTGTTTGCACTCAGTGAACTCCCACAGTTATGGGGTGAATCATATGCCAAACGCTTAATCAACTACTTTCTCAGTCGAAATGTACTCTACAAAACAAAAAAACCTACAGAATTTGTCACGAAGGAAACGGGAAAGATCATCTTTCCATTTTCTTATCGAGCGGGACTTCTCGAAACCTTGTATGCTCTTGCTAAAATGGGATATGGTGAGGATCTAAGAGTTCAAAACGCTTGGACTATTCTCCAGAACCATCGAATTTCAAATGGCCGTTTTATTCTGGACTGGACACCTGGCAGAACCACGAATCGGTATTTCTATCCAGGAAAAATACAAATGGAAAATAAATGGGTCACATTCTATGCCTACCTGTGTCTGAAGTATAAAAATGTTAGTAAAAAATGAAATGGCTTCAAGTGAACAATACAATACTCTTAATATACAAAAATATAGTGGATTTTACCTCAAAGAGATAACTCCAGAATGAAATGCAAAACTAAGAAGAAATTTGACACAGATTTAATTGAAGCTCTTAAGATATTCCTCTAGCTTATCAAAAGCTGAATTATAGCCTATTGCTGCACTTTCAAACATTTGCTTAGTGAATTGTTCATCACTGCTCGACATTCTTAGCTTAAATTTTGTTTGATCAGATCCTTCTTCATCAAAGGTCAAAGTTATAAAAAGTTGGACTTTAGCATTTTCTTCTAAATACATTATCTTTTCATTCTCAACAATTTCTTGATAAGTAACTTTGTTTGTGAACGAAGACCCATCCTCACGTGTCATGGTATATTTCCATTTCCCATCCACTTGAAAATCTACTTCAGATTCTGTTGTAAACCCTTTGGGTCCATACCAGTTAGCTAAATGTTTAGGATTCTTCCAAAGTTCAAAAACGAATGATCTCGGAGCGTTGAAGATTCTAGTAATAATGTTTTCTGTCATTCCTTGTTTCATATATTCATCTTCCGTTAAAGAAATATTTTTTCAAGGATTATTAGAAAACTTGGGTTAATTTTTCGAATTTTTCTTATCCCATAATGAAAGCTGAAAGAGTCAACTATAGTTTTAGTATGACGAAAGAATTGAAAAGGAACGCATACATCACATGCTCAAATTGAACTAGGGGGATATCCCGAACTACTGAGAGTAGCAGTAACTTTGAATAGACAGCAATTGATAGATAGAATGGTTAAAAGAAAGAAGAGGAATTAAAGGTAGAAAAATCCCTAAAACAGTTAATAGTGAAAGTCACCATTAATAGAATCGAAATCCCAATCCATTGCATAATTATTTAAGGAAGAGTAGAGTATTAAATAATGAAAAATAATTTTGTAACTAGCATATATAATGAGGTAAATAGAAGGGAATAAAGATAGGGAGACCATATAGAGTTAAGAAAATTATTTTCATTGTATTTTTTACTATATTAATGCTCTCCTTAAATACAAGAGGAAGTACTTTAGATCCAGTATTTGTTTTAAGAGGAAAAGATGGAGTAAAAATCTGGGGAGGAGAAAATCCGGAAAGGACCTTTATGGACGATATAACTGTCCTAACTTACTCTAGTCTAAATCAAACATCATCAACTCCAGAATATGATGAAACCAATGTAGTAACAATAAACATCACTGAACCAACAAATGCTAGCGGGATTGATACTGTTCTACTATATTATCGCATTGATAATGGGTCATGGGTGGAAAATAATGTCTCTAGTACCCACAATTATACTTTTACAGCAGATGACCTGTGGTATGATCAGTTCTATGAATGGTATTTCTGGTTTAATGACACCTCAGGAAATAATACCCAAACACCTTTCCAATCATTCACTGTGAGTGATAGTACTGTGCCTTCGTACTCTAATCTGAATCAAACGTCTTCTACTCCAGAATATAATGAAAGTAATACAGTTTCGGTAACTATCACTGAACCAATAGATGCTAGTGGCATAGATTCTGTATTATTACACTATACGACAAATAATTGGATAACTGATACCATTATAGATGTAACTTCATCTCAAACATTCGTTTTTACAGCTAAGATGCTTTCATATGGACAAAAATATGAATGGTATTTCTGGTTTAATGATACCGCAGGGAATAGTGCGCAAACACCCCTCCAATCCTTTAGTGTAATAGATACCTTTGAACCAGATATAATAACACTTGCAAGGTCATATACAAGCACTCCTCCAACATCACCGACCACAACTGCTCCAATAACAAGCACTCCTCCAGCATCATCGACCACAAGCTCTACTATAACACCTTCCCCTACAAATTCAAGTCCTATAAATGGAAGCCCTTCTATAGATGGTATGAATTTATCTACATTTATTATATTGGATATTCTAGCTCTTACAGGGGGAGTTATTCTGGCCCTCGAATTAGAAAAATATCGAAAACCAAAGGTAAAATAAAGAATTATTTAATAAAAGAAATGAGGTAATATAAGAATTATATATAGGAAATTAAGAGGAGGAGGGCGAAGGGGCTAAGGGAAAGACCAAATCCCTGAATCAAAAGCAAAAAAGTAAGCTATTCAACCCACATACAAAATGAGAAGAAGGGGTACTCTAAGTAACCGAGAGGAATTGTAACCTCAAGTAGAACAGAAAAAGCAGAAACTATAAAGCAGAAATAGCAGTTAAGCTAAGAATTAATACATTATACACCTAGTTCAAAATCGGGGCACTATTAATACTGTTTTTGAACAGTCCTTTGGACACTCAAAAGAGTTCATAGTTCCCCGCATTGAATAAGAAAACGAAATCTCCAAATTTGAATAGGTTATCATTCATCCACTTGTGTGTAAAACCTGAAGAATAATTATACAACTTGAATAATTAAAATTTATATACTAGAGTAAATTATTTATATATCAATGTATAGTAAGAAATTATGATCTATGATAGATTATCATTTGAGATATTAAAGTATTGCTATACCGAAAGAAGAACAACTTTTACAAACGTTCAATCAACCGTGGTATCAAATCCAAGAACACTCTCTAAGAAGTTAAAAATCCTCCTAGAATACAACCTTCTCACGAAAGAAGGAAATATTTACAAAATTACAGAAAAAGGAACAACTTTCTTCGAGATCTTTCAATCAGCAATCTTTCTTCTCCATGGATTTGATCAGGGAATCGATACTCTAAATGTGCCAATTCTGATAAAAATGGCCCTCCAAGAGTATACCAAAATACTCAGTAATGAATTGAAGGAGAAATTGGTCTGCATTATTCTTTTTGGATCGGTTGCAACGGGAATATGGAATGAAACAAGTGATATAGATCTAGCATTATTTGTTCAAGAAATCACTGATATTTCCCAGTTATTTGAACAATTTACACGCTGTCGGAGAAAATTCAGGACAACACATAATTATCAATTACTCATCCAAAATGAATACTCCTTTAGAATTCAACATATTCCTTTTAGTATTCAAGAGACGGACAAATTTCATAATCTCTATCCCGACCTAATTACAACAGGTATTCCACTGTATGATCCAAATCAGATTTATAAGGAATTTAAAGAACAAATGATTGAAAAGATCAAACAAAAGAGATTGATCAAAGTTAGTAATGTTAATGGAACTTACTATTGGAAAAAAATCTCCGAGGTGAGCTAAAATGTCGTCAAAAAAAGGAAAATTGGCATACTTAAGAGCACAACGATGGCTACAGGGAGCTGAACGAGCATTCGAAGACAAACGATGGGATGATGTAATATATAGCTCACAAATGGCAGTAGAACATGCAATA
>JAEOUE010000078.1 GCA_016839515.1 Candidatus Hodarchaeum mangrovi
GTTGAACTAATTCCTGCATCAATAAACAGAAGTTCAGAACCTAAATTCACGCAAACAGAGTTAACTAAGTAATAATTCCTATCTTGACAAATCCATACTGACTCTGATACATTAATGATTCTCATGAGTGAATTTATAGCTCACTGAAACCATTTAAATATGTAATTGGTGATAAATAATTACTTTTTGTCTCTAATATATTATTTACACAAAACAGATGCAAATTAATCAATCATCACTGACCCATAATTTGAAAATTCATCTGAAAATCCTTTCATTCCAATACAAAGTTTCCAATTTTCTAGAAAGAAATCTAGGTGTCTAATTAGGCTTCACATTCATGAAAGTCGTCAAACCAACCACATTCGTACAAGATTATTGCTAGTAGTTGTAAAGAAAATTTGACAGTCATATTTCTAAATGATCGATCTTTATTTCTTTCCCTCAATGAATCCAAAATCTTGTGTTAATTTAGTGGTTTTCCACACTTTAATATCTGATTACGATTCAAAATCTCTATCATTCGACCAGATCCCATCCATAGTTAATGCAAACGCAACAGTCAAAAAAAAATAGATATGTACTCGAGTATATACTCACGCCTTAAAATTATCTGAACTCCGTCAAAAGCTGGTTTTATTCAGAATTATATTGATGTTACTGTGAGAGCTTCAAGCTTTTTTTTCAATTTCCTTAGCTTTTTAACTTCTAGCATATATTCATCTAAGAGTGATTTTTTTAATAAACTGAAAGTGGATTATATGGCAAAAACGACCAATTTATTGTTAATACTTGTAGTAATTCTTCTTGGGGCTAATGTGTTTCAATTTTATTACTTTAATGAAATATTTCCTCCAGGAATTCCTGAAGAAGATGTTCCGAAAGATATTTCTGTAGTAATGGGAAATATTACAAAATATCTGGGTAAAATGATGACACTTGAAGGTTACTATGTTCAAAGTGGCTCTGGGGATCCCTTATTACTTAAGAACATTGAAGATTTCCATAAAAATACGATTATCTCTACACAAAATTATGTGCAGCTGATAGGAGACTTACCTCGTTCACTTGAGAGTGAACGAGGTAGCTGGGTACAAATCAAAGGAAATATGACTTGGGCTGATGAAGATGAAGGTGTAGGAGGGCTTCAATATCTTGCTTCTACTTCTATTTACGAGGTTGTGACAAGGTTTCAAGGATATCCAGAATTTATTTATCAACAAGCCATTAATTTTTCAGCTTACTCCTATCCAAATAAATATGCTGTACTATTAAGTGGAGGTTATCGGGCAGCTAAAGCCTACAGTAGATATTGGAACGATTTAAAGCTAATGTATTCTATTCTTGTAAATAAATACGGATATGATCCTCAGAATATAATCGTTATATATAAGGATGGAGTAGGTGAAGACACAGAAATGCCTGTTAATGTATCTGCAAATTTTCAGCACTTTAACAATACTTTTAACTATTTAGCATCAATTATGGATTCAAAGGATAGCCTTTTTATCTATACAACAAATCATGGCTGGGAAGAGGGGTTGTGTTTATACTACTACGAAACAGTATCACCAGATCATTTTAAGGAAGTCTTAGAACCAATAGAATATGAAAAAATGATAATTGTGATGGAACAATGTAATTCAGGGTTGTTCATTCCAGTTCTTTCTGGACCAAATCGAGTGATTATGACTGCAGCATCACCTACAGAGAGCTCTTGGTCTTGTGATACAGAAGGTTCTTATGACGAATTTGTTTACCATTTTATGGCTGCTGTTAATATGGAAACCTCCACTGGATTAACTGTTTCTTGGCACGATGTCGATAGTAACGGTCACATTTCCATGAGAGAAGCTTTTAATTATGCTTTATTCATGGATAGTAGAGATGAGCATCCGTTTTATGATGATAATGGTGATGGAACAGGATTACATGGCTATTTACCTACTTCACCTACTGTAGGTCAAGAAGGATATTATGGGGGATTTGTGTATCTTTAACCAAAAGGGTACACACCTTTTCTCCTTTATTATAGTGTAAAAAAAATGATATCTTAACGAGAGATGAGAATATTTAACGATTTTATCCGTTAGATGTCATTTTATAAATCTTTTTTCAAAAACACTTGTAAAAGTGATTAGTTTATTCGATTAACTGAAGTTCTCTCCCTCCTCTTGATTCTAGTAGATAAAAAAAGGACGTACTGCAGTATAATGTTAATTGTGAAGTCTGTCAAAGGCTAGTTTAGATTGGAAAAGTATATACCAAGGTATATACGCGATTAGAGATAATTCCTATATAGGTCTACAATTACTCGAACTTACTCGAAGGTTCTATCACTACTTTCATTTTCTCCTTCGTCTCTTCAAACAGAAAAATCCAGCAATTCTGGCAAAGATCGCTAATGTGGCAAACTCCGCAGCTTAAA
>JAEOUE010000079.1 GCA_016839515.1 Candidatus Hodarchaeum mangrovi
CTAGATGTGCTTTTGAAATTTCTAATGAAGATCCACCTTATTGTGGTGTTAGGGGTCAAGCGAATGTTGAGATTGATGAAAAAACTGGATTATCAACTCTTCAACGACTATTAGATAAATATTTACCCGAAGGAAGAGAATCAGCATTTGGAAAACGATTACTTAATCGAAAAGTAAAGGAAGTAGCCATTATATTGAAACCATTGAATCATTTTAGTTGGAATTTTAAGGATAGAATGCAAGATTCTATTAATGGTTCAAAGAAAGAGTCATTATGCCCTGAAATTAGTTAAAGGGTTGATATAAACAGAATCGCAATTTCTAAAAAAAATGAAAATAAGGTGAATGATTATCTCATTCTATCTCTTAATACTGTTGCAACAATAATAGCAGCGATTAAAATTGCACAGACTGCTGCGATTAATGATACATCTGATCTAGATTCTAATTGTTTAGTAAAAATTCCAAAGAAAGCCCAAACTGGAACTAATCCATAAGCAACATCTTTTCGTTGGATTAGGATGATAATTGCTATAAGTGTTGCGACCAACAGAACGATTGCTGTCCAGATTCCTTCATCGATTCCAAATCCATCCCAATTCACTGAGACAAGGAAAGCAGTAATATTCGCTACTGTTGCAACTGTAATCCAGCCTAAATATACGCTGAATGGCACATGAACTGCTAATTTTACATCTCGTGAGACAGATTTTCTACCAATATCTAGTCGGATATAAATTATAATTAGAGAAATCAGTAAAGCGAACATTATGAGCAATGATAATAGAACTTGTTCATAATGCCAGAAAACTATCCAGATGCTATTTGCTAGGCTGCTAATAACAAACCACCATGAAATTTCTTCAAATATTGGTGATTCTCTATTTCGAGGTAGGATCTGATAAATTGTAAAAATAAGTAATAAGGTGTATATTACTGACCAGATTGCAAAAACATAACCCGCAGGTACAAAAAGGTTTGGATATTGATCCGATAATTCTTGTGTCGTTTTTCCATTTAATGGGAGGCCTATGGCCAGAAAATTCATCACAACGGTGAGGATAAAGCCTAAGATATTCCCAATAATCAGGGTTTTCTTATTTTTGTTAATATTTATGAAACTCATTTTTAATTTACTCCAAAAGATTCATTTCAAGATATTTTTCTAAATTTGTTTTTCCTAAGGTAACTTTATCATAACTTTTTAGTATTGATTTCGTAATTTGAGCTAATAACATTTTAACTCCATCTGTTTTATCAATTTCTGTTATTGGTGATATTCTAACTACTATACCATCATCTCTTTGGTTTAACATCATAAAAAAGGAATTATTTTTTCCTGTTTCAACACATAATGCATCTATAAGAATCGTTTTCTTATCCTTTGAGATAAAAAATTCATTTGTCTTTAAAATTGTATCATTAAATCTAATGAAAATTGGTTTAATATCTTTAAACACATTTTCAATACTAATATTTCCATTTATAACGGCATGTGGCATAATAAATACCTTTAATAATTTGTTAGTTTATTTTCCGCCGTTCTAGCTACATATTTAAATTGATCAAGTCCACATCGACCACATATTGCGACTCCTTCTTGTAAAGTGATTCCACATCGTAAACAAGGGTACCCAAGAATTGATCGTTTAATGAAATAGCGAATGATTAAAGCCAAAAATAATCCTATTAATAGAATTATCGCTCCTAAATAATAAGGAAAGGCAGCATTGATCTCAAAGAGTGCAGTTCCAATTAAAGGACCTGAAATACGCATGAACGATCCTACTCCCTGATTTAATCCTAATATAGCTCCTGAATTATCTTGGGGAGCCTCTTTAGATAGAAATGCCCCTAATGTAGGGTTAGAAATGGAAGAACCAAATGCAAGAGGAATTACCCATATTATCATTGTTTCCAAGGAAGAAACGGTGCTTAATCCCAAGAAACCAAGACTAAGAAACAATAATCCAACAGTGAGCAAAGTAGTGTCAGAAAATCGATTTGTTAGAGGGCGAATCAACCCAGCTTGGGTTATAACAACTACTAATCCTACTATAAAGA
>JAEOUE010000022.1 GCA_016839515.1 Candidatus Hodarchaeum mangrovi
AAATATTTTGACGATGAGAAAAAAAGAAAAGAAGTTTTAACCTTTGTCCTAGAAAAAGTGAAATCACGGGTATTGATAGAAGTCTTCCCTAAATGGATTAAGGCTGGAAAGGTTCCCAAAACAAAAAATTAAACAAATGAGAGATGTTTTTTGAGAGATGTTATAATCACTGGTGGAAGTAGAGGATTAGGTTTGGAATTCACAAAGCAATTCTTAAAGAATGGTCATCGAATTTTTACTGGTAGTCGATTTCCAAAGAATAGTAAAGAATTGGATCACGTTAAAAATGAATATGGTGAAAATTTGAAGATCTATCAGTTAGATGTCAGTAGAGAAGAATCAAGGCATGAATTCTATCTTAGAGTATTAGAAAAGACTAATAAAATAGATATTTTAATAAACAATGCAGGAATAATATCAGGGGATGAAAAATCTATCTTACTATTTGGTGAACTCAATCAAGAACTTTTAAGTAAAATATTGTTAGTAAATTCAATTTCACCGTTGATGATGACTGAAAAATTCTTTCCATTATTGAAAAGAGGAAAAGAACCAGTTATTGTAAATATTACTTCTAGTAACGGTTCAATTGCCTTAAGAAAACAAAAAGGAAAATATGGGTACTGTAGCAGTAAAGCAGCTTTAAATATGATAACAAAAATCCTTTCATATGAACTAAAAGATACTGGAATTGTAGTAATTGCACTTCATCCTGGTTGGGTAAAAACATCAATGACAGCAAATGAAGATGCCCCAATGCTCCCTAACGAATCAATAAGTGGTATGATTAAGGTTATTAAATCTTTAAAAATGGAAGATTCAGGAAAATTCTTAGATTGGGAAGGAAAAGAATTACCTTGGTAGGCTGAGGATCTTTTAACCATGTAATTCTTCAGGAACTATTTCATAGGGGTGTTGTTTGTAGGTTGCTTGGATGATAAAAGGCAATCTTAATAAATTTTGACCTACTATGGAAAAATTTTTCTGCCTGATTAGTTTCCGGATTAAACGAAGGTATCGCGATGCATTCAGTAGGGGGGAATTGATTAAAAATTCAGCCTTAAGGGTTTTTTCAAACAGCTCTTCTGTAGTAAATTCTGTTGTTCCCGTTCCTTTATCATTATAAGAATAATATTGAGTCGGAGCAATTTTTCCTTCATTGATAGCCTCCTTCCAAAAATCAGATCCAATATTATATTGGAACGGAAATGGTTGCGCAATTTCCAATGTGGAAGCGCGACAATAATTAATGGTAGCATCTATTTCTCGTTCTGTTTCTGTTGGCCCCCCAATAATAAAAGTAGCAATTGTTATTAAATCGTATTTATCTGCGAGTTCAAAAGTTCGATCTAGTAATCCTTTCCATTTTCTTGGATTAGAACTGATTTTTTGATACATCCCGATAACACGTGGAACTATTGACTCAATTCCAATTAGTAAACCTGTACCATTTGCTCGCCGCATCAATCGTGCCCCTTCATCATCAATTTGATCTGCGCGAGCTAATGCCCAAAATGGTATATCAAGCCCCTCTTTTACTTTGGTTTTGAACAATTCTTTAGCAAAATTTGAATTTATCTTGAGAGAATCATCAACAAATATGATGTTTTTATAATTTAATTCATTTTGAACGATATGAATTTCATCTATGATATTTTCAACCGATCGTCTTCTATATTTTAGAGTCAACATATCACGACTACAAAAACGACATTTTCTCCATTGACACCCTCTTCCTACATTCATACTTGCTGAATCATTTATCCATATATTATTCATTTTATTGTACTTGATATGCCGAAGCAGCTTCCGCTCTGGAAAAGGTAATTCATTGATATTTTCAATATAACGGGTCTCATAAAACTTTTTTTTAGTCGTTGTCTGGATAATATCTACTATTTGACTTTCCGCTTCTCCTGAAACAGCAATATCAATGAATGGACTTTCAGAAAAAATATTTTCTTTCATATATGTGACATGCGGTCCCCCTACGAGAGTTATTATATTTGGATTTACTTTTTTTACAAGTTGCAGAATTTCATAGGCAACTCTTCGAAAAGGAGTCAAGATAGTCACTCCAAGATGAGTGAACTGATTTTGCTTAATATAGTGTGCTAATTTTCTAGGAAACCAGCCTTCAGCTGAAAGATCTAAAATATGGGTATCGATGTTCTGTTGACGAAGGACAGTGACTAAAGAAAGGGCACCAAGAGGTTGACAAAATCTTTCAATGGTTCCCCAGCTACTCGGAGGAAAAATAAATAATACTTTCTCATTACTCATTTAACTTTCATCAACCTTCTCGTTTAAAATGTCTTCCGTAATTTCTTATTTTTCAGTATTGTTTATGATAAATACAGATCCGAAATTCGTAAAAAGATAAAAGAAATAATCCATTTTGGAGATTTCAACGGAAAATTGAAAATTTTGCAGTATATTCTTCCTTAATAGGTGGATATCCCAGAAATATGACATTTGAATAAGCGAAACATGTAATCGAAGAACCTGAGATTATTAAATGGAGAGATCATCCACTAAAGGTTTTTGACATAAATCAAGATGAAAAATTAGACATTATTGGTATGTTGATATACTGGAATGGAGTTTTGCTGACTAAAAAAGCATCAGAATTTTGGATGGAGTACCAAGGCGAGATTTTATCCACTGAATGTCAAGTAAATGTTATAAAGTGGGGAGATGACTATCGAGGATTGCCAGAACCATTCTTAAATAGAGAAAAATGGGATCAAATGATTTTTGAGGACATTGACCAAGATTGTGACTTTGATATTGTTGCAAATTGTGAGGAATATAATACTATGGGCATTGTATTCCTTGCAGTTTTTTGGTTTGAGAATCCTATAATTTAATCTGTCTAGTTTCCCCTCTCTAAATAGTAATAATACATTAATATGTCTGATCGTAACGGAGTGAAATGTTTGATCAATTCTTGTTGTTCGGGAGGAGTTTCTATCAAGTCAGTATAAAACAACATAGGAATATCTTCTCCATAACCTGAATTCAAACATTCTTTTGCTACTTCAATTAAGAGAGGGATGAATGGATCAGGATCCTTGACATTCTTAAATGCTGTAAATCGCTGAATGATTCGTTCTTCTTCTTGCTGAGGGGATTTAAATATGAGAGGTGCTGAGGCAGCTATAAGTTCCTTATTCTCATAAAGTAATACCAAATGCCCAATAGAGAGAACTTTCTCGGTTAAATATTGTCTTATGGCCTCTTCATTAGCAAATTGATCAATATAACGTCCATCATCCTTAATAAGCTGTATTACAGCATCTATATCACTCTCAGTACCAATCCGTGAAGTATATTTAGAATCATAGGTTACTGAAGCGATTTCTGATAAAGAAATAAGAAGAGTTCTCCAAACATTCTTTTCTACAAAGCCTCTACTCTGTAGAAATTCCAGGTTGGATTCAGGTTTGTTCATCGGATTAACTCGAAATTTATAATCAGCTAAGTCTTTCTGTGCTTTAAAATAGCTTAACATATCATCAAACAAGGAACTTTGAACTTCAGGAGGGGTACCAGGTAAGGTCCAAGGATAGCTAAGGATAATTTCTTTGACGTTGTCCTTTACTTTGGCTTGAATATACCCTATCATTTGATTATCTTTGAATGCATATTTTACGTGTTTTGGGTTAATTTTGTCTTTAGAAAATTGTTTTTTAATTTGCTCACCACTAGCAGGTTGAAATTTAAAAGGATTTGCTTCGTTGAATACTTCTGCTTGCTTTTCTTCAAAACCTTGATCTGGCGCCCAGTTCTTATATATAATCTTTGGCATTTTACCTCACTCAAACCATTAAAAGGTAATTTAGTAATAATCAACAGTGTCTTGTTTAAAAATATTTCTTGATGCAAGAAATATTCGGTTGAGTTAAAGGGATTAAGAGGCTAGAAGCCTCCCGATTTTTCTTCCAGTTTCAAACATAGCAGTTTCTACTCCCGATTCAAGAGGCCCTTCTCGACCAATGACAATAGAAGACATACGGGGTATTATGGGTTTGATCTTCATTTTTTTCAACTTAGATTCAATCCGTTTTGAAGCACTATTTTCAATAAGAAGCCATCTTCTACTATTCATACGCGAATGATTCCTTGTATCGAAGCTAAATCCCTTTTTTCCTTTAAGATTTAACGTTTTCAGTCGATTCAGAAATTTTTTCATTTCCTTTGATAAACCAATGACATGTGTTGGTCCCCCTATTGCAAGAAAATCATAATTAGGAATTAGATCGATATCTATCTCCTCTATGCTAACACAATCAACCTTTATTCCTTTTTCACTTATTCCAGCAGCTAAACTAGCTGCAACTTTTTTTGTATTCCCAAAGAGAGAATGATATAAAACTAAAGCTTTTTTCATTGCTTTGTCACCATAATCCTTTTTTTATGAAATGTTTTCTATTGAGCTTCCGAATTCCTGGCTTTTTGATTTTAAGTTCGAAAAATCTTGGATAATTATTAAGAAAAGCGATCCAAATGTAACTGGGGCAAATATTGCTACAGTAAAAAGGCTCCAGGTTCCCGCATGAAAGGGAAGGCCAATAATAAGACCAAAAATTGTAGTCCAGTGAAACCAATAAGCGATTGAAGATTGAAAGTTTGTAGGATGGAGCGGCCACCTTTTTTTCCAGAAATTATATTCAATGAACCATAGAAAGATAAGAATAGCCATTAAGATAATACAATAGGTCGCCTTAGCTAGTAATGATATCATATGAATAAAAACAACTCCTAACGTGAGAGTAAAGCTCAAACTATGGAATATTAAACCCGACATATAATATCGTGAGAAAATTCTTGTTATCTGAGGAGGAGAGAATCCTAATCTTACCAAAAAAATGAAATAAAAGTTAGCTAGTAGTGGGAGCTCAGATAAAAGAAAAAGGGGTAAAATAAAATGTCCTAAGCTATTTCCATTGATATTAAAAACCGCTAGGATTCCCAAACAAATGAATAAAACTAGAAAACAACTAGCTTTTAGACTTGTTAAAATTTGCTTTGCTCTTGTTTGATTAATAAAGAGATTTTTTGTGTACATGTTATCCAACTTGTTTCATTCCTTATAGTTTTTGTTAGAGTACAAAACCTAATCATCATAATGCTTCAATCCTTTGTCAATAATATTAAACAAAACCTCTAAATATTCACGAGCTTTATTTTGGGAAGGATCTTCTGTTGCCGTTCGTCTAATAAGGTCATTAATAGCTGTACCTAAAGTACTAAGAGCCATAACCACACTAAAAGGATCAAGATTTTCATGTACTCCTGCATCTTCCATTGTTTTAGAAATGACTTGTAGCATGAATTTTTCAATGTTCAAGTGAACTGTTCGAAAAGCTTTTTCTCTATCATTTAGAGCGATTTCATTTTCTTCTTTATATAAAATAGCACCAATTATTAGACTCAATCTACCCGACTCCATTAGACTAGCATAGCCAAGATGTTGATCAACAAAGGTTAAATAGGCTTTTCCTAAGGTCATCAGCTCAAATTTGGCGTTAGGATTAGAAAAAGTCTCCTGAAATATAGTATACATAGCATCGAAGGCTCGTGTTATAACTGCAAGGTATAGATCGTCTTTTGAATCAAAATAATTATAAATTGAGGCTTTAGTATATCCTGCTTTTTCGGCAATTTGATTTACCATGGTTTGATCATAACCCTGATTGATAAAAAGCCATTCAGCAGTATCGATAATGTGATTCCGCCGAATATTTTTCCTTCGTTTTGTTCTTAGTTGTTTTTTTAGGTCTTGTTCTTGGTTCTTTTTCATATTAGAGCCTACTATTGTTCTTTGAAGTCATTTAGTGAAGTATTATACTCGGGTAATATTTTTGTACTTGAGTATAAAAAGTATTTCTTAGCGGTAAATTTGAGTTGATTAATAACTCTATCGTTTAAAAGTGCAATATTTATTGAATCATTCATATTAGAGTTTTTACCTTTATGATTTACATAGAATACATTTACATCTCTTATGGTACTTTTTATATAAAAGACAGAGATTTAAACTCATGTTAAAAGGAAAAATATTAATTTAATACAACATTGATCATTATCAAAATTGTCCGTTGTAATTAGAAACATAATCCTTACTATAAAAAGTTGAAATTGAGAGTACAAATTATCCTTTCTAAGGTTTTGATGTCATGCCTAAAAAAAAAGAAGATTCACTTTCTGCTCTCTACGAGAATATTCATCTTGATATTTCCCAAATACGGAAGCTACAACTTGAAATACTGGAATTTCAAGACCAATTGAAAAAACTAGAATATGAAAAAGCTATTATTCAAGGGAATATTAAATTAAGTATTTATAATGAAACCAATGATAAAGAGAATAATGTTTCAAGTAATGAAACCATGCTTCAGACTCTTATTCAACAACAACTTAGTTCTCATGAAGTCTATCTCAATCTTTTAGAGCAAATTGAAGAACTGGAGCTTAAGGAGAAACAGTTTAAGATTGAAGTTGAATTTCTTTATAATCGGGTCAAACTTAACCAGATTTATTTACGTGTGGGAAATTTTCCTCTTTCGAAAGAAAAAATAAGAGAATTTACATATTAAATAGGGCATATAGGATTATAACACCTATTATTTGTTTCTCTTTTTCGCTAGCCTTCGAACATTAGATTGTGTTAATATAGCAGTTTTTAAAAATAGAATTATAGATATTCCTTCTCTAAACGTCCATTAGGGATTATTACTGAATAAGCTCCTTTAGCATGATTTTTTCGTAATTTCATGGCATTAATCCCTACCCCAAAACATAATACCTTTGGATTAGGAGTCATTTTCAAAAAAGTAAGTGATACATTAGTTCCTTGTTTCACTTCCATAGAAATTAATCGAAGTATTCTTTTACTCTGAAAAAGTTCACTAATCTCTGGTGTGTCCAAAGGAATAAGTTTAGCTTTCCCATAAAATGTCACAGTTCCTGAAGGAAGAAATCGTAAGCAATAATGAGGGAAAGGGATGATAAATGACACTTGAGGATTTTTTTTAATATTTCTAACTTTTTTATACTTTTTAGAGGTTAAAAAATAAAGGGAAAATTGTGAAGGAGGAGCTGAAACAGCATAAAGAATTCCTGTTGTATGTGGGGTTCCATCTTGATTTAAAGTTGTCAAAATCCCAAATGTCTTTTTTCGAATTTGTTTTTCAATGAAAACAAAACTTTTTTTGTCCAATTTTCTTTATCCATCCATTAAATATCTATAAATATATTTTTTAAGGAAAAAATAAAGTTTATTCTTAGTTAATTAAGCTATAGGGAAGACATTAACAATTCTCGGATTAACCGTGTGACTTTCGGTAAACCATATCCCGTTTTTTGGCTAGTAACTAAAATCATAAATTTTCCGTCCTTGGGTACGGCCAATGCTGCTTGAATGGTATTCTCTACTTCATTAATTAGCTTTGATGAATCTTTCTCCATGGAACTATTTTTAATTAAATCAAATTTGTTACAGACAATAAGGCAGGGAATTTTTTGGGCTAAAGGTACAATCCTTTGCTGAAATTCTTTTTTAGCTTCATCAAACCGAGATGAATCATGCGCATCGATTACAAATATCACTACATCACTTTTTTCAATAAAAGCAGCCCAATTATCTCTTAATGCTTCTTGACCCCCCAAATCGATAATAGTTGCTTGAACTAAATCCTCATCATGAACTAGAGTTACTGAGTCCATTGTGGACGCAAGAGTGGGTTTCAGATCTGAAATAAATTTACCTGTTCTCATTCTAATATTCATGGCAGTTTTTCCTGCATAATCTAATCCACAAAAAACCAAGTTAATAGGAGATCCAATTGCTCGAACAGTAGTTTTTAAGTGACTCATTTTAGATCATTCTCTTTTATTTCTAATTAACGACATAATATTAGTTATTTTTTTATGATTTTCAATTGTTATTTCATTAAAATACTGAAAAGCGAGTTCAACGTCCGTAAATATAGTATTGATTTCCGTAGGATTATTTTTTGTTATTTCTTCGTGAATAATGATCATTGACGCACCTATTTTATAGAATAAAATGATTAAATTCCCCACAAGAATATCTTGAGGAATTTCATCAGAGGGAATGAAAATTATTGTATCAGATGACAAGATTCCTCTTTTCCCTTGAATAGAAATCTTATGTTTGACCAATATTTCGGTGAATAGATCTTTCTGCTCTTCTGCAGCAATCAGATGTAATTCACAAGAAAGATTTTCTGAGTCAAAGATCTTAAGAAAAATATCTTCTACAAAATATGAATGAATTAGAACCAAGTAAATTTTTTGTGCATATTTGATATCCGTTTCTAGACGTTTTCGTGTAGAAGAAGGATCAGCAATTGTAGAAAGAAAAATTTCACTGTCAACTAGCTTGACATTTGAATAAGCCAGTTTTAACATTCGAAATTCTGATTTGTGAGAATTTTTATAATTTATTGCTAATTGATATAGTGAATCCCCAAGTTGTGAAATCGTTTTTACAAGTGTTATGTATTTAGTTTTTCTACTTCTCTCCTGTATACTCATTGAAGTAGATTGAAAATACTCTTTTAATCCATCTAATGCCATATTGAATTGGTTTTCACTGGAAAATTGACATTCATTCTTAGTTTGTTCGAAAAAAAGGTTTAATTTTTCAATTATTTGTTTTCGATCATTATTAGAATAGTCTAACTTCTGTAAATCATCCTCTAATAACTTTGGATGTGTTTCAAGGATTTCTTGATTATTTTTCTTGATTTGTTCATTGTAAAAATTTCTTTTTTCAATCTTCCCTCCGTTTAGTATCAATTTGGAAAGTATAAATGCACTACAAAGGCTCATTCCCAAAGAAGAAAGGCAGAAAAAGAGCAATGAGAATAAAGAGGGTATTTTTTGACACAATTGTTCTAAATTGGCAAAATAATTCAACAAAATTAGGTGATCACCAATATGAATATTTTTTGAATCATTGGAAGTACTTGTTATTGTGAATTGATCTAGCTTATGTAACAATTCTCGTGCTAATTCTGGATCTAATAAATCAATGGTCTTAATTGTCTTTTTAGATAATCTTTCAATGAGTTCATCAATACTTACAGCTAATATGACTGTTTTGGGACGTGTATGGGACATTACAATTAAATTTAAGTCGATTAAGCTAGGAAATCCATCAGGTAATTCTAAACGTGTCGGACTACAGTGAATATCATTAGCAAGAGTGATTGGTTTTATCTGACCTCCGTGTAAAACTAACGAAAGTAATATTTGTGCCTGAAAATCTTCAAGTTCAGTTTTTAGAAACAACTCTAAAATTTGATGACGAAGAAAAGAATCAAGAGGTATAGGTTCTAGATAATACCTAGTTATTTGATCGATATTTACTCTTTCTTTCTTTTCATCGGAATTAGGCACAAATATTCCTCTTAAATAAATAATTACTTAGAAAATCTCTTTTCACAATTCCTATCAAGATCATTTATCTAAATATTTTCATGTATTTTTTACAAGAATTTAAAAAATCCTTTTGTTTCAATCTTTTTCTTTAATAAATATCAATCAATTTAATAGTTGTCCTGCATTTTAAATGTGAGATTGATCATGTAGCTATTGTAGAGTATAAAAGTGTTAAAGCACAACAAACTGTGGATTCACTAAAGCAGAGAATCGGATGAAGAATGTTGAATAAGAATAGTTTGATATTTTCTTCTATTATGTTCTGTTATTTTTTAGATCGCGGTCCTAGTTCAATTGATTATTTCTTTAATGAGAAGATTAAAGAAGATCCTGATTTAACTGCAGTAAGATTGATGACAAAATCAGTTGCCTTAGTTAAAGGTGATACGGCCCAACAGGTTGAGCAATCAATAATAGATCAGTTAAGTGGCCCAGATATTTTTCCTGTAGACACGGAATATCGAATGGTATGGTATAATTGGTTAATCGCTAATAAGTTCTCCACTGATTCTAGAATACGAAATTCAGGTTCAGTTGCAGGTATTTATTGTATCTATAGGAAGAATAAAGAAACTATTATTCGAAATTCCCTTCATATCATTGAAAATATACTCAGAAATATGAGTACTGAATTTCAGAGTATAGATGATATCATCAAAAAGCAATGCAACCTTTCTTCATCTACTCTTATAGGAGAAAAACAGTTTCATGACTTTATAAATAGAAAAAAATCTAATATAATCACGAAGCAACTAAATAAGACTTTAAATATAAGAATACAAGAATATTTGTACCAGTATGGTTTGAAGTATGTATCCCAAATTGAAAAGTTCAAAATCATCCTTCAACAAATGGTATTCAAAAAAGGAACACCAGAAGAAATTATTGATAAAGCTGAAAAAAGAAGATACTGGAATTCGGTTATTGAAGAACTAAACCAAATAATTTCTAACAGAATGCCAAATTTAAATATAAAAAAAGGCGAAACAAAACAATTAGAAATAATCTATAATATACTGTTAAAAGAAAAGATCTGGACTGCATTATCACTCAATGACCCTAATCCAATAATCCAAACAAAAGATGTCGCAAATTTTTTCTTTTACTATTTATTAGCTCATCATCAGTTATTAAAAAGGAAGAAGATTGTACAATTATTTATAGATTTAACTAAATAATTTAATGCATCAAATTAAAATAACTAGATAAAAAAGATACTTATTTAATGTTTGGGTAAAGATCATGAATATTAGATCCATAATAAGGATTTTTCATTTATTGATCCTTTTATTTTCTATCATTTTTTCCCCCATTCATTCCCCAATCACTAACACTACATTTAATTGGATTATTCACCCAAGAGAATTTAAGATTCCGTTATTTGCTATTAAACAGAACTCAAGCCTAGATTTAATTCCTCCTATTATAACAGGGCCCTCTGATATCAGCTATCTAGTGAATACTACAGGTCATAATATCACTTGGTATATTGCTGATAAGAATCCAAAAAATTATTCCATT
Organism: Candidatus Hodarchaeum mangrovi; assembly: GCA_016839515.1. Lineage (GTDB taxonomy): Archaea > Asgardarchaeota > Heimdallarchaeia > Hodarchaeales > Hodarchaeaceae > Hodarchaeum > Hodarchaeum mangrovi. Next base: position 10,996 of record JAEOUE010000022.1, read on the forward strand.
CAACACAATTATCAGTATATTGAGACCGAATGGAATAAAACTTGGACAGAAAATCAATCTGTTACTGTTTCAATCGATGGCCTTCCTATCGGAATCCATCTTTATACGATAATTGCAGAAGATACATGGAATAACAGATTATCAGATGATGTAATTGTAAGTGTGAAAGAAACAGCCAATGTACCCTCATTCCCGATTTCTACACTCTCACCCTTTGATTTAGCTGATTATGTGAATTTATTCTTCCTCTTTGGAATAAGCATGATATTATTATTAATTGTCCTTAGTATCATTAGAAATAGAAAAAAAGAAGAAATACCTATTAAACTCCCTCCCGAGGATCCTTTGGAGTTAGAAGTAATAAAAGAAGAAAATTTCATTTGAGTTGATATAATGGTTATTATTCTACATGGAAAACTTGATATAAATAGTTCCTGTGAGAAAATACCATTAAAATTCGTAGCTTTTCGCAGTATTTCAAGAATATACAAAAAAAACTTTAATTCGAGAGATTTAAAGGAGTGATTGAATCTTTCAGTCATAACATATAAAAAATGAAAAAACTTATAAGTAATAACTTTAATAAAGCTATACATTCATAAAGAATTAGGATGAATCAATAGGATCATTAAAGAGAAAAATAATTAGCATGATAATCTTAATTCAATGAAATAAATAAATTTGAGAA
>JAEOUE010000319.1 GCA_016839515.1 Candidatus Hodarchaeum mangrovi
AGTAAATGTGTTTAAAATTATAAAGTTTTTTTTCGAAATCATCGCATTTAAACTTTCTGGGTTTAAATGGATTATTTTGAGTCAAATGAGAGATATATTGAATGAAATTTAAATATTTTATCTATAATTCATTTGATATGCACTTCAGAGAGCATGATTTCATAAATTCATAGATAAAATAATATATAGAACATAAATTAACAAGAATAAATATTTTTGATTTAAATGTAAGAAATTATATATATCTTAAGCGTAATTACAATATAGGAATACAATACGAGGATGGTTGATATCGAATTAAATGAATTAGTTGTTAAAGCACAAGTTGAGGAAAGTAATTACAATTGGAAAGCAGCAGCTAAGTTGTACCAACAAGCAGCTAAATCGTATTGGAGAGAGGGAGTTGAGGAAAAAGCTTTTCAATTATATTATTCATCTTTAGATACATATATCCAGGCTATGTATGCATCAGAAAATCCAGAAGAATTAGAAGAAATTGGTAATACCATTATTGAAGCTTTAAGGGAGCTTGCTGATCTTTATGATAAAAATATTAGTCAATCTGAGATTCTGGAATGTAAAGGATTATCATTATTTATACAAGCTATACTATTTTCAAAATCTAAAGCAGAAGTTCAAAAAAAAACTCAAGAATCATTAACGGCTTTAATTAGATCATATGAACTTCAGGATAATCAGAAGAATAAAGAGAGTCTTGCAAGAATATCGTATTATTGTTCATTAGTAGCAATTTATTTATGTTATTGTCTTGATAATCCAGAAGAAATGAATGATGCATTAAAGAAATGTTTTGATTTTGCTACAAAATCGTGGAATATCTCCAAGGAGATCAGATATTTTCATTATCTCACAGAAATTTTAGATGTAGAAATGATGAGTTGGTTTGTTTTAATTGGAATAAGAGATTTAAAAGATGAAGAACGCTGGAAAGAGTTTTTAAGAAAATTAATAACGAGATGTGATGAAAGTCTAAAAATATTAGGAAATTCTAATAACGCTCGATTTCTTAGGTCAATTTATTCAGCAAAGGGAGTTGCTCTATATTACTATGGATTTTATTATATCGAGGAGGAAATAGAACAGGGCATATATATCGATCAAAGTTTAAAGCTTATTGAGGAGTGCATAGAATTAAGCAGAAAAGCGAGAAATAACTCCGGGATCATAATGCAAGTCTATAACCTGGATTACTTTGCTTTAACAGCAGGGAAATTAAAGTATCTTCAAAAAAGAATCAGTGAAGACATTAAAGAAATCAATGAGAAGGGAGATATATTTGCAAACTCAAACTTTCCTTACTCCCATCGAGCTTACTTTTTATCAGCTTTATATTATACCAATATAGCTCAAATGAGCATTTTCAGTCTGATCCAAAGAAGGACTTATGCTGAAAAAGGTATTGAATTTGGTGAAAGGCTTTTGGGAACAATTGTAGGTGGATATTGGGATGTCATAATCCTTCAAGAGCTAGTCTGGTCATTATCTCAATTAATTAATCTAACCACAAATAAAGAAAAACGTAATAATCTCTCAAAAAGAATGGAGAATTATGCAATCCAAGCTAAAGTGATTGGAGAAAGATTCGAAGGCGGTATATTTCGGGCTACTGCATTTTCTTCCATCTATAGAGCGTATAAAACGCTTTCAGACATAGCTGATACAAAAGAAGAAATAGTGGAAAAACTTAGGATAGCGATTGATGCTGGAAAAAAGTATATCGAACACGCTATAGAATCTCGAACGGGTAAAATAACCGCTAGAATAAGATTAGGGTTATTATTTGAAGAGATGGGTATCTTAACGTCTAATAACGAGATACTAATCCAAGCCAAAGATCTGTTTAATTTTGTTTATGATGAATGTATTGAAAGAAAGTATTATTCATATGCAGGAGTAACATGTGAATATATCGCTCGGATTGAGGATAGATTAAGCCATTACGCAGAATCAGCAACTTTCTATAGAAAAGCGAAAAACGCATATAAAAATTCTTTAAATAAAGTTGATTATCGACCTCTAAAAAAAAGAATTACTGAAAAGATGAATTATAATGAAGCATGGAGCTTGATTGAAGATGCAAAGAATTATCATAAGAATGAAAACCATTTAAAAGCTAAAGAATCTTATGAGAAAGCAATTGAAATACTCAAAGATTTAGCAAGCTTCTCGTATGAAGCGGATTATTTTTCCGCTTGGGCAATACAGGAAGAAGCTGAATATCTAAGTAAGCTTGAAAATCATGAGGAAGCCACAGAAAAATATAAATTTACTCAGAATGGTTTCGATTCTTCTATAAATAATTTGAATAATGCTTCAAATCACTTCAAAGATAAATTCACATTAGAAAGAATTGAAAAGTTAAAGAAGGTGGCTCAGTTGCGAATTAAATATTGTTCTGCAAGAGCTGATGTGGAAAAAGCTAGGATTCTTGGAAAGCAAGGGGAATATTCTGGATCTGCAGAATTATTCGCCACTGCTGCTTCACAATTTAGGGATGTATGCTACCTTTTTAAAAATGAACGAGAAAGAGGAGATCTTGAGGCAGTTTATTACTTGTGCAGAGCATGGGAAAGTATGGAGTTAGCTGAGAAATATCGTGATCCCGACAGATTCACAGAAGCATCAAAGCTCTTCACAAAAGCAAGTAAACATTTTAATGATAGTAAATTAAAATTACTTGCATCAGGTAATTCTGCATTCTGTCAGGCACTAGAGTTAGGATGTAAGTTCGATGAGGTTGATGAGTACGATTTGAAAGCGGAGTTATATCAGAAAATCCGTATAATTCTGCGAAAAGCAGCCGCCTCATATGAAAAGGGGGGATTTGAAAAAGGAAATGATTGGGTCTTGGCAACATCAATATATTTTGACGCAGGGTGGTCCCTTATCCAAGCAGATAATAAGTTAGAGTTTGATGAAAGGTCAAAACTATTAGAAATTGGATCAGAATATCTAAAATCCGCAGCTTTACTTTTTAAGAATGCTGGCTATGAAGATAAAGAAAGAGAAGTGTTGAAGCGCTTGAGTACTGTGGAAAAAGAAGAGAAAATTATTTTTTCAGCGTTAAATTCTATTAAAAAACCTAGTATATCAGGTACTACAACTGGAATTATAGCCCCCAGTTGCTCGATAGAAACGAGTCAATCTCCAAGGTTAAGTGAAGTAACGCAGTTTAATCAAGAAGAGAAAAGAGTTTTCGAAGAGAAAGTTGGGAAAAAGTATGAAATAATTTATCGCGATATATTTAAAGAACATCCCAGAACTCAAAAAAGAGAAGTGAGGGTTGGTATTGCCCAAATTGGCGTTTCTAGATCAGGTAATATTATGAACGAATTCTATAACATAGATTCTTCAGGTATGTTAAGAATTCAAAGGAATAAGGTTTCAAGTATCAGGATAAAAGTTAAAAGTATGATTGAGAATGCTCACAATGAGGGTATAAATGTCTTAGTTTTCCCAGAAATGTCAATTGATCTTAATTTTGTTGAATTTTTAAAAGATATTTCGGATCTTGCTAAACTGTACGAAATGTACATAATTCCAGGTGCCTATCATGACTATACAAGGAGAAAGAATATTGCTGTGGTTGTTGGGCCATATGGAATCCTTTGGGAACAAGAAAAGCACATTCCTGCTATGATACAAGTTGGAGAGCATAGATTCAAGGAGAATATTGAAGTAGGGCAATTGCCAAGAAAAGTTGTCGTAAGTAATACTGAATTTGGTCGAATTGCAGTTGTTATTTGCCGAGATTTTCTCGACATGGATCTGCGAGTAGAATTGAAAAATTTTGAACCCTCTGTGGATATTATTCTTAATCCAGCTTTTACTCCTGTCACTGCCGATTTTAAAGCAATTCACTTCGATGCGCGAAGATCCTTATACGCTTATTGCTTTTTTGCTAATATAGCTGAATTTGGTGATTCTCTTATCTATACCCCAGAAAAGGATCGTACTGAACGAAGTATTCCCTCAAAACAAGAAGATTTAATATATAAGGACATAGATATCTTCAAACTTCGTTCAGAACGTAAAAAATGGGAAAATGAAAAGGAAAAAGAATTAAGATTTATTCAAAGTACAAGATGAACTTAGAAAATATTTGAATATTCTAAAGAAAAATTAAAATTAATGTACCTGTCCAGTTATTGAGAAAATGGCATAT
>JAEOUE010000080.1 GCA_016839515.1 Candidatus Hodarchaeum mangrovi
CATTCCCAACAAGGGTCTCGTGTAATTCATCTTTGAGTGTAGCAAAACAGGAGCTACATTGTGTCACAACATCATACCCATTTTTCACATATTCTGCAAAAACTTTAGCATTTTTCTCTCCTTTTTGCTTAGCTACATGACCAAGTCCATTAGAAAGGAGGGGAATACCACAACAGTATTGCTTTTCTGGAACAACTACTTCAATATTATTTTTCTCAAGAACCTGAACCTCAGCAATGGCTATATCCCTATTTTCGGTATAATTAGCAAAACAACCGTGAAATAAGGCGACTTTCTTCGTCGGATTTTCTGGTGGAGGATTTTCTTTCCTATAATTCTTGAACCATTTTTGAAAAGTATTTCTGGTAAATTTTGGAAAATTCGCATTATGATGAACACCACCAAATAGCTCCATTAAGTATTTATTTGGGCCCCAAAGCCCAATATTTGATAAGGGGGAGAATAAACTTCCCATCCGAGCAACTAGTTCATAATTTCCTGAGAAATAATGCCCACGTGGGATTTTTCCTATGAATGGTAGTTTTGATTTCTCATAGTGCATGATCTTAGCATCAAACATAATTTTTGGTATGTTTACTCCAGAAGGACAATCTACCAGACACATCATACAGCCTGCGCAGTCTTCTAAGATTTGTTGAGCATCTTTGGTGAAAAGGATATTTCGGTCTAATTGACCTGAAATTATACCTCGCATCAGATTTGCACGTGCTCTTGGAGAAGAAAATTCACCATTAGTATCTTTTTTTACTCGGTAAATAGGACAATCACGCTGGGGAAGAAATTCTACAGTACATTGACCACATCCATGGCAAGATTCAATTACATCAGTAAAGCCCCAATTAGCATCCCAAACTAAATTAGGTTTCATATCAATTGTAGAATATTCACCGCCAAAACGGAGGTTCTTAATAAGAAGATCTTTTTTGTCAGTAATTTTATTATCAGGATTCAATAAGTTAAGAGGATCAAAAGAGTATTTTAAATCTTTAAATTTCTGGTAAATTTCAGCTCCATATAGTTCTTTAATATAATTTACTCGATCTAATCCATCATTATGCTCACCAGAAATCGATCCACCAATACTTATTACATAGGAATTTACTTCATCAGCTACTTTTTTAATTAGCTCGAGATCGTTTGGATCTTTCGTATTAACAAAAGGACGTGTATGAATGAGACCTTTTGCGGCGTGACCATATATAGCTGCTCTTAACCCATATTTAGGGAAAACTTCTTCTCTTAACTTTGTCATATAATGTCCTAAATATTCAACAGGTACTGTTTGGTCTTCTACAAATGCCATAATACGACGAGGTTCTTGAACTTTCTGAAGTAAAGGGACAGCTTCTTTTCTTACTTTCCAAAGAGTAGCTTGCTCTGTTGGATCAGAGGATGCTCGCATTTCTTGAGTCAATTTTTCTTGATCAATAATTAATTCTTTTACTTTCTTGACCTTTTCTTTACGAATATTTTCATCATCATCATCAAATTCTATATATAATACATTATCAACCCCTTCAGGGATTATACTTTTTAGAGAGGGATTCATCTGAACTCCAATTTCGAGAACACTCTTACCAAGTACTTCAATTGCTGAGGGGCCAATTTGTTTAACTATTAGATCTACAGCTCTTCCTGATTTTGCTAATGAATCAAAGTCCATTACTATAAGTGTCATATTCTTAGGTTTAGGTATGAATTTGATTTTTGCTTCGATGACAATCCCAAGTGTCCCTTCAGAGCCCAAAAAAAGTTTAGATAGATCAATTTTGTTCTCATTTATAACTTCTTTAATATTATAGCCACTTACATTCATTTTAATTTTGGGCCATTTATCTGAAATAAGAGCTTGTGTTTCTGGGTTATCAACAATTTCCATTACAGATTTATAAAGTTGAGCTTCCAAACTGTCTGAAGAAATAATATTATTATATTCTTCTGAGCCGATTTCTATCGGATGTGTTGTAATTTCTTCTCCATTAGATAAAATAACTGTTAATTCCTGTACAAAATCTCCCATATAACCATATTTTATTGCATGTGCTCCAGATGAGTTTGTTCCAATCATCCCTCCAATTGAAGCATAATTTTCGGAAGAATTATCAACATATACTATCTTTCCGATTTTAGCAAGTTCTTTATTGAGATTTCCGCATATTACACCAGGTTGAACACGAGTATACGATTGTTCCTCATTGATCTCAATGACTCTATTCATATAGCGACGAAAAGCAAGTATAATTCCTGGCCCTAAACTAGCACCACCTAATCCTGATCCTGCCCCTCGTGCATGAATCGGGATTTTGTTCTCATTGGCATATTTTATTACTTCTTTTACATCGTTTTTGTCCTTGGGATACACTACACAAGTTGGGGTAATTCTATAAATACTTGCATCAGTACTATAGAAATAACGAGAAATATCACTCGCTGAAACATCCCCATTGATCCGATTTTTTAGTTCTTTTTCAACAACTTCGGGTTTAAAGCTAGTGACTGTCATTTTAATAACCTTATATCCTTATGAAATCAGCGCAATAGTTTTATTTATTTTCCTGCAAACTTTGAAAATACCCTTAAAAAATCTAACGCGCTGAAATCAGTACTTTGAAGTATCAAATTTGTATCTTCTGGATGTTCTTAAATAGTTTGAATACATATTCAAATGACAAAAACAGAAGGGTATCAAATAATGATCGAAGCTATCCATAGATATCAAAACCATTCTATCTTTAGCTGAAAATTACGATCACCAACACAAAAAATTAAAAATAAATGATATAATAATAATTGGTCACAAAAGGTGGAAATCCCTGTATCAACCAATAGAATCAGATGAAGGAATCTACACTTCTCCAACCGCAGCTCTTTCACACATTAAACCTGGTGATCGTATATTTATTGGAACTGGATGTGCAGAGCCTCGTCTTCTACTTCTTCATCTTTCTAATATGGAAACACAAACAGAGGACAATGAAATATATCATGTGAATTCTTATGGTCCAGCTCCTTATGTAAAGCAACAATTTGTGAAAAGATTTCGTTATAATAGTATATTCATCACTGATAATATTCGTAAAGCTGTCAAAGAAGGTAGAGCAGATTATACTCCTATATCCTCAAGAAAAGTCCCTGATCTTTTTCGGAAGAAGGTCATTCCGATTGATGTTGCACTTGTTCAAACCTCTCTTCCAGATGAATCAGGATATGTAAGCTTAGGAATAAGTGTTGATCTCACCAAAGCTGCTATTGAAAATGCTAAGTTGGTTATAGCAGAAATAAACCCAGAAATGCCTGTTACTCATGGGAACAGTTTTATCCATATTTCAAATATAGATTATATGGTAAAAAATGTTAGTCCTTTAACTGAATGGACCCTACCTGTCATGACTCCGGAACGTTTGCCAATTATCGAAAAACTTGCTATAAATGTGACAAGATTAGTTGAAGATGGATCAACACTTCATATAGGAGTAGGTAACGTTGCACACGAAATAACAAAACATCTTTGTAGTAAGAAGGATTTAGGAATACATTCTGAATTGATAACTGATTCCATTCTTGATCTAATTGAATGTGGTGCCATTACAAACGCTTGTAAAACCATTCATAAAGGAAAAACTGTTACTACTTTCTGTCTTGGCACTAAACGATTATATGATGCAATTAATGATAATCCGAATTTCCAGTTTTATCCTTCAGACTATGTTTTGGATCCTGATATTGTAGCAAAAAATTATAAGATGGTCACGATCAATTCAGCTTTAGAAATCGATTTAACAGGACAAGTTGCTGCAGATAGTTTAGGTCATTATCTATATAGTGGTATTGGAGGAGCAGTAGACCTTCATCGAGGAGCACAACGTTCTGTTGGTGGTAAAACTATAATTGCACTTCCTTCTACGTCAAGTGATGGCAATTATTCACGAATTGTGTCAAACTTGACCCCAGGAGCAGGGGTTGCGATTACTAGAGCTGATATTGAGTACGTAGTAACAGAATATGGTATAGCTTATCTTCATGGAGCTTCACTTCGTGAAAGAGTGCTTACTATGATTGAACTAGCTCATCCGAAGTATAGAAAAGAATTATTTTTAAAAGCAAAAGAGTTAGGTTACTGTTATCAAGATCAGATATATAATGATCCTTCTAAAGGAAGGTTCTTTTACCTTCTATATCCATGGGAGCATCAAGAAATTTTCACAATGAAAAATGGAACTAATGTTCGTGTTCGACCTATTCTACCAAGTGATGAGGATAAACTTCGAAGATTTTTTTACTCATTATCCAAGGAAGCTAGATTTTACCGTTATTTTAGTGCAATACGAGCATTGCCTCACTCACTAGCTCAGAAAGAAGCAAACATCAACTTCAACACAGATTATGGAATTGCGGCATTTCTTGGTCCAGAATCAACTGAACAAATTATTGGAATAGGACACTTTTTCATTCTTTTCGACCATTCAACTGCTGAAATTTCTCTTCTAGTACGTGATGATTATCGAAACCAAGGTTTAGCGAGGTTCTTCCTCAAATATCTTTCAAAGAAATCAAAAGAGAGGGGTGTTAAGACATTTGTAACTGAATTAATGATGGGAAACCAACCTGCAATTCATTTATTAAAAGATTTTGTCAAAAGTGGATTAGCTAAGAATGGTAGGATCCAAAATGAGGATGGAGTAACTATCTTATCATGGGAACCAGTTTAATTCCCTCATTTATGATAATTATAATAAAATAAATCATTGAAAAAGAGTAAATCTTGTATATGTTTATAATATATTCTTTTTCACTATCAAGGTTTTTCTAGAAGTTGTTTTCCACTGAAAATCCGAAATTCACCTACAGTTTGGGTGGTTTCAACAGGACGATACCATTTTGTCTTAGTACCAATCTTAGCTCTTGCTTTCCAACTACGATTTTTTGGGAGCTTATCAAAATAAGTTAGCATTTCATCTATTTTTGCCGATATTGAGGTCCTCTGAGTATCATCGAGCTCTTTAAATTCTGTTAGATTATTTTTAATGTTAATCAGATTAGTGCAAACTGTATGATAAAATCCCCAAGCATACGTTCCATCTTTGAGGTATTTTTTTCCTATATATTCTATATTAATCGTTTCAGGCTGATCAGAATACCCTATTTTATGTGGTAACAGCAACATTATTGTATCTACAACATCTTTATAATTCATATTCACTATTTGAGCTTTTCCGAGAAGTAATTCTGATAAGGGGAGAGTAGGTGAATCTAATTTTAATCGTTTATCGTCAAGATCTATATCGTGATTGAATTTAATTTTTCCATAGAAACAATCAATAAACCACCAATTTTTCGGATGTACGTAAATTCTACGTTGGCTTGCAGCCGTGCTTAAAGTTGGTTTTCGTTTAATATAACCTTTTGCTTCCATAAACTTATCAGCTTTCTTCATATGTTTGTATGAAATCGCTCCATCAATATCTGTGATTTCAACTTTGTCTCCTAACCTTTTGAGACTTTTATACAGATCTTCTAACCCATGAGGTTGAACATGCAGGCGAATTGCTAATCCTCCAAGTAATCGGAAGTTAATTCCAAATTTTTCGCCTTCAGAGACTAAATTTTTGGCTTCATCGATAAAAACCTGAAGGGGAATAACGCCTCCCCATTCTTCAGGTAAATCAATTAATTCTACACCTTCTTTTTCCTGTAATGTCATTAAATTCACATCATCAAAAAAAAATAAATCTAAATATATTCATTTAAAGAGATTTTATCTTGTTCAAAATATTTTCGAAAGATAATTTCTGAATCATTTACAGTTTTAGGATAATAATTAATACTTCAAACATATTAATCAAAATTACAAATGCAAAAATAAGTAGAATGAAAGCTGAACCTTTTGTTACAACCAAAATGAATTTACGGTTAGGAGTTTTACCGATTACAGCTAAAGTCGTATTAAGTACTAAAACCCAAAGAAATATTCCTGAAAGAAACATCAATACAATAATTAAACGAGAAAATAGATCTGGAAAATTTAACTTGCTGAAAAGTATTATAGTCCCTGCAGATGTCCACCAAAGATAAGTCCAAGGAGAAGTTACAACAATGGATAGACCAGTGATATATTTGTATAGAAAAAATTTGTAATTTTTCGTTTTGTGATTTAAATTTCCGTCGGATCGAATTTTTATAGATTCATTCGGATTTATTGATGGTTTTAATAGGGTAGAGAATCCTAGATAGCTTAAAACTCCCAAATTAATAGTAAAAAGTGCTAATTTTAAAATAGGATTACTAAAAAAGGATGATAAGACTTCTCCACCTATAGTCAACGCTGTTAATGCAATTAAAAAATCTCCTGTCATAGCTCCTATACCAATTAGCACTGCAGACATCCACGCAAATTTCCGAGAAACAGAAGTGTTAAGAGCATGTTTAATCATTTCAAGATTAATTGGGCCTAATGGAGCAGCTAAAGTTACTCCTAAAGTAGCAGTAATTATCCATATCCCAAAATATTCAAAAATTTCCAATTAAAGTCAGATCCTGAGCATATTCAAAGTAAATAATTATGTAAAAAATTTTTATCATCAAATTATAATGGTCTTTTGTTGAGTATATAATCTGTTGCGTCTTTCATTTTTAGAAAAATAACTTCTTTAGTCTTCATATACTCGATGAGTCTTTCTAATATCTTTAATCGGTAAGAATGTCCTATAGCTGCAGGATGACAAGTTAGTGTGAAAATTCTACGATTAGAGGGAACATCATCTTCATTGATAAATGCTTCAAACTGGGATTGCCATATCTCATAAGCAGTATTTGGGGAATGTTGATGAATTTCAAATATTACCCAGTCATCAAGAAACCATTCAACAGGGAATTCCACAAGATTCAACGATTGCAGAATGAAAGGTCGGTCATCCGAGAAAAGACTACTATCATATAATAATCCTGCCTCAGAAATTAGCTTAAGGGTATTATGAGACAGCTGCCAATAAGGAGCTCTAAATCCTTTAATCTCGGTAGTAAATTTATTTAAAGATTCCATCATCATTTTAATTATGATTTTTTCCTCTACTAGCGATAGGTCATTTAAATGTTCATGTAGATACCCATGAGCTGCTAATTCATGATCATCTTCTAAGATATTTTTCACAGACTCAGGGTATTCATCTGCAACCCAACCACATGTAAAAAAGGTTGCCTTAATTTCATGCTTTTTTAAAAGAGTGAGAATCCGGGGGATACCACGATTAATGGCAAATTGGCCTTTTGAAACTCTTCCTAGCTCTTCACGTTGTCTGATTTGGACACTTTCAGCATCAAAGTCGAATGTTAGGCATACAATTATCTTAGATTTCATGTTTATCCCACAATTAAACTATATTTTTATGTCTGTCTTAAAATAGGGAGTGTCATACAATGAGGCCCTCCTCCTCCACGATGTAATTCACTTCCCTGAATAGGAATAGCATCAACATTATATTCATTAAGCTGTTTAATTATTCTTTCATTCCATTCATAAATCACACATTTCTTTTTATCAAGACACACAACATTTGCTCCGAATAAATACAGTTCATGATCAGTAATAGGGATTTTTTCAAGTTCATAATTTCCCATAAAGAAATCCATCAGGGGAAGAATTTCTATTGATTCATTTTCCCTAAATACACGGACAGGAAAGGTCGTAACCGAGGGGGGATGATATAATATTAGATCTTTATCTAAAAACATTAACCCTCCATCAAGATGAACTCGCCATGAAGGTAAAGGAATAAGAACAACTGTTTTTACCACCAATCCTAGTAGGGATTTCATAACTTGTATAGCTCCCTCCTCATTTGTTCGTGGACCATAACCAATGAGCGCTGTATTATTATCAGGAAA
>JAEOUE010000081.1 GCA_016839515.1 Candidatus Hodarchaeum mangrovi
CGAGAAACAGCAGCAGCTATTCAGTTCTTGTATAGGTTTCCTAAAGAAAGAATATTGGAAATCAACTCTAACCAATCATTAGATTTTGATGATTTTATAGTACATGCTTTAGATGCCAATCACTGTGTTGGTAGCTTGATGTACGTTATAGAATCAAAAAATGGAACTAAAGAAGTATTTACTGGAGATTTCAGGTTTCACAGTAAAATGAAAGAAGAATTTGATTTGATTCAGGGAGCAGAAACACTTTGGGTAGATTTTACATATGGAAAAGACCCAATCTTTAATTTTCCTACTCGCGAGGAAATGATCTCGGATATAATTACTTTTATCCTATCTAGTGAAAAATATCCTGAAAATACAGTTTGGGTTGCAGCGTATCAAATTGGAAAAGAAAATCTTCTAAAAACCTTAAGTAAAGTCTTTAAAGTAAAATTATGGGCTCCTGATTCTAAATTGAGAATTTATAAAGAGATTGGAGGCGAATGGGATATTTTTACATCTAATGAAACATCAAAATTTCACGTGGAAAGCCGACGTTTTGTAGAGGATCTCCATGGTGTTGAAGACGAGAAAAAACTGAGTATGCTTAGTGCGTTACGTATTTCACCAACTGGTTGGGCTTTAAAATTAAAGGATAAGCATTTAGATGTCCATTTTTTTCCTTATTCCGATCATTGCTCGTTTCCCGAAGTTCATGAATTTATTAAGCTAGTAAATCCAAAAAATATAATAAAAATTTAACTTTTATTTAATAAGATAAAGCTATAGAACTAAGATTAATATAAAAAGCCATATAATACTAAAAGGTTGTTGAGAAAGATAAAACTAAGAGATATTCGTGGAATTGGTCCTTCTGTTGAAGAAAAATTATTAAAATTTTTTAAAAATGAACAAAATGTATTAACAGCTTTACATGAATCTAGGATTGCTGAAATTTCTTCGATTGAGGGTATTGGAGAGCGTTTTGCGTTAAGTTTATGTAGAAATCTCCATTATCAAGAAACAAATGAAAAGTTAGAGACTTTTCTTAAAACTGAGGATGCAATTTTACTCTATAATAGAATAATTGAAATAATTTCTCATTTTGGGAATACTAGTTATGCAAGATCTAAATTATTCTTATTTTATCCATTACCAATTTCTCTGAAAGAGAAAATTCTAGAAAGACAGGGTAGATCTAAAAAGGCATTAGAATTAGTTAAACTAATTGAACAGTCCAATTACACCTTACAAGATTATAATTCTTATTTAAAAGCTATTTCACCTTTGAAAGAGAAAACAAAAACTTTCGATACAGCTTCTAGGCTAATAGCTACAACAGAAAAACATATTTATAATGAAATCCTTTTGAATGAGGTTGGAAAGCACTGTGAAGTCATCTATATTGAAGATATAGAACAAGTCCCTCAAATTGTATACGATTATGATGAGATAATCTGGATTGGATCAGATATTCTTTTAGAGGAAAGCTATCCTAATGTTATTAATATTTCAGAATCTAAAAAGAATGATATTGTTCAAATAATACCTGAAAAAATTTTACAATATTTTGGGACAAATAAGAGAACTTTAGTTGCTCTATCCAGGTTAGCAAATTTACTCCAATCGATTTCTCCATCTGTATTGCCTAGTTACATAGGTGACCTTGATTTATCCATGCTTATTAAGATGGGTAGTGATTTAAACAACTTAGATGAGTCTGGAGAACCAAATCAGAATATAAATGTAGAGTACTTAAGGTTGTTTAATGCAGAAAAAAATTTTGAGATCAAATTAACAGAAATCCAGATGGAATTAAATGATGAATTGCAAAATAAACTCCAAGGAACAACTGTTGAACTTGGAGGAGAAAAAATATTAGCATTATTAAAAAACATGTCATATACAGATCCAAATTATTCTGGAAATGGAGTAAAATCCGATTTACGTGAGTATTTGGATGATGAGCTTCATTTAGCTTTTGAGGAAATTATAACAACAGCTGAGGAAAAGCTAATAATTCAGCTAGATTTAAAATCAGACGAAATAGAATATTTTACAGGGATTTTTCCAAGAGAACTTAGATTTCCAATCGATCGGAATGAGGAAAATTATCAAAAAGCAAGTACTTTTTTAAGACAAAAGAGGGGAATGAAAGCTTTTGAATTAAAGGTAAAAATCGCAAAATCACTTGAAAAATTTACTGAGATATCAAAAAAGGGACTAAATCTGTTTCTTGAATTAGATTATCTTTTAATGATAGGACGATTTACCCAAGAGTATAAATTGGTACTTCCTAAAATGATTGATGACCATGGTACTGGCTTAGTAGTTGAAGAAAGTCGAAATTTGTTCTTATGTCAGCAGGAACTTCGTGGGAAAATAAAAGTAAGCCCTGTTTCATATGCTTTAGGTGAAATAGGTGTTTTATCCAATAAGGTTAAAGGAGAACGGGTAATTCTTCTTTCTGGGGCTAATAGTGGAGGAAAGACTTCTTTATTGGTTTCAATCGGGATTATAATAATATTAGGCCATATGGGTCTTCCTATTCCATGCAGAGAAGGTATCATAGGAGGATTTAATGAGTTCCACTATTATCGAAAGTCTTCAGGTCAGATGGATGCTGGAGCCTTTGAAAGTACTTTGAAGACACTTTCTAATATGATAATGAGCCCCAAATCACGATTAGTACTAGCAGACGAAATGGAAAGCATTTCAGAACCAGGTGCTTCTGCTCGTGTCATTGCAGCAGTTTTAGATTTATTAAATCATTCACCGAACTCTGTAGGAGTCTTTGTGACGCACTTGGCACAAGAAATAGCTAAATATAATAGAGAAGGTTTGAGAATCGATGGAATAGAGGCACAAGGACTTTCTGACGATTTGGAATTATTAGTGAATAGAACTCCAATTTATTATAAGTATGCGAAATCAACTCCAGAATTAATTGTTAGAAGATTAGAAAAGATCTCGAAAGGGGAAGAAAAGGCAATCTATTCTTATATTCTAAAAGCATTTGATTCTTAATGATTTATTTTTTTAGAAGCCATTTTTTGTCTTTTTAAAGTAGTGGGCCGGACCAGATTTGAACTGGCGACCTATTGCGTGTGAGGCAATTGTCATACCGGGCTAGACCACCGGCCCTTGTTTATAAAAGAATCCTCTGTCGATCAAACGCTATTAAAAATCTCTGAGTTTTAATTCTTCTGGAATCGGATTATTTTTTACCAGATTAGTTTCTCAAACATTCTTTAATATAGATTGTTAATTCTTGGTTTGTTCCTAATAGATGTTATTTTTTATATGCTGGAACAACCTCAAGAATTAATTGTTCTTGGAGAATATTTATAACTTCTATTGTTTCCGACTCTTCTATAAGGACTTTTGATCGTGCTTTCCAAATTGCTCCTGCTATTTTGACATTTCCGATTTTGTCTGGTTCAATAGTTGATGTTACTTTTCCGAATTTCCCAATAATGTCTGAAGCCTCCCCTACTATTGGGGGAATTTGTTGAGTTTTCCTAATCCGTGTCCAAATTAAAATAAAGAAGACACTTATAGATCCAAATCCATAAGCAATCCCTCTTAAGGGATCTTGCCATAAAATCTCTCCACCGACTAATCCAATTAAGAATAATCCTAAAAGTACTGGAATAAAAGGTACGATAATACTTAAATCCCCTCCTTGTGATGTAAAAAAGCCCGAAATAATAATGAATATAATTATAATCAATGGCCATGTGAATATTTGTGTTTCTGATGATTGAGAGACAAAATCACCTCCGAGGATGAGGGTAATTGAGATGATCAAAATTATAGGTAACCAGTTTATTACTTCTACTCCTCCTCCTCCAATTAACCACAATAAAATCAGTATAAATATAGATATCCCAAATATTATAAGGCCTAAATCATATAAAGGCGATAAATTAAGAAATGATCCAATAAAGGTAAGAATAAGACCTAGAATAATCCCTGAAATTGCAAATTCCTGTAATTCTGATGACATTTAATTTCACTTTTTCTACTAATATATTTATCTTTAAAGATTTTTACAAATTGGAACCAATGACTGGAACAATCATATATTTGATTTGATTTTTTTTTATTAAAGCCACAAATTAGAACATAAATTAATGAACCAAAAATTTTTCTAATAATTGCAAGGATTATTTTTACTTTAAATCAATAATTTATAACCTAAATAGAAAAAATACAAATTTCGATAATAATATTGCAGCTTAATTGATAAAAATGCTTGAAATTCGATTTTTTGGCGCTTCGGAATCTATCGGAAAATCATGTGTAATGATTTCTGATTATGATAGACAAGTGATTCTCGATGCAGGAATTCAATTACACCCTCGAAGAACTGGTCTTCTTTCCACTGGTCCTAGTCATGTTGATGATTATGCTTCTGAAACTACTGCAGTTATATTATCTCATGCCCATGTAGATCATTCAGCATATATTCCTGCACTTTATCGTGCAGGATATAACGGTTTAACACACCTGACCTATCCAACGAAAGATTTAGTAAATATACTTTGGAAAGATCATTTAAAAATTGAAGGGTCAAACCATTTTAATTATTCAAACCTTAAAACAGCAATGCGTAAAATGAAACAGCATGATTATTCAAAAAAATTCAAGATTGATAATGGAGTCACCTGTGAGCTTTTAGATGCAAGTCATATCCTAGGTAGCGCATGTATTTTGTTAGATTGGGAGGGGACTAGGATTTTGTATTCAGGTGATTTCAATAATGCAAAGACACCATTTCATGATCCAATAGTTTTCCCCGACCCTGAGGAGCCAATTGATATTTTGTTGATTGAAACAACTAATGCAAATCGAAAAATAAACAGTAGAAAAGAAATGACCTCACAATTAACAAAATCGCTTTTAAAATGTTACAGTCGTGGAGGTAAGGCCATAATTCCTTCTTTTGCTTTGGGAAGATCTCAAGAAATACAATCTTATTTATCTAGTGATTTTGATTCATTTCTAAGGAAATTTCCAGTGTATATTGATGGAATGATTCTTGAAATGAATTCAGTTTATAATAAATATTTAGATGAAAAATGGGTGTCTCCTAGAGTTTTATTGGATCTAAAGGAAAAAGGATTTCGTTCACCTTTTGAACATGAAGGAATTCGCTCCATCGATGAGGTTCCTACTTCTGGAGGTAGAATGAAGAAAAGAGAAATGCTTTCTAACCAAGAAAATTCAAGTATAATCCTCACAACTTCTGGCATGCTGGAAGGAGGTCCTGTTTACGATTATTTACGTTTGAACGGCTCTGACCAGAAAAATGGTCTATACATTGTTGGGTACCAAGTTTTAGGAACCATAGGCTCTGATGTAATTTCTGGACAGACTGATTTAGTGTTAATTGATCATCTTGGGAAACCATTTCGCGTAAATCTTTCACTTGAAGTCCAACAATTTGAGTTTTCAGGGCATTCATCTTTAGAAGGTTTGATTCAAATGGTTAGATATACTTCAGCAAGTAAAGTATTCGCGATGCATGGAGAACCCGAATCGCAGGAAAAGTTTTCTTCTTCTATAACTAATATTGAAACTGACATTAATATTTTGTCCTCACACGAAATTTTACCCCAATATCCTTAAATTTAACTTTAATAGAAAAATAAATGAGGATTATCTGTGAGTCTCAAAATAAAACTTAGTTCTTTATCACAAAATGAGATTAATTCAATTTTAATGGTTGAAGATGATATAGAAGAAGTAGCTTTGTTATTTGGAGTTAGAGATAACAATTTGATTTTTATACGAAATGTAAAGCATGTATCAAACATTGACAATTCTTCTACTAGTTTCTCTATTAGTCCATTTGAACTAATTCAAGAGATTAAATCATTTGAATCAATGGGAGAGGAGTTAATTGGGTTTTTTCATACTCATCCTCTGGGATCTCAACTATACCCATCAAAAAAAGATATTTCCTTTATGTATAATTGGCCATATCCTTATATTTGGATTATTGGTGGAATTTGGGCTTTAGAGAAAATGAGAATATTCACTTTAAAAGAAAATAATGTCGTAGAGTTAGAATATTCACTTGAATGATCAATTGTCATCCTTAGAGAATGATTGGAATATCTGTTCCACACGATTGACATAGGCCATCAAGACTAAGTCCTACTATTTCCGTATGGTATCCTTCCCTTATAATCAATGGATTATTACAAATATGGCAAAAAGTATTGGAACCTAGGGGAGTTCGAACATTTCCGAGGTATATATAATTTAAACCAACATCTTTAGCAATTTTATATGCTTTTTCGAGTGTATTTAAAGGAGTCAATGGTAAATTAAGGAGTTTATAGTCAGGATGAAAGCGAGAAAAATGGATTGGTGTGTTTGGGCCTAAATTTTCAAATATCCAAGTACACAGTTCTTCAATCATCATATCCGAATCATTTTTTGTTGGAATAATTAAATTCGTAATTTCTAAATGCACATTTAACTCTTTAAAAATGGAACATGTGGTTAAAATTGCTTTCCAATTTGTGGCTCCACAAATTTCTTTGTAAAACTCATCGGAAAATCCTTTAATATCGATATTAGCTGCATCAAGTAACGGGCCTAATTTTAAGGCTAGATCCTTATTTATATACCCATTGTCAACTACAACCATCTTCAAATTTTTCTCATCAGCTAAATTCGCTATATCTCTAATGTACTCAAATGCTATCATAGGTTCATTATAGGTGGATGCAATGGAAGGAACCTTTTTTGACTGAGCAATTTTTATGATATCGCTTGGATCCTTTTTTTGTAATCTTGATACAGATCTTTCCATTGAAATGGAGTAATTCTGACAGTTCAAACACTCCATGTTACATCCATGAGAACCGAATGATAATATTCCAGTTCCAGGAAGAAAATGATAAAGGGGCTTTTTTTCAATGGGATCGACTGCTAGAGATGATATTAACCCATAAGTTCTAGGTTTTATCTCACCATTTTGATTCCACCGTGCACCACACCAGCCAATCTCATTTTCTAATAAGGCACAATACCTAGGACATACAAGACATTGTGATTTTCCTGATTTTAGTTTTTTATAAAATAACCAGTCTTCTGAAGTTAATTTAAATTCCATTTTTTTCCCTAATTAATTTATAAAATTAATTTTTATCTTATTGTTATTTGGTTTGTGTTTTCATCTTGATCAAGCAATCCTTTTTCTGTCATTCGCCCCAAGGTTCGTGTGATTATAACTGGAGATATGTGATCTTTTAAAGCTTCTTTTAGCCCATCTATGGAAGTTCTACCAAGATGCATAACTATAGCTAAGATGTCTACTTCTGGTATGTCTTCAGCTGATTCTTCTAATAAATACGAAATAACGGAATTTGCTTCTTTTAACTCGTTAATTTCAACACGAAGCCTTGTAGTTATTTCTTTTTTCTCCTCTAATTCTTGATTGAGTTTTTTCTCGAATTCAGAATTTTCTTGAGTTAATGAAGAAACACGGGTTCTTTTTTTCGATATTTTTGTATTTATTAATTCATTTTCAGAAAGACTTTGTTTCATTTTTTCTTCTATTTCTTGTAATTGAAATTTTTTTTCTTCTATTTGATTTTTCTTTTGATTTATTTCTTCTAATGTTACATTTCTTTTGGTAATTATATCATCTTTCGAATTGGCGAGTGTACTGATTTCTTCTTGATGCGAAGCTATCTTTACTTCCTGTTCTGTGATCTGATTATCAACTGTTTCTTTTTCTTTGATTAAAGTTTCCAAGTAGTCTCTAGATTCACGAAATTCTTGTGCTCTTGAAAATATAAGTTGTTTTATATCATCTGCCAACCGATCTAACGATTCACCACTTCTAATGAATTTTTCACGTATCGTATCAGTATCCATTGAATTAAACCTCCAACTTAAAAAGATCGATTTTAGTCAATATGGTAATTTCATCTTTCGCTTCATTAAAATCAAGTACTTTTCGTTTTTCTAGTCCACTTAAAACCCTTTTCAAAGTAGTTTCATCAATACCTAAAGCTGCCTTTATTTCTGTAAGTTTTGAGGTTGAACTTGGTTTCATCGCTAAAAATTTAATTAATCCTACCTCAGGGCTTTGAATGTAATCTTTTCGACAAAGAATACGAATGGCTTCAAATTTATTAGTGATTAAATTCTTTTCATTTGTAAGTTTTTCAAATTCTTGAGTTACTAATTTCATTCTAGCCTCGTATTTAGGCCTTAATTCGTTATTAATAGTTTCAATCATTGTTAAATCTTTTTCCAAGGATTTTAAAGTTTCATTTAAACCATTATTTTCTTTAATCAGTGTTTCAAGATCAGTTTTATTTTTAGTTAATTTCGTTTGGAGAGAAGAATTTTCTGTATTAACATTATCTAGTTCCTTCTGTAAATTTTCTTTTTCTTTTTGAATCTGATCAATTTCAATTTTGAATGTCTCAAGATCATTTGTCAGATCCGAAATTTCTCGTGTATATTCATTTAATTGTTGACGCCGTTTCCCGATATAATTTTTTAAATTGTCAATATCATTAATAAGAGACTTTAAATCTTCTCTAATTAGTTGTAAGCGTCCTGTGAATTTTGGTATTAATTCTTCAAGACTTAGTTCAAGTTTTCGAATTTCTTCTGCTGATTTTGGCGTACTCATTAATAATCGTCCTCTCAGAACAATAATGACTATACCTTTAAAAAACATTTTTGATTTAAAAAGGATATTTAGGGAAAAGAAAATTTATATACTAGTTATGAATAATTATATTTGATGTGTATAAAATCTTTAAGTTTAAAAATAGAACGCATTTAGCTTTTATTAGATTGATTTTAAAGGATAGTGAATTAAAAGTTGTCTGATCCAAATAAAGATGAATATGATGAGGATGATAATTTTCCTAGAAGGCGGAGACGTCGTGACGAAAGCCCATTCGATGATATTATGAATTATTTCATGAATCAATTCGGAGGAGCTTTTAATTTCGAAAATATATTTGAAAATATGGACTATTTTCTTGAGGATCTTTTCAGAAGGTTTAGTGTTTCTGGACCTTTTAGCGATGGTTCTGAATTTCCAGGATTTGTCTGGGGTTTTAGGATGACTAAAGGACCAGATGGAAGACCTCATATTGAACGGTTTGGTAACACTCCTAGGAAAATTCAAGGATCTGCTGTTCATCCATCTGATGAAAGAGAACCTTTAGTCGATGTATTAGAAGATACAAGCGTTCTTCGTGTTATCGCTGAAATTCCAGGCGTAACAAAGCAAGATATCGATCTTTCTGCAACTGAAAATAGTCTTCTAATTCAAGCTGAATCAGAAGATGGAAAACGTAAGTACTACAAGGAGCTTGATCTTCCTTGCATAGTGATGCCTGATACTGCCACAGCAAAATTCAAGAACGGGGTT
Source organism: Candidatus Hodarchaeum mangrovi (assembly GCA_016839515.1). Lineage (GTDB taxonomy): Archaea > Asgardarchaeota > Heimdallarchaeia > Hodarchaeales > Hodarchaeaceae > Hodarchaeum > Hodarchaeum mangrovi. The sequence continues at coordinate 9,404 of JAEOUE010000081.1, forward strand.
CTTGAAGTAGAATTGACAAAAAAGCATTGTGATGAAAAAAAGGGTAAGAAAGTGGATATTTATTAAATAAAAGAATTTTTTTGGATAAGAAAATCAGATTCACTTGGTGTAGTTTTATGTATTTGGAAACATTAACAGATGAAATAGAAGATTGGATAGAAAAAGCAGAAGAAACAGAGAATCTTCGTTTGATATACAAAGGAGAAACAAATCATTTAAAGGGAGCCATTGCAATCGAATTACTAGGATATTATGGTTCAGTTGATAAGCTTATTACAAAAGAACTACTAAAAGTGAGTCAAAAATCTCAGAAAATAGCTGGTTTCTTTTCCAATTATTTTAATGAAATGATTGAATTTAGTTTAGGGGAAATTCTCCTTCCAATCTCGGTTTTAAGTCTAAACATTGGAAATCAACCTTATATATTAACTACAACGAATTTTGCTATCCCAGATATCATATGTTATCGATTATCCGAAGAATTATTTTCTTTTTATCAACAGTTGAATGTTTCCAAAATATTATTGATTGATGGGGTCTATTCTAGGCATCGATCATTACATCAACTTCCAAAAGTTCATAGAATCATCTCCAACGACTTTAAGATTCATATGATATCTAAAGAGAAATCTAATTTTTCCATGATGGGTCAAATTGCCAGCTCATTTCTTACCTATCGGAGTCAAATACCAAATATTCCTTTAGAAATAGTTGCTGTGGAATCTTTTGCTGAATATGATCCAATATCAGCTTATGAACTCCTTAAATTTTTAAATCAAGAATTTAATATCGATAATGGATTAGAATACATCAAAGAATTAGCTGATGATTATAAAAGAGAGATAAATGCTGTTTATGAAGAAGAAAAAGAAGAAGAAAACCCCGAAAAATTCTTTTTCACTTAGGAGATAATAGAATGAGCGATAACCCAATTTCAGAATTAGAATTAATATTAAAAATTTTAACATATACTATTGAAACCAAAGGAATCGTTACAATAGAGGAAATCGATGAAATTCTTCATCTCTTATCAAACCGAACCCGTAGAAGAATGCTATCGGAATTAGCAACAGGTGAAGGGTTTGTAAATGAATTAGTAAAAAGATTAGATGATCATCCTCAATCAATTACTCGACATTTAGAGGTTTTGAAAAAAAGTAAATTAATAACTGGACAAGAAAGACCAGGAATAGGTCGAAGAGGAAGACCTCGGCTTTATTATGCATTATTTCCAGATCTTGCAGAAATTATAACTAGAAAGCCTTCTTCTATATCAGAATCTAATGAACAATATATTTGTAGCAGTTTTCCTAGATTAAACGCAATAAAAAATCAATTAGAAGGTCGAATAACTCATAATGGACAAAAGAAAATGATTTCTGAAGTACAAAACATAAAAAAGGAACATGAAAATGCCCTAGAATTATGTAGCAGTATTCTTTCTCAATTAAATAAAAAAGTGACCAAGATACCCATTGAATAGGGGAATGGAGAGTATAAACAGTTTCTATTCAAAATCATAAATATCAAAGAAAAATTTATTTGTATTTTGATAAAGAAAAAGCGTGTGAAACGTTTATAGAATTCTTAGTTGTATTAAAAAAAGTCGGAAATACCTCATTAAGAGGTATTATTGCTTCAGATGATGTGAATTTATTCAAACAAGAGGATTCGATATTAAAATCGTTTATAAGACTAAAATCAATTTCCCAAGATGAATCTTTCCAAATTCTTGGTCAATCTTTTGATCTAGTATTATTGGATTTTAGAAGAGTTTTTAATCCCAATAAAATATGTCAATTCATTGAAACAGTTAGAGGTGGAGGACTAATTTTTATAATAGGATCTAAGTATCCAGAGTGGTTATCACAAGTAAATAAAGGTAAATTCTCTCAATATTCAACAATAAATCCTTCTAATATAAATGATGAGTGTAAAGACAAATCTTATTTATTAAAATGGTTTATTACTAGTCTATTAGAAAAATTTCAATTTAAGTGCGATTTCACAGATGCTAATGAAATTTTTCAATCTTTTAATCTCATGCCTTATGAATATAAACTTGATCAATACTTTAACGATATTTTAGTTTCTAAAGATCAGAAGGAAATTTTAGATGAGTTCCAAACAAAGTTACCTAAGTCTCTAAATCGAAATATATGCATCATTATAACAGCAGACCGAGGAAGAGGCAAATCAACACTAATTGGTCTAGCCTTGGCAAATTTCTTGATAAATACACCCAAAAAACGCTTAAATATCGTTATAACTGCTCCAGATATAAGAAACACACAAACAATATTTGAAATGATTACTCATTACTGCTCAGTAAAAGGAGTTCATTTTTCATCGAAAAAAAAAGACGATTGGATTTTTGAAGTTAAAATAGGTTTAAAGGGAAAAGTAGGATTCGTTAATTCAAGTAATCTTGGGAATATTAAGAAATTAGATCTGTTAGTTATAGAAGAAGCTGCAACATTACCAGTAGACTCACTTAAATCCCTTTTTAAGCAAAAAGTCCCTAAAATTATGGTTAGTACTGTACATGGATATGAAGGAAGTGGGAGGAGTTTTCAAATCAAGATAACAAACCCTCTAAAGCGTCAGAAACAGATAAATTATAATCAATACACTCTTAAGCAACCAATTAGGTATTTAGAGGATGATAAAGTAGAAAATTTTCTTAATTATGTCTTTTTTTTAGATGCTGAACCTCCCCTTATTAATAAAGAAATTTTAACAAAGATAAAGAATGATTTTTCGTTAACTCAATATCCTGAAGTAGGAAAGCATTTAATAGAGAGCAATTATCAAGTTTTACATGATCATATAGGAATTTTAGTATATTCACACTACAGAAATCAACCAAATGATCTTTTAGTGCTATGTGATTCTATTAATCATTTTTTAGTAGGATTCAATTTAGTAAACAATGAAAATACTCACTTTCTTCTTGTATCAACTCAGTTCTCTCAGGAAGGAAGTATGAATGATAATGTAATCGATTATGTTGAATCGGGAAAATTCATTGAAGGAAATTTGATTCCTACAGTAGCAATAAGACATTTTTCGAGAGATTTTGCCAGATTGAAAGGTTTAAGAATTGTTAGGATTGCTGTCCATCCCGAATTTATAAATCAGGGGTATGGCCGAAAAGCAATCGAATTGATTTTAGATTATTTTTATCAATTCGATTGGATAGGAGTGAGTTTTGGAGCAAATGTAAAGTTGGTTAAATTTTGGAGAAAATTTGGTTTTTATTCAGTTCATCTCAGACCGATCAAAACTCCTGAGACTGGTGAATGGAACCTTATTATGATAAGACCACAATCTAATCAATCCGAAGAAATCATAAACCAAGCATCCCGTGATTTCATTTTACAATTCATTGAACTTTTAAAACAATCTCTCCACTCGATGTCTTATGAATTAGTTCAAGAAATATTAAAATCTTGCTCATCCTACCCACAATATAAACCATTTATTTCTCATAGTGGAAAATTACGGGTTGAAAATTATTTAACAGGAAAAATTAACTTTTTATTAGCAGTAGATGTTATGTATGAGCTCTCCAAAACATATTTTATATGTCAAAATTTTCCTAGGTTGAGTTCTGCTCAAGAAGGATTGTTAATAAGTCGAGTACTTCAGGGGAGGTCATGGGGACAAACACGAGGAAAATCAGGTTTAGATTGGGAAACATCGCATACATTAATGAGAAAGGCGATTCAAAAATTGTATAATGAAATATTTAGAGTTTTAAGCATCGAATGATGATTTTCTAATTGAGTTCTGAAATCCTCGTGCTTTGTGTTTATCAATCTGAATTACACAACAAACTGTGGTAAAAGAACATGCGCCGATCGGTGAATAGCGAACATCCTTTAAACAATATAATAGCGATCCTTTATTACAGGTACAAATCGTGAGATCATGAGAACTAGCAAAGGAATCATATATTTTTTGTTTTGGGGGCTTCGTCAATTCATTAAAAAAAGATTGCCAGTTTGACATATTTATCACAATCAAGCTTGAATATTCTTCAAACATCGAATGTTATTGTATCTAATTTTATGGCAATTAATAGTGAGATAATATCTAGAACATATCCTATGAATATCATGTAGATAATATTCCTGAAATTTTAATCATTTCAAATGAAAATTTATAATGCCGTTAATTCCTGTGGTGAATTTTTATAAAATATCTTCTCTAAATACAATACTTTACGAAAATTTCAATTTTTAATCCTTAAAAATATTATAGTGTTAGTTCTTAACAGGAATATGAATAATAAAGACAAAGTACTAATTTTAAATGCCTTTGAAGCTGAATATAAGAATAAGAACTTTCCTAAAAATCATGTTTTAAAAACATCCCATATCTAATTAATTCATTGCTTCTGGAATCAAAAAATACAAATTTCAAAAATCCAATAAAGGATATAGTTAGTTGGCATTTGTGAAAAAAATCTATTATTTAAAACCTGTAGATGATGTCTTATGAACGCTACAGATTTGGTATTACTCCTTATTGTCATTGGAATTATAATTATTATAATCATATCTTCTCGTTCTTCTTCTTCTGGGAAAAAACTTAGAAAAGGTTCCCAATTAGAGCGAAGAGGACAATTTTTAGAAGCTTTGGACTACTATGCCAAAGTCTCACTTGACCAAGCAATTAAATTGGTATTAAGAACCCCAGAAGCTTCTCAAATTTTAGCACTTAGAAGATTAGAAAAAAAATTTCATCCTAGGACAATAGAACAGGCATTTATTCGATTAGCCCGTACTTTAATAAATAATAATGATATAAATGCTGCTGCAATGGCATATATTCTTGCAAACAAACCATTTGCTGCTTCCAAAGTCTTTATCGATAATGGCGGATTAGAATATGTTCCTAGATCTGTACAGATAATTGACCAATATCCCTCATTGATACATGATAGAAATCAAGCAATCAGAAATCTCGCTCGACATGCATATAATACAAGAAAGTTCCAAGAAGCGGCAGAACTTTTACGTACAATAGGAGCTAATGAAGAAGCCAATACAGTTTTAATAGCAGCTACGACTGAAATGAGGAAGCAAGGAATGGACAAAGAAGCTGAAAATTATATAAGTCGTGCAGGCCAACCAAATATTGCTGTCCAACATTATCTAGAGGAAGTTAAGAAAGAGCTAAATGATGGAAATATAGAGAAAATGCGTCGATCCTTGAATTATGCGCGAAATATTACAGAAAAACTTTCAAACGTTAAGAAAAATAATGATGAATCTTTAAACGATCTAATAAGTCAAGTTAATGAATATGATCGTCTTTTGAAAACTTTGGATTCTGCTCGAGACATTTTACGAAGACATCAGACGAATCAGGCCGTTGCACTTTATGATGAACTTTTAGAAGGTCTTGGATCAGATGTACCTGCTTCTATCCTTGCAGAAGCCGCTTTGGCTAATGAAAAAGAAAATCCTAGAATTGCAGCTGAATTGTACAGGCAAGCATCTGGAAAAGCAAGTTCTTCTAGAGCTGCTCAATCGTTTAATTTAAGAGCAAAAAAATTGGAAATTCTTTTAGAAACACCAACAAAATCACAACAGATAATTGTAGAAAATATTGAAGCAGATGTACAAGAATCATGTATTGTTTGCAGAGCGATAATAAACAATCGTGAATCGCTTGTTAGATGTCCTGAATGTGGATCTCCTGCTCATTATGCACATCTGGCAGAATGGTTGAAAATTCGTGGGGTTTGTCCAATCTGTAAGAAGAGAGTAAAGCTAAATAGACCCGAAAAATTAAGATTTTAATTTCTCAAATATATTTTCAGTTTGAGTATAAAGTTATTATATCTTTATAAATTTAAACATTTACAGAAAATCTTCTGATTGCGAACTTTGTTTAGGAGTATAAATAATGAATTTTCATAAGACTCTTCAAATAAAAATTATTGAATTACCTCGACTTGACCGAAATCAACAACTAGCTAAAGCCATTTCTCTTCTTAAGGAAGGATATGAAGTGGTTCTTATCCAAAATGAAGAAAAAAAATATGAGGGAATAATACGGACTCATGATGTTATAGGTAAAGGGATAAATCCAGCTGCCTCCTGTAAGACCTATATGAATAAAACTGTCCCATCGATATTAAAAGAAGAACTGATCTCCGTTGAGCAAGTAGGGAATTATATGCTTGAAGGGAAATCAAGATTTATTCCTGTGTTAGATGAACAATTGAGGATTCTCGGTGCAATAAAGGATACACAGATATTAGAGAAAATGAGGTTAAAATTTGATCAATTTTTAGAGAATTCGTTAGAAAATGTAGTTAATTGGGATTTAAAAACATTAAAATCATCCGATACAATTGGGAATGCCATAGCAAAGATGAGAGAGTTTGGTTTTAGTCGAATACCAATTTTAGATGAACAATCTGAATTGCAAGGAATAGTAATGAATAGATCTTTACTTAAGACACAAATTGAAAAAAAAACTACTTCTGGTGATTTTGGAGGAAAAGAGAAAGATTGGCATCTTTTACCTGTAGGAGATTTCGTTTCCGAGACAGAGACCATAAAGATAAATACTGGAATATTAGAAGTCTATGATCGGATTGTTAATTCAAATGAACATACTTTAATAGTAGATGATCAAACTAGATACGGGATAATTACAGCACTTGATTTAATTAAATTTCTGCTTACATCAGAGAAGGGGATATCTGACTACATAATCAACATCCTTCAGGCTCCTGATGATGAAGTCCAGTCCCATGCGATTAGAAAGACACAAGCTCTGTTAAATCGTGAAAAACGTTTATTAGGAACTAGTGGAACTGTAAAAATTCGTTTTAAAAGGAATATGTCACAATCAAAAAGGGGTCAATATTCTATTACTGCAACAATTCAATTGATATCTGACAATGGGCATAATTTTAGTAGTGAAGCTACAGATTTTGGAGCTGAAAAAGCTGTAAATAAAGCACTTGATAATATATCAAGAATAATTTCTAATTCTAAAAAAAGAGCATTAGAACAGAGATTAAAGAGTAAAAGCTTAAGAAAATTGACCGAACTTTAATAATCTTTATTTTGGGGATTTGGTATAAAATTTTCTCGCATATTCAAGTCGTTGAATTGCAGAAATGTTAGAAATTATACCAATTAAGAGCACAATTAATGCTAAGACACCAAAATTAAATGTCCATACCTCTTGAAGAAAATTTTCAATAAAAATAGCTTCTACCAAGCATCCAACAGCTAGAAGGGTCAATTTTTCTTTTCTTTCAAAAATCCCAGTTGTTGAGTCCATTTTCAGACCTCCTCTGTTTTCTGCGGTAGACCGAACATAACTTGCCAGTATCATCCCCTCAAAACATATAAAAACCCACTCGGGGTATACATATCCTCCTATCATAATTCCAAGTAGGAAAAAAAATTCGGAAACTCTATCTAATGTCCGATCTAGGAGTGCACCATAATAACCCGCTGTTCCCAAAGCACGTGCTAAGCTACCATCAAGCATATCGAGCAAAGAAGAGAAGCCTAAGAAGATAGTTCCAATAATTAAGGCTTGGGGAATTCCAATGATCTGGCTTAGAGAAAAAGCAATACAGCTGAAAAAACTAATAAAAACACTTAAAACAGAGACTATATTAGGGGTCAGTCCAGTTTTAGCTAATAATTTACCAACTGGTGCAAAGAAATTTTCATAACGATTTCGAAGTTTTTTTGGTGTTGTTGAGTTCTCCATTCTTGGTACACTCTACTTTACTGCCGTTTTATGTGTTCTAAAGGCTATTCAATATCCAAAATAAATCTTTTGAATATATATTACTTGAAAATTATTAAAAAAAGGTTTTTCCCTAGCAACCTTCTAGGATGAATTGACTCTCAAAATTTCAACCAAGAATATTTAGGTTAAGGATTTTCTATATGACATTTCTTGAGCAAGTATTTACAGAAATAATAAGAAAATTCGATCCTGAAACAAGGTTTGGATTAATGTACAGTGGAGGACTTGATTCCTCAATTATTGCAAAAATTTTATTGAAAACCGTGAAATCAGATTTTATTAGCTTTATAACTGTTGGTGCGGAAAGAAGTTATGATTTAATAAACGCAAAAAAAGGAGCAGAAAAGCTTGGAATTGAATTGAAAACATGTATATTAACACATAATAAGGTAAGAGATAGTATAAAGGATTTAAAGAAATTTAAATACATTCAGACTCCCAAGGATCTAAGTATTGCAATTCCCTTATATTTAGGGTTGAGGAAACTTGTTAAAGAAAATTTTGCTAGGAATATATTTCTAGGTCAAGGAGCTGATGAATTATTTGGTGGTTATAATCGATACGAATTATTATTTAAAAAAAAATTAGAGAAACAGATCAAACAACAGATGAAATTTGATTTAAGCACTTTAAGATCAAATCAATTAAAAATGGAGAAAGAAATAGCAAATAATGTTGAAGTTGATTTAATTTATCCTTATTTAGATGAACAATTGATTGAATATGCACAAAGGCTACCTTATAATAAATTATTACGAGAAAATGAATTTGGCAAAATAATTCGAAAGGTTTACCTTCGTGAAGTA
>JAEOUE010000320.1 GCA_016839515.1 Candidatus Hodarchaeum mangrovi
CAGGAAGATCAGTATTTACTATTGCTAAATTGTTTGAACTTTCCACAAAACCCTTATATACAGGAGACATTTTAAGAACGCCGTGTGGGATTATGTGAATTGTGGCTAATAATATCTTGGAATCCTCGTTAGATAAATATTTACTAGGATTATGGGATTTAAATTCTATTTGAAGGGTAGGTTCGAACTTTTTGTAATAATTTTGGTTCTGTAGAAGTTGCTCTTTTAAAATTGCTTCGACTTTCTCTTTGCTTTCTAACTTTATTGCGAAGATAACTTTTACCCTAGCAGGGATAACATTACCTTTCGTACCTCCCTTCCAACTTGAAATATGCAATTCAACTTCATTGGATATTTTAGATAATATACTACTAACGATTTTATTAGCATTGGCTCTGGGTAATTTAATGTCTTCTCCCGAGTGCCCACTTAATAATCCTTCTACAGATAATTCATAGAATAGCAAGTCTTCCTCCTCTTTTGGTTCAATCCATTCAAATTTCTTTGAAAATCGAACTCGTCTTCCTCCGACTGACCCAATGACAATTTGACCTAATGGTCCACCATCTAAATTGATCATTAATTTACTTTTGATATCCAAAGCTTCAGGATCTAAAGAAGAGGCTCCATCAAACCCATCTTCCTCATTTACAGTAAACAGAACTTCAATAGGACCGTGCGAGTTAAAAAAGGGATCAGTCAATATTGCCAATGCTAATGCGAGACCAATGCCATTATCTGCTCCCAAAGTAGTTCCTTCTGCATCAATCCATTCATTATTCTTTTGAATACGAAGAGGTATCCCTTTATTTAGAAAGTCATATCCTTCAGGGCGATCGGTTTCACAAACCATATCAAAATGAGCCTGAAGCAGTATGGGAGGATAATTTTTCATATCTGGTGTTGCTGGTTTTTTTATTAAGATATTTCCAACATTATCTTGAGTTATGGAAAATGGGATTCCAAGAGTTTTTACTTTATCTTTAATATAGTTCTTGATTGTCTCCCGAATTTTCTCCTCATGTTTAGAAGGTCTTGGCGTTTTTGCTATTAGATTTTCAAATAGGTTCCATACGATTTTCGGCTCTAAATTTTCAAGTACCATATTTAGCAATTATTCTTCTCAGTATAATAAACTTTTTATGACTAAAGATATTGAACTTTCTTAATTAAATTCTAAACGTATATAGAGAGAATTTAGGTTTTGAATATGGAAGATATTGTGTTATATGAAAAAACTGGAAATATTGGAAAAATTACATTAAATAAACCAGAACAAAGAAACACCATCACATTAGATGTGTTAAAAAAATTAATAGATTCTTTTGAACACAGTGCCGAAAATGAGGATATATGTGTTATTTATTCTGCGAATGGAAAACATTTCACAGTAGGGGCCGATCTTAAATATGGATATGAGCTTTTAACAAATGAACTTCGCTTAGCTGAAGCGATCGAATATCTCGAGTCATGGCAAATATTAACCAGAAAAATGTTAGCCCATCCCGGCATAATCATTGTAGGGTATCATGGATGGGTCATTGGTGGGGGATTTGAGCATACTCTTGCTTGTGATTATAGAATCGCAGCGGAAGATACACGTATCATGCTTCCAGAGCTAGGAGTAGGGCTGTTCTTTTCAAATGCTTCAACCAAGATATTACCACGAATTATTGGAGAAGGAAGAGCTAAAGAATTAATGATAATGGGAAAAGCATTGTCAGCAAAAGAAGCTTTTAACATAGGATTAGTAAATCAGGTATGTCCAACTCCTAGTTTGGCAAGAATCTTAAAAAGGACTGCAAATATAATAGACTCAAAAGATCATTTAGCTTTAAGATATGCTAAATCGTTTATTAATGAGAATCAAGATTTAAGTATTGAATCGGTATTAGCTCGTGAATCAATTACCATGATGACTACGGGACAATCGGTGGAATTAAAAAGAAGACTTGAAAAGTTTATAAAAAAAGAATGATATCTTTCTCAAAGCATTATTAATTTCTCGCTCGGAAATAATCGATATTTATTTTATGGAAACAGGAATCTATTGATTCAATTTCTTCTAATTCTCTTACAGACAATCTATTATTATCATTTAAATCCTTAGCTGCCCAAATTAATTTATTGAATCTTTGATGATGATGGTGAAAACGTTGATTAGCATAATCTTTAGCTTGCTTAGTATATAATAGAAATGACCAATCACTTCCTTCCATTAGTAGTAATTCTCTAGCGGTTTGTTTTAATATACGTTGTTGGGATTCGTTGGGATTTGGATATAGTTTTAGTATATTTTCAAATTCTACGATAGAACTATTAATGTAAGGCCAAATCCAACCATGTTCAGGATTTTTCCAGACTTGAAAATGACCACCTTCTCCCCAGCTGCTTTCCTTCATCTTAATAATAGAAAATTTATCTTTATTTTTGGAAATATAATCTGAAAATGTGATCATTTTAACATTTTGCTCATCATTTAATAGCTCAAAGACTTTTTTAAGCCATGGAATTCCCTCCATCCACCAATGACCAAATAATTCAAAATCATAGGGAGAGACAATAATTCCCTCATTATTATATTTACTTGAAAATGATCCCAATTCTGTTAAAAGAGAGGAAACAAAATGATTAGCATGGTGCTCGACCTTATCTCGAGCTTTTTCTATATCGTATAATTCTTTTTTATCGTCACCAAAAGTTTTATCTGTAATTCTCCAATACTGTAATCCAGATTCATAATCTTTTTTATGAAATTCTCGATAATACTCATCACCGGGGTAACCTATCTGAGCATCCCATACTTGTCTACTAGTGTGTATATTCCTTCCAAAAACTGAAACCTCAGTTTCTAAATTAAATCCAAAATTCGTATTTAACCCGATTCGATTTTTATTCTCAATAATTTCCGCAGTTAAAATTCCATGAGAATCAATAAAAAAATATTCTATACTCGAGTTATGAAGCCAGTAATCAATACTCTCCCTCATTTCATCTCCATGTTTCTGCTTGGGACGGTAAGCACATTCTGGAAGCCAGATCCCTTTCGGTTCTTTCTTAAAATATTTTTTATGGGTATCAACTGCAAGTTGGATTTGAGAAAAAATCCCAGAATCTCGATCTAAAAGAGGTAGAAACCCATGTGTTGCAGCACAAGTAATTAATTCTATCATCTTCTCATCTTGAAGCCATTTAAAAGTACCTAAAAGGTCAGTATAATAATTTTGATAGAACGTAGAAAGGATATATTCAAAATTATG
>JAEOUE010000082.1 GCA_016839515.1 Candidatus Hodarchaeum mangrovi
AAATTGATTTTCAATGGGTTCTTCTCCATAAATCCAATTCGAGACACTATATTCTATCTTCATATAAAAATCTCTTACAAATTTATATTTTTTTTGTATTTCACGTACTATTTATCAATGTTAAAACCATTTCCAGCAATAACCTCTTGGTACCATTGAGCACTTTTTTTCCATGTTCGTTCTTGAGTTTTATTATTTACTCGAATTATTCCAAAACGTTTGGAATACCCTTCAATCCATTCAAAGTTATCCATCAATGTCCAAACAAAATATCCCTTCAACTTTACACCTTTCTCAATTGCTCTATAGCTAGCTTGAAGGTAACGTTTTAAGTAGTTTATTCGATCCTCATCCTGTACTATATTATAGATGATCTTTTCATCCTTACACGCCATTCCATTTTCAGTAATATAGATTATTGGATGATTGTAATCTTTGTCAACTCTTATTAATAAGTCGTATAATCCTTCAGGACATACTTCCCAACCCGTTTCTGAATACTCTTTCCCTTCTACTTTCTCAGGGCTAATCATGTTTATGATATTGCTTAGATCTACTGTGTTCTTTCCACTAACCCTTAGGCAAGAATAATTATTTATTCCTAAGAAATCAATAGGATTATCATTAAGTAATTTTAAATCTTCCTTAGGTATTTGAGAAAGATTAAACCGTTTGCTAAAAACATCTAACATATCTTGAGGATAGGCAGCTTTTATTACTGGATCAATATACCACCGATTAAATAAACCATCAACATATTTTGCTGCTTTCTGATCCAGCTCAGAATCAGTATTTGGATATACATGGTTTAAGGCGAGGGTAATCCCGATCTCTCCATCAGAATTCTTAGACTTACGGTACCTCTCTATTGCTTTTGCATGGGCAGTATTAACGTTCATTGAAGCTAAATAACCTCTTCTAACATCTGGTCTTTGATCATAAATTCCAAATGAATAAAACCACACTGTAAATATTTTTGGTTCATTAAAAGTAATCCATTTATTCACACGGTCACCATAGTGCTCAAACATGAACTTTGCATAATCTACAAAAGCATCAACCACTTTTCGATTTTCCCAACCTCCAATCTTTTGCAATGCTAGAGGTAAATCCCAATGATAAAGTGTAATTACAGGTTCAATTTGATTAGCTAGTAATTCATTAACAAGGTAATCATAAAATTCGACTCCTTTTTGATTAATTTTTCCCTGACCTGATGGAAAAATACGAGGCCATGAAACTGAAAATCGATATGCCTTCAAACCTAATTGTTTCATTATTTGAACATCTTCTTTATATCGATGATAGTGATCACATGCTATATCTCCTGTATCTTGATTTTTTACTCTTTTTGTATTGTGACAGATGTCATCCCAAACACTTTCACCTTTTCCATCCGAATCCCAAGCACCCTCAATTTGATAACTTGATGTAGCTGCGCCCCATAGGAATCCTCTTGGAAATTCGATTTTCTTCATATTCTTGACTTCCTTATATATGTAGAATAATAATGTTATATTGGTATTAATCAAGCACAATTTAAAAAATGTTATAATTTTTTATATTACATTACATTCTGATTGAATTAGGTTATAAATGCTGTCTTTGTTCAAAGATGAGTGGTTTGGGATGAATAAAATTAATACTTAATATTATCTACTTTGGAAAAAATTAAAAAATAAATGAAAAGAAAATCTTATAGTTATTAATTGCCCACTATAAATATGGACTTCACCGGATTAAGGTTTAACGGGAACCTTGTATAATCTTGATCCTGCTTTTTAATATATTTAAAATCGGAGATCTTCGTAATATCCCCATTGTAAGGGTCCCATATTTCAGGTTTGATTTTTCCACGCACTTCGATGTATGTGTTGACTTTCTCATCTGTCGAATTCGCAATAAAGTATATGTTCAAATCATTTTTCACTTTATGGACATAGGAAAGGGCCCCTCCACCGCTTGAAGGAGCAGGATTACCTGAAAACATTAAATCACAATCAATTTCTAAATTTTCAAGGATATGTGCCAATAAATCAGGATTGGGTTTGCTGATAAAAATTCCCTTTCCTCCTCTATCGTTAACTTTTATTTCGGATATATCTTCAGGCATCGGTTTGCCGGAATCAATACCGAACATTGTTTTGATAATTTTCTGGACTTTCCG
>JAEOUE010000083.1 GCA_016839515.1 Candidatus Hodarchaeum mangrovi
GTCTCCAAATCCAAGATCTCTAGATTGAACTTCAACTCGGCTGTCAATCCATCCTGTAGAATCAACCCATACCCAAGCTGACTCCCATAAATCAGTATATAATTCTAATGACACTTCATGCGTTATTGGAATTTCCTGAATTGATTTTGAAGTGGAAATTGGTGTCATCTGTAATGTAGTTGATATAATTACGTATGAAAGAAGCAGAAGACAAAAAGAAGGGATTTTCAGCATTTTTATTCCTATCTTTTTCATACTAAATCTTTCTCCATTTTATTTCGATAACTTTACAAGTCTTAACTTATTTTGGGAGTAAAACGTATTGATAAAAGTTGCTATTTTACTATTAAAAATATAAAATAGTGCATATAGTTATCTATAGGAGGTATTGAGAAAAAATCCTGTTAATATAATATCATTTGGCCACAATAAATTAAGGAAGTGTTCCCTACTACTATGATACATACTACAATTGACAATTTGATTCAACACGAAGCGATCTCGTTCTCTATCGATTCATCCGAAACCCTTAATGCTTCTATTGACAAGGTTATCAACTCCCTTGACAAAACAGTAGAGTTGCTTGCCTTATCAGGTTCTGCTGTATTCATTCTAACCCACAAAGGCCAAGGGTTTTCAGTCTCTGAAATTAATGCTCTCTCGACTCGTTCAGGTAGCAAAAAGAACCTGAGTTGTAAGGATTTAACCTCTCAAAGTTTTATCGACCTCAATTGGTTTGCTGTACTGGATTCAATGACATATTCGCGCTGTTGGCCGCCAATGCAACAACAGGATACTGGAACTCAGTATAAATCATCTCATAAAATTCAAAGTTTTCTATGTTGAACCTAACAATCCTTATATAGGTTTGAGAAGTCTATAAATAAACTAAATTAGTATATGGTGAATTGATTGCCAGTGGATAGCAATTATGATACTTTAATTTTCGATCTTGATGGAACATTGCATGATTCTAAAACATTAGTTCTTAAGGTTCATGAGACTTGTGTGACAGAATTGTCCTTTAAAATTAGCAAGGAAATATTTCTAGGGCTTTTTGGTAAACCTATTCATGAGGTTCGAAAAGAATTATCAGTAATATTAACTAATGAACAAATTTCTACATTCCTCGACTGTTATTTTACGAAATTATTAAAGATAGTCAATCAAGGACAAACCTGCCTTTTCCCTGGATCTGTTGAAGTGTTAGATAATTTAAAAGTAGCAGGTTGGAAATTAGCTATTTGCACAAATGTGCATACTCCTTTTATTAAGATTTATCGTGAAATTTTCGACCTTGATAAGTGGTTTTCAGGAGAGGGTACTTCAATCTATTGGTCAGGAAAATCAGAACAAGAAAATGAAACCAAAGAATGGATGATTCAGCAAATATTAGAAGAATTGGACTCGAAGGCAGCCATAATGGTTGGAGACCGTAAAGTGGATATTGATGCTGCACGGAAAAATAACATCGCAAGTATAGGATGCCTATATGGATTTGGTACAAAAGATGAATTGAAAGAGGCAGATTATTTCATAAATAACATTATAGAATTACCTACATTATTAAATGAAATAAATCTTAGAAAAAAGGTCACATTAGATTGAAATCCCTTTTTTAAGTTTCTCGATTGTGTAAATAATATCAGTGTCTTCAATATCAGATGAAATATAGAATCGAAGTCCGTTTTTTCCTAAAGGAGCAATAAGAATATTTTCTTTCTCCAGAAACTTTAGGAGTGATAATCGATTTACCTCCTTTCCTAAATATGCGAGAACCATATTCGTTTGTACAGCTAAAAGATCTACATTAATACCAGAAATCTCATTAATTTCTTTAGCTAATCGTTTTGCCTTTTGATGATCGATTAAAAGTCGTGAATATAAATTTGGATCTTTTAATGCAACCAATCCACAAGCAGATAACCAACCAATTTTACGCATACCACCACCCAACATTTTTCGAAACCTGATTGCTTTTAGTATAAAATCTCTTGAACCACATAACATTGATCCTACAGGGGCTCCCAAACCTTTCGAAAGAGAGAACATAACTGAATCAACATACTGGCTAAATGCTTTAACAGTCACGTCTGAATAAACTGCTGCATTGAATAACCGTGCTCCATCTAGGTGGATAGGAAGATGATATTTTTCAGATATTTCTCGGATTTCTTTAAATCGTTCAATAGGAACAACAATACCTCCATATCGATAATGTGTATTCTCGAGGCATATTAAAGACGTTTTTGGATAATGTTGATCATATGGACGTATTGCTGATTCAATTTCTTGAGCTTTTGGAGCTCCATCCTGACTTCTGATTGTTTTCAACATAAGCCCAGCTACTGCTGCTGCACCACCTGTTTCAGAGGTACAGATATGGCTATTTTCCTCTAAAATTACTTCTTCTCCACGTTGAGTATGAGATAACAATGCAACAAGATTTCCCATAACACCACTAGGAAGGAATATTGCGCTCTCCTTCCCCAAAATTTTCGCAGCATATTCTTCCAGTTCTAAAGTTTTCGGATCTAAGTTATAAACAGCATCTCCTAAAGGAGATTTGAATGCTACCTCCATCATTTCAATACTTGGAGAAATATTAGTATCTGTTCGAAAATCAATTAGTTTTTGCATCTTCTAAGTCCCTACTAAGAACCAAAAAGAAATAATATAATTCTCGAATTATTTAATCAGGTCTTTTTCAGAAAAAACTTCCTTTGATAGTTTAGGAAATTTACTTGATAAATTTTGCAAAAAAAATGTTTTATGAGGATAGGAATCATTTCATCTGGTTAAAAATTGAATTTGATAGACACTATTTTAGCATTTTTAAAACAATTTAGGTGAAAATACAGTGAGAGAATTTAAAAGTGGAGTAGGTTTAGCAGATATAACTCCACCAGTTGGATTACCAATGATGGGTTATTCTGAAAAAGAAAGAGATGTTGGAAATACTGGTATTCACGACCCATTGTATGCTAAAGCCCTTGTGCTTTCAGATGGAGATTGTAAAATAGCTATTGTCAATTGTGATCTTGCAGGTTTCGATCTTGAGTTATCGCAAAAAATTCAGAATTTAGTTGAATCAAATTCAGATATTCTTGGAAGAAATGTCTTACTTGGCTGCACACATACTCACTGCGGTCCAATAGGAACTATTCAAGATCAACGTTTGGAACCCTTACTCGAACGATTTAAACCTTATTTCTCTTTTGTACAGCATTTACGAGAGGTTTATGCTTGGCAAATTGCTGGAACGGTTATCGAAGCAAATAATAGACTTACAAAGTCAAAAATAGGGACAGAGCCAGGAAATTTAAAATCAGGAGCAATTTGTACGAATCGAAATAATCCTGAGGGCCCGATGGATCCAGAGGTTCTAGTTATGAGAACTGATTCTCATCTGATGGCACCACAAGCAATATTAGCGAATTATTCCTGTCACCCTACTGTCATTAGTTACAAATCTATGGAAATTAGTGCTGATTATCCCGGATATGCAATGAAGTTTGTCGAACAGGCATTTCCTGGAACACAAGCTATGTACTCAAATGGGGCTGAAGGAGATATTAGTACTAGGTGGAGTCGACGCGAACAGACATTTAAGGAAGCAGAAAGGATAGGAAGAATTTTTGCGTCAGAGATAGTAAAAACTGCTGCTCAGATAGAGACTAAAGAAGAAGTTACAATAAAAGCAATTTCAAAAGAAATTGAACTACCACTGAAAAAATTACCAAATTTAGAAGAGGCTAAAAAAATCGTTGAAGAGAAAACTAAAGAGCTTAATAAGCTAAAACAGGAAGGTGCATCTCATGGTGCATATCGTCGGGCATACACCACCTACCTTGGATCTACATTTCAATTGGAATATGTTAAAGCAGGCGCTCTGAAGTCAATGGGAGGTAAAATTAAAACATTTATTCAAGCATTTTCAGTTAATGATACTGGAATTGTGTCCATACCTGGAGAAATGTTTACTAATCTTCAATTAAAGATTAAAAAGAGTTCCCCCTTTGACAAGACCTTTGTTATTGGACTAGCGAATGATTATATCGGGTACATTCTTGATAGTGAAATTTATGATAAAAATATTTATGAATCATGGACCACAATTTTAGCTAGAAATGCAGGAGATCAATTAACTGACGAATCATTAAAACTATTAGCTTCATTGAATGAATGAAAAATTAATTTCTTTTTTTTAATTTCTTTAGTATATCTGGTAGTTGAAGAATGTCCGTAATGGTATAATCAGCTAATTTGGCTTCGTCTGGTGCAAATCCGTATAAACATCCAATACTAACAAGGTTATTTTCTTTTGCAGCTATAATATCATGTCTATGATCCCCAATGACAACAGCTTGCCTTGTTTTAAAGGATTTTAAGATTTGTTGAATCATCCATCCTTTCGACTTATCAGGGTATAACCCAATCCAATAGAATTCATCAAAATAATCATTGAGGTTATACATTGTTCTGATTTTTTCAAGATAATGTGTTGGAGCATTTGTGCAGATAGCCATATTCCATTTTTCTCCCCTAAGTTGCCTGAGAACCTGTACTGTATTTGGAAATAAAGCACCTTCTTCCATTCCAACTTGCTTAATAAATTCCTGTTCTACACAATCAAGGAGAATATCAGCATTTTTCCTTCCAAATTCTAATGCTAAATTCTCAGAAAACTCTGAATTGCTTGTCCCAATTTGTTTCACGACAAAAAGTATGTCGTCCTCAGTAAAATTTGTATTCCATGTATCATTTAGTCTTTTGAAACATTTTCTATATACTGGAAAGATAAATCGGCTAGTATCAATCAGAGTTCCGTCTAAATCAAAAATTAAGGTATTTAGCTGACTTTCTTCTGACATAAATGAACCTCTAAAGTGTAAAAATTTTAATTAACATAAATGATTCATGGATATCAACTAAAGATATAGTTTTGAGATTAGATGTGAATACTTGGAGAAATAATTTGAATTTCAAAGCTTATCAATGATTTCGTTTACACTAGCCCCTTCATGAACAATTTTACAGGCAGCTTCTATCATTTTTCTTGGGTTCTTCCTTTGCCAAAGATTTCGACCAATACATATTCCAGCGCCTCCTCCTTTCATCGCTCCTTCTATTGTTAACATTACATCCTTATCAGTACCCATTGTTTCCCCACCTGCGATTACAACAGGAACAAGTGCCGTTGAAGTCACTTCTCGAAACGTTTCAGGAGAACCTGTATAATTTGTTTTAATCAAATCAGCCCCTAATTCAGATGCTATTCTAGCAACAAATTTAACATTTTCTGAGCTGTATGGATCAACCATTTTTGCTCCTGCTGGTAGAAATTCTCCAAGTAAGGGGATTCCATATTCTTGACATTCTTCATTAACTTTTCCAAATTCACTAATACCCTCTAAATCATACAGTCCTCCAATGTTTACCGTAAATGCGATGGCATCAATACCTAATTTAATTACATTTGAAACTGAGGAAATTACAGGTTCATATGGGAATATTTCACTTTTTACATTAGTATTTGTTATTCTAAGGATGATTGATAATTCTCCAAGGAGGTTAGTAGGAATAAACCGCATAATACCTGGATTAATAAGAATAGCATCAGCCCCTCCTTCATGAGCAGCTATAATCGTCTGTTCAATGTTTTCAATGCCATTAATTGGCCCCATGTATGCTCCATGATCCATAGGAACTATTACGATTTTTTTTGAGGATTTATCAAACAAACGATTTAACCTAATTTTCTTTCCAATCATTTTTCATTTACCTTCTTATTGGAATGCTTTTATTAAAATTAAATTTAGTGATATGAAGATAATCTTTTTGTTACTAATTCTTAGAACAAAATAATTTTTTTATGAGAATTAATATCTTTTCTGATGGAAGTTAGCACAAGAGAGAGAAGGAGAAATACCTAAATTTTTTATTTCAAGATTTACTTAAACTGAAAAAGGATTAGGGATATTACAATTCTCCTTTATTAATGTGCAACATCATCTGTATTGATGTTATATAATATTAAGAAAAAATTGGAATATTATGCTTTTAACAAAAATTTAAAAATTCGGATATGGTAAAATTTTTCTCATCTTGAAAAGGGAGTCATTTTACAGATGAAAATCCAAAATAGAGATTCCCATAATCAAAGCAATACTATATTCGATATAGTACTTCACTTTGGGATTGTGTTTACATTTAGCATAATATCGAGTGGTGTAATCTATATCTGGACTGAATCATTAATAGGGTTTCTTTTTGTAGGTATAACATCATTATTTTGGGGAATTAGTTCAATAATTATGTCTCGTTTTAACCCCGAAACTGCAAAATACTTTATATATAACAAAAAGTGGATTCATCAGGGGTATTTTTACATTCTTGATGGAATTATCCTAATTTTATTAAGTGTTATACTTCTTGTCCTACAATAGTCGATTTGAATAAAATATCCCTTTTTTCATATTAATTACAAAAATTAGAGAATTTCTTATTAGTGAATTTTCATTTGTAAATATTTAATTCTAGATAAGAAATTTCAACTTTTATCAACAGAAAACATTTAATAACAAAATATAGCGTGAATTGTGTTCTTTTGCTAAAACAAAAGAACAAAGACAGTCTCGTTTTCTTCATTAAATTTTCGTAGTTCTAACCTCAAAAATGATGAAGAAAAATAAAAGTTGAAATAATACCAAAAATAAGAATATTAGAGGAGTTAACGATATGGATCTTATTCCAACAATTTTGATTTTAATAATAGCTTTTATAGTAGGCATCGAAGGTTGGTTCGGCAGTCCATTTGTATTATGGAGCCCTCTTATTAACTCTACTCTTGTAGGAATTGCCTTAGGTGATCCTGCAGCTGGAGTATATATCGGATCAATTCTTACCGTTGTCTACTTTGGAGTTGTTCAAATTGGTGCCTCTGCCCCCCCTGATCAAAGCGTAGCTGGAATGGTTGGCGCTGCTGTTTTTATCGAAGCAGGTGGAGTAGTTGGTGGAGATTTGACGGTTGGTTTAGCTGTCGCAACAGCTGCTGCAATATTGGGGACATACTTCAACATTGCTACCCAAACAATTAACACTGTTTGGGTTCATCTTGCGGATGGTGCAGCTGAGAAAGGTGCTACTGGAAGAATCCAACTATACAATGCATTAGGATTGCCTGTTTTCGGAACATTTAAAGCAGCTTCTGTAGCTGTTTGGCTAATTCTTGCTGACGATATAATAAACTTCGTGAATGGACTTCCAGCTTGGATATTCAACGGATTGTCCGCAGCTGGTGGTTTGTTGACATGTCTTGGTATTGGTATATTAATTAGCATGATGTGGCGCCGAGATTTAGTTCCATGGTTTATAATTGGATTTACATTTGCATCATATGTCTTTTGGGGAACTGCATTCAATCTTGTTGCAAGTACATTGGCTATCGCTGGTCTGATCGCAGCTTTCTATTGGGCACGAACACAACCAAGTGCTCCAGCTAAAGGAGGTTAAAAAATGGCAGACAAACCTGTTTATCCACTATTTAAATTATTCTGGAGAACCTGGCCTCTACAATGGACACTTAACTATGAACGAATGGAAGCATTAGGCTACTGTTTTGCCATGATTCCTGTTCTACAGAAATTATATAAAGGCGAAGAATTAAATGAATGGTTGAAACTGCACCTTGAGTTTTATAATACAACACCATATACTCATCCTCTCATTCTTGGGATAGATGTTGCACTTGAAGAACAAGGAGCTACAAAAGATACAGTTCGTGCAGTAAAAACTGGATTGATTGGTCCTTTAGCAGGCATTGGAGATGCAGCTTATTGGTTCACCCTAGTACCAATCTGCTTTGGAATTGGTGCAAGCATTGGTAAAGATGGAAACATCCTTGGTCCTATTATTGCTTGGGCACTCTGGATTCCACTTGCTTGGGGTTCAAAATATTGGCTTTTAATACAAGGATACAATTATGGATCAGAAATCGCTACTGCATTGCAAAGCGGCCAGATTGAACAATTCAAAACGATATTGAACGCATTTGGTTTAGGTATGGCTGGAGCTTTGACCGCAATATTTGTAAGTGTTCAAACTCCTTTGAAGCTCTATGGAGAATTCGAAGGAGAGACTGTAGTATTATTCAGCCTGCAGAGTACACTTGATTCATTTATAGGTCCAGCACTATTATCATTGGTGTTTGTCCTGTTTACATTCTGGTTATTGCGGCGTGGATGGTCTGTTCTAAAAGTCTTTGCCATTATCTGGGTTGTCGGTTTAGTTCTCGGTGTTGTGGGAATAATTGGTGGCGGTGGACTACTCGGAGAATTTGATATACCATTCATTGGAAAGCTGAACTAGTACCCCCCCTATAATCTTTTTTTGATTGTAGGGATCTCTCTCCCTTTTTTTTCTTTTATATAAATTAATAAAATTTCTTTATTATCAATTCAGATAGCAGTTTGTGAATTGAGTATGGCGATTGAGCATGATATAACAAATATTGTCTCAAAAACTCACATGTACAAAGAAATTTTTCAACAACCAAATATTATTAACCAAACTCTTCAGAATGCATCTAAATTATTCCCTGATTTCTTAAATCTTTTTGAAAAAAACGATTATAATCTCAGTATCTTTGGTAGTGGGACAAGCTATCATGCTGGAATTGCAGGATCGATAGCTTTTACCAATATAATTGGTAAATATGTCCCAATTGATCATGCTTCTGAATGGATATATCGATATCCACGAAAAGGCCATAATCTGGGTGTTGCAATAGCGATTAGCCAAAGTGGAGAAAGTGGTGATGTAATAAGAGCAGCCCAAAACGCAAAAAGTCAGGGTTTAAAATTAGTATCAGTTACAAATGTTTTAGGATCTACTCTTGATGAATTAGGGGATTTAACTTTTATAACTCCTGCTGGAGAAGAAAAAGCAATTGCTGCCACGAAATCATATACATCTGCATTAGCTCTATTGCTTGAATGGGCAATTAAATTAGGACATGAACACCACATCCAACAAGAGAGTCTTTCTGAAGAATTAAGAAATGTTTCCTATAAAATGGAAAAGATCCTAATCAATTCGGAAAAAAGTATGAAGGAACTTACAGATTACATATCTAATTATAATATTGTATACTTTTTAGGCACAGGATCAAATTTTTCAACAGCACTAGAAGGAGCAATGAAATTAAAGGAAACAGGTAACGTCTATGCTGAAGGATTTGGATTTAGAGAGTTTATGCATGGTCATCTACAACTAGTTTCAGAGGAAACTCCAATTATAATAGTTTTATCAGGAGAAGAAGACCTATCGGTTATAAAATCTGGAATAGAACGATTAGGGAACTTAAAAGGATCCCTTTTTACTATTACTCAAAGTAAAGAACAAAATATAGAAACAACTATAACCCAGAATCAAATGTCACTGGGAGAGTATGTTGACCCATTAATTTCTCCATTAACCCTAGTTCTTCCATTACAGCTCCTAGCATGTTACAATTCCAAGAAGAGAAATTTAAATCCAGATAAACCTACAAAGTTATCAAAAGTCACTTTATAATGAAAAAATAATCTCAATCTATTTAATTATTGATAATATATCTAATAGGTTTTTTACCTTCACTCCCGTATATTTTGCCATTTCAGGGATTTCTCTATTCTGATAATAAATAAAATGGATCCCAGCTTTATCACTTGCCAATAAATCAGTATATGAATCTCCAATATAGACACATTCATTTGCTAATACATCAAATCGTTTTAAAGCTTTAAGAAAAAGGTCAGGTTCTGGTTTTGGTTTTTCTCCATTAGTACCAAATATATATTCAAAATAATTGAGTAATCCAAGCTGTTTAATCATTTTTTTCGAAGTTATTTCTGAACCATTTGTTACCACGCCTAATTTATAATTTCTTGTAAATAATTCCTTTACAAGCTTTTCAGCATTAGCAATTGGTTTTAATTTTGGAATCATTTCTTTTTCAAAACATGTGTCTACCATGCTAGTCAATTTGTGAACAAGTTCTGGTGATGGCGTACTCAAACCAGCAATTCCTTCAACCATTTCTCTTGTACTTTTATGAAGTAACTTATTGAATTTCTCTCTAGGAGGATTTATATTAAAATAATCAACAAAAACAGTTGTGACTGCGCCAAACCAAAGGTCTATACTATCAGTTAATACGCCATCCATATCAAATAAAACCAAGGAAATATTGGGGAACATTCTGGGGCACCAACGAGCATCTACAGTTTGTATAGAAATTCTCAACATAACTCAAAATAATTTTGTTTTAAGAATGTTAATGATTGAATCTGAAAGAAATCCTTACTAATCTGGATAAACCATTCTCAAAATTCCCCTATTAAATCTAAAATTTTCGCGAAGAAATCCTTTTTAGAAGGTAATTATTGATATATCACGATTTCGATTAAGAGGAAAATACATTGAGTGATAAGAAATGGAAAGTTCCATTTATTCAACCTTTTGTTTCTGATGAAACAAAAAATAGAGTATTAGAAATACTAGAACGTGGGAAAGAAACTGGTTCCTTCACAGTCGGTGTAGAAACTCAAATATTTGAAGAAAATCTAGCAAAATTTTGTAAGGTTAAACATGCAGTTACATTACATTCAGGTACAGAAGCATTATTTGCTGCTCTTATTGCAGCTAAGATCAAACCTGGAGATGAAGTTATAACAACTTCCTTAACATTTATTGCGACAATAGAAGCTATCTGGCAGGTTAATGCAAAACCAGTTTTAGCAGATATTCACCCAGAATACTATACAATTGAACCTGATTTGGTGAAGAAAGCAATTACAAAAAAAACTAAAGCAATTATTCCAGTTCATATATATGGACAAGCAGTAGATATGGATCCAATAATGGAGCTTGCAGCTGATCATAATCTTTTTGTTTTAGAAGACGCATGTCAAGCTTTAGGAGGACGGTATAAAAAAGAAACCATTGGTAGTATTGGGGATGCTGCAGCTCTCAGTTTTCACCCTCAGAAAAATTTAACAGTCTGTGGAGATGGTGGTGCTCTTCTTACAAACCGTACAGATATTGCTGAAATAGTCGAAATGATAAGGGATCATGGACGCTTACGAAATCAAGGTTATGATCATCGAATATTAGGTTATAATTTTCGGCTAGGAGAGATTAGAGCAGGAATTGCTAATGTTGCCTTACCTCATGTTGAAGGGTGGAATATCAGAAGAAGAGAAATCGCAAAACAATATATGGATGGAATTTCTTCTACTCACACTATTTGTCCTAAAGAAGCACCATACTCCTACCATGTATATGACTATTACGAAATTCAAACCCAGGATAGGGACGGACTTAGAGAAGAATTAACTAAAAAAGGAATTAAAACTGATATTCAGTATCCCAAAGCATGTCATCAACAAGTAGTCTGGGACTATCTAGAAAAATCTAAAATCAATCTTCCAGTTACTGAAAAACTCATCCCAAATATTCTTACACTTCCCTCATTCCCAGATCTTACAGACGAACAAGTATCTTATGTAATTGAAACAATAAATAACTACTATAAGGTTAAATAACTCACAATGATTATAAATCGTTTCGTATTAGCAAAATCAAAAGAATATATAGTAAAGGAGTTATAACATATGTCTAAATTAAATATTGGTATGTTAGGATATGGATGGATGGCGCGAGTCCACACATTTGGATTAAAAAATATAAATGTAAATATAGATCCTAGTCAATCAATAAATCTTTTAGCTGTAAGTGGACGTACAGAATCCAAATTAAAAGCAATGGCTCAACAATATGGGTACAAGAAATATTTTTTTGATTGGAAGCAAGTTGTTCAAGATCCTGAAACGAACCTTATTGACAATGTTATGCCTCCCAATGTTCATAAAGAGCCTGCAATAATGACCGCAGAGGAAGGCAAAGCTCAGATATGTGAAAAACCGATTGCCCATACAACTCCTGATGCTGTTGAAATGGTAAAGGCTGTGGAAAAAGCGAAGAGCCCAAATATGGTGATGTTTAATTATCGTTATTTACCTGCGATTATGAGGGCAAAAAAATGGGTGGAAGAAGGTAACTTGGGTGAAATTTTTCAATGTAGATTTCTTTATACAAAACAGAGTCATTTAAATCCATTAAGACCTTTTAGCTGGAAAGATGATCCAGTGATCTCTGGTGGGGGAGCTCTTATTGATTTGGGGGTTCATGTTGCTGATTTAGTGAGATATTTAGTCGGTGATGTCATAAGAGTTGTCTCTTCCAATGATCGATGGATTCATTCGAGGCCTGAATCAAAGGGATCAATAATCCAAAAGGAAATAAGAACTGAAGATGCTGCTATTTCAATTTTAAAATTTAAGAAAGGTTATTTAGGAATCTTGGAAGCTAGTAAAACAAGTACAGGACATCCAAATACCGTGAGAATTGAAATTCATGGTTCATTAGGTGCACTAATGTGGAATAGTGAACGAACACATGAATTGTATCTGCATCACCAAGAAGATGGAGAAAACAATTGGCGAGCAGAATACTTACCTTACCCATACGATGATAGCTATGGGAGAATTGGTTTTGGACATGTAAATGCATTGGCTAGCTTTATAACTCAATTAGAGACAAAAAATCCCTCATACCCGAGTTTTAAAGATGGATTAGAAGCTTTGAAAATAATTGAAGCTTCTTATCGTTCTGCCAAAGAAGAAAGGTGGATAAATATTGACTAAAAGACAAAAAATAGACCCATTTGTAATTCAATATGATGAAAAATCAAAAATGCTGAGTTCTTATTCAGTTAAGAATGATAAAAAGTTAAGTGATATTTCAGATTTTTTTTACAATCAACAAGAGGTAAAAATGATATTAGATAGTGGAAAAGATCCCTTAGTGTATACATATCATGACAAAGTCCAACCTGAAATTCCTGGAGAATTTAGTTTTGGTATAACAATTATTTACCCTGGAACGATCGGGGAAGAGTTTTATATGACACGAGGACATTTTCACGGGAAAAATGATGGTGAATTCTATATGGGCCTTGAGGGAGAAGGGATATTAATTTTGGAAGACCAAGACACAAGAAAAGCACAAGCACTATATTTTACAAGAAATTCCCTCCCTTACATCCCTGCTGGTTATGGCCATAGGGTTGTAAATGTTGGAAAAATACCTTTAATCTTTTTAACTGTTGAAGCTGCGGCAGGATCACATGATTATGAAATCATACGGAAAGAAGGATTTGGTGTTTTAGTACTAAAGGATCCCAATTCACAAAAAGGGTATAAAATTACTCCTAATCCTTCCAGAAAGAAAATTTAAGATGGTAATTAAAATGATTGAGATCGGAACGCATGAATTTGAAATAAATCCCAAAATAGGTCAACCTATGGGAGGGTATTGGCGTTATAATAAATTCATTAAAGGAATGCATGATCCAGTTTTTGGAAATATTCTCATCATATCAAGCAATGAATTAACCTACTCTCTAGTTGTTTTAGACGAACTAATTTTAGATAGTAAATTAGTTGAAGAAATGAAGCAGGAAATAGAGAAACGAACAAAAATTCCATTTAAGAATATCACAATACATGTTAATCATACACACAGTACATCAGTGACTGTTCCAGAGCCATCTGATGATGATTACCCTTTCTTACTTCCTGAGGATTGGGATGTCCAAGAAATGCGAAGATTGACAAAAGAAAGAAGGAAGGGATTAGTTAAAATAGTTTCAGCCGCATCTGAGATTGCTTCTCAACAAATGAATCCTGTAAAGATTGGTTATATGGAAGGTCATGCAGAGGATATAGGAAGAAATCGCAATCGACCATTAGATGGACCAGTAGATAATAGTGTACCCGTACTCCGCTTTGAATCGACTATTGGAAATCCTCCAGTTATTTTAGCTAATTTTGGTACTCATCCCACAATTGCACCACCTGAAAATTGTTTAATAAGTGGAGATTTAGTAGGTTCGACAAGAAAAACTGTAAAAGATCTTTTGGGTTACCATACGAAATTTATTTATACAACAGGTGCTGCAGGAGACGTATCAACCCGTTTCACAAGAAAAAGTAGCAGTTTTGCCGAAGTAGACCGTATGGGTCATATCTTAGGTGCTGAAATTGTAAAAACCGCCGAGAGAATTACAACCTTTGAAGAAGAAATTAACTTCCACGTAAAAGCTGAAGAAATCGAATTACCTGTAAGGAAATTACCCTTATTAAATGAAGCAACACAAATATTCCAGCAGGTAAAAAAAGAATTAGAAGATGCTCAGGAAGCAAAAAAAGATCTTGGAGTAATAAAAAAGTTAACAGAAAACTTAGAAGGTGCAAGTGTTCAGAAAAGATTTGCTTCCTTAAGTAAACATGAGAAATTAGCATTTTCAAAGGAAAAATTCTTGGTTCCACTACAGGCTGTTCGTATTGGAGATGTTAAGTTGATTTTCCATCCTTTTGAGCTTTTCTCTGAAATTGCTCTAAACATTAAAGCAAAAAACCCTAAAACTATAGTAATTGGCTATTCAAATAATTGGTTAAGCTACATCCCTACCCAATATGCATTTGATGAAAATTCTTATGAAACTTATATTACTTTAACTACCCCTGGTTCTTATAAAACATTTGAAGATGCAGTTATAAAATTATTAAGAAGCTTATAGAAATATTCACCTAAAAATAACTTTACTTCTTCATTTTGCTGATTTCATTCATTAATTCATATGATTTATCATCTGGTAACATTTTTGCAGTTAATTTAATTCCCAATTCGTTTAATTTTTCATATGTAGAAATTTGGTTAGGTAAAACCCAAATTCCTCTTCCAATCTTGTAAGCGTCTTTCTGTCCTGACATATTCCCTAAATTAACCTGGGGTAATTTAATATCGTGTTCTACAAGGCCTAAAGCATCTTCAGGGTATTTACAAATTATCATTATATTGTTATCATTCCATTCAGGTTTTTTTAGCTCATTTACAGCATTTTCAATTGTGAGTGTCTTAACTATTATTCCAGATGGGGCTCCCATTGGTACCATTGCAGCTATCATAGGGTTATTTGCAACTTCATCATTTACTACAAAGACGGTATCGGCCTTTACTCGTTTAATCCATGCCATTCCTACTTGACCATGGATTAACCTATCATCAATTCTTACATGAACGATCGCCATTACTCAGATAAACGCTCCTTTATCCATTTTTTAACATCTAGAATGCCTTTATGGCCAGAATTTAATGCTATTGTTTTTAATTCTGCTAGTTTTTTAGCTTTTCTTTGTAATGTTACTTCAAGTAGCATTGGAAGATTAATTCCTGTCACTAATTCTAGATCATCATTATTATATGCCATTTTCCCCGCAACATTAGAAGGAGTCCCTCCAAAGAGATCAAGAAGAATCAACACTCCATCTTCTTTATCACATTTTTTTATTACTTTAATAAATTCGTCTTGAAGAGTTTCAGGACTTACTCCCTCTTCTAAAACCAAGGAAAATACTAATTCTTGTTTTCCAATAATTAATTCCATTGCATTAATTAATCCTTCTGATAATGTTCCGTGAGATGCAATAATTAGACCAATCATTTCTAAACCTTCGTATTAAAATAATATTCTTCATCAATTTTTCAACTTATGGTATCCTAAATTCAATCTACCACTTTTTAAAGGTACAGATTTTGGACTAGCTTGAATAGGATGGTAAAACAATTTTGTAGAAGCGATACAATAACTTTCCATTGCAAGAATTTCAACAAAATCTGTTTGTGAACCATTTTCAACACTTGTGAGTATAGTTTCACAGAGTTCTTGCGATGATCTTCTATAACTCCCTTTACCAAGAATGCTTCCTCGGATACGGAAGGGATTGATCAAATTTTTTTTGTTATCAATTGTCCTAATTCCTTCCTGTTTCCAACCAAGGGTAATTTGATCTCCGAATCCCCATTTACTTTTTAAAAAATGCATTTTTAAAGAAATAAATGCATTTAGTAACTGATAATCTTGAATTTCGTAATTTACTTCAACAAAATTAAGAAATCGAATCATATCAATATTGTACCAGAAACTTAGAGCATATTGAGAATCAATAACAATTAATCGCCTTTTAGTAATCAATAAATGTTGGTTGCCATAGCTGACATTCTTTGGGGAGACAAGAATTATTCTACCAATATATTTGAGATTTTCATCTGCAAACAAGAGTGGAACTGCTTTTTTTGCTATAAAACCAGTTTTATATCTAAGAAAATATGATGATCCATAATTCAATAAATCATCCTTAATTGTCAGTAGTCTTCCTGTAATATCAACATCCTGTTTAACCGATAAATCAAGTGTGTAAACATCTAGTTTGGGAAATCCGTTTTCAATGATCGGAATAATTTCTTTCGCCTGACCAAGTTTAATTGTGATGGAAACCTCGTTATTATTCATTACCTATCTCCTAATAAAGAATAGAATGATTATTAAACAAATTTTTGCTGTTTCTTCTGTAAATTTCATCTTAAAAAGATATTCAACTCATTTTGCTTATTCTTTCAAGAGATTACTTGTTCTCACAATGGAATTTAGTGAAATATAAAACTATTGCTTGGATATTTTAATACATTCACAATGTAAACTAGATTGGATGAATCAGGAATAAATTAAATATTCTAAATATTATATCTCCCAGTGGTTAGTATGGCGACTATGAAACTGAAATCCAAGGGTGTTAGAATAGATATTAGTGTAAAAAAGGGAAATATTAACATTAAGAATTTAGGAAACTCATTGCAGACAGAAGGGTTTCGAATCTCCCCCTCTATACCTAATATGCCCACAATGGCAATTTCTTCATCATTAAAATGTCTTCTGGGGACTGATAAGCTCGAAATTCAGGTAGAGGATTTTTTTAAGCTAAAATCAGACCTATCACAATTACGTAAAGTTGTCCACCCGTATTTAGAACAAAACAATCCCTACCAAATCAATTTTGAATCTTCATATGTGCTTTCAAGTAAACTCGACATTACTGAAATTATGGATGCGATATACAATCCAAGAGCAAAATCACGATTAAAAATGTTTATTGAACCAATTGGCTTTCGTATTGTAATCGAGCATGAAAAAAAACCTTTTATTCTCAGTTTCGAAGGTTCGAGAGAAACTAATGAAGCTTTTTGCTCTGTTGTGTTTTCTACCAATGATAAAAATGATTTTTATCAAGCTCTTGCAAATACAGATAAAGTAATTGACGAATTTTTAAAGAAATTACGATTTTTTGCTAAAAATGAGAAAAATTATCGAACTAGTAGAGCAAAATTAGTAAAAAAAATATCTGAAGAAAAAAGTGGTGAATCTAATTGAAGTTAGAAGCCTATATACAGCATATTTTAGAAAATCCCTCTGAAGAAGTCCTTTTTGAAGCAGGGAAAAAAATCAAAGGATTGACGAAAAAGACAGATGGTGTAATAGCATATGAAGTTAAAATTTTTGCTAAAGAAGTGGGTTCTCTAGCCTCCTTTGCTTCTCCCAAGGCAACTATCATGCAATGGTCTCCTGATAAAATACGAGATTTTATAAATAAGAAAAAGATGAACCTAAGTAAAAAAAGTCTACAATTAGAGATTGATGACTGAAGCTTCAGCTGTATTAAATATTTTAAATCTAACAATTAAGCTATATTGTACAATGTGATTATTTCAGGAGTACTTTTTGCTGAACTAGATTGAACCTTATAATCTTTAGAGATTCCTATTATTGAGATAATTGCCGATACTTCCGCTTTACATTCTTCAACCATATCTAATAAGGTTTGAACCGTTTTTCCAGTACGAATAATATCATCAATAATAAGTACACGATCTTTAGGATTAATTTTCGCTCTTTGAAGATATATCGTTTGTTGTCTATTCTGTTCATAAAGCTGAATAGATTTAGAAAGATACTCTTCGATTCCCAAGGGCGGATCATGCTTTATATAGACCAATGGTATCTCAAATTCTTGAGCGAGAATCAAAGCGAAGGGTGTCCCATCAGTACTTCCTGCCACGATTTTATCAAACTTCTTGTCAAATAATTCTGTTCGAGCAACAATGAAAGCAATTTTTTTCAATAAGTCCAAATCAGAAAGTAGAGCACTTGTGTCTACAAAATATACATCTTGGATTCGCATCCCCAGTATTCCTTTTACAATTAAATTTGCAGGTACTATTTTATCCAGTATAAAAGACAATAGAAAGTTTTTTCTTTCATCAGTAGGAAGAGCTTTTCTATTTATATATCGTGAAAGGTCTGCAACCGAAAAAATCCCCTTTAACACTTGTCTCTTATCAAGTGTATCTTGAAACTTACCTATAATATAATTATTTAGAATAGAAGCCATAGTTTCTAGATTATTATACTCTTCAAAAAGACTAGTCAAGAATTTGACGACCATGATCTTCTCATGGGCATTTTTAAGTTTATCTCTCTTAGAATCTGAAAAAGAATGTTTTTTTTTCAGTGATAACAACTTCCAGTTAATATTTTCAGTTATAATGAAAATTGAAGTATTACAATAAGTTTACAAATCTATGTAAAATCTTTCCTATTTCTGAGTAAAGAGCTGATTAAAAATGAGTTGAACATTGGGACACATTAGCGAAATATTATTATGAAAAAAGGAAAAAAAATCACATTGATAATCATCAAAAGAATAAAATGATCTATTTAGATGATCGTACTTGAGGATTAGAAGAAGCATCGTTTTGATGGTTCAATATATTCATCTAATTTCTTTCGTGCCTGCTCTTGAATATCAAATGGATTTTCTAATGTTAGGAGATTTTCAACCCATCCCTGTAATTCTTGATAGCTCAATTGTTTAACAACGAATTTAACCTTTGGGATATCCTCAGGATTTAAACTCAATTCGTCAATGCCTAAACCGATAAGAATAGGAATTGAAGTAAAATTACTTGCCATTTCTCCGCAGATACCAACCCATTTCTTTTCTTTATGAGCATTGATGACCACTTCTCGGATTAAACGTAAGACTGAAGGTTGAAAATGACTATGAAATATGCTAACATTCGGATTAATTCTATCTGCAGCCATTACATACTGGGTTAGATCATTAGTACCAATACTAAAAAAATCAACATAACGGATGAATTTATCAGAAAGGACTGCAGCACTAGGAGTCTCTATCATAATGCCTATTGATAATTCATCTTTGTAATTCAACTCTTCTTTTATTTTCATAACGATAAGATTTATTGCCTGAATCTCTTCAATTAGAGAGATCATTGGAACCATTATTTTTAGATTTTTCTCTTCATTCGCTAAAATGAATGCTCGGATCATTGTTTCCATCAATTCAGGATGATCATTAGTTAAACGGATTCCTCTCACTCCAAGTGCTGGATTTGGTTCTTTTTCCAAAGGTAGACTAGGAATAGATTTATCAGAACCTAAATCTAAAGTTCTAATAATTACATCATAAGGCTGACATTTTTGAGAAACTTTTTGGAAAATTCTAATAAGTGCCTCTTGCGTCGGTAAAGAAGGTAGTTCTGTATATAAAAGTTCGGTACGGAATAAACCAATTCCTTCTCCACCATTTTTAATAGTGTTTTCAACTTCATCTAAGTTTGCAGCATTTCCTGCTACAATTATTCTTCTCCCATCTTTAGTAATAGCCTCATCCCCCGAAATTTGTTTTAAATATTCTTCCATCTCAAGATTTCTGGTAATTATCTCTTTAATATGATCAATGATCTCTTGAGTCGGATCTATTATCAATTTCCCTTCCTCTCCATCAATTATTGATAGAGTATCTGTTTGAATCTGTGAGAGAATTGCATTACATTCAATTAACAACGGAATTCCCATTGATTTAACAACAATCGAAAGATGTGATGTAAACGTACCATTTTCAAGTACAATCCCTAGAATATTTTTCCTTCCAATTCGAGCTAGATCAGTGACAAATAGATCATTTGCAATTACAATTGAAGGTCTTTTGGGTATTCTCTGAGAAGAAAATTCTCCACTGAGCAGTTCGAGCAAAAAAATTTTAATGTCTCGAATATCGGAGGCCCTTTGTTGAAGATAAGGATCTGAAATACCTTCAATCATACGAGCATATTCTTCTAAGACAGTTTCGACAGCGTACTCAGTGGTATGATGGTTATCCTGGATTTCAGAGGTTGCTTTTGAAATAAATTTTGGATCTTTAAGTACCATTTTTAATGCATTAAAGATTTCACAAATTTCAGAGGTTTCTTCCTCAACAAAATCTTTCGTGAATCTTCTATAATGAGTTTCTGCATTGTCTAAGGTAGACTGAAGCTTCAATAATTCCTGTTCTACCTCCTCTGAAGGTATTTTTTCATCGTTAATTCTTATTTCTTTTTTTGTATAGATAAAGCATGGTCCAATTACACTTTTTTTACTTAGACTTTTGCCTATAAATTGCTCCAAAATTTTACCCTTCTTCTCCTAAACCAGCCTCAATAATTGCCACCAGTTTTTTAATTGACTCATCCTCATCTATTCCATTAGTAATTATTTTAATGGTTGTACCTTTCACTGCACCTAATGTTAAAATATCAAGAAGACTTTTACCATCAGCTGATTTGTTATTACATTCAATTATTATGTCTGAAGTGTATTCTTGTGCTGTTTTTACGAAAAATGCTGCGGGACGAGCATGTAATCCAACAGAATTGATCAAGGTAACTTCGACACTTTGCAGGATTATTCCCTCGTATTAAATCTATTTTTAAGACTATTTTAAGAAATTCTATATCATACAAGATTAAAGCTTTTTATGCATCTTTTATTAATCGTCCAACAAAAAATCCTTATGGATTGGCAATTTTTGGTAGTATATATATTCTAGGTCTAATATATTTGACAGCTAAAGGTGAGAATGAAAAAGAAGATCCGTATTCAAATGTAAATTAGATTGAATAAAACAACAATGCTCTTCAAGATACAGGTTGGTAAATAGGGAAATGATTGATACTTTACAGCTTGCTATCATAATTGCTCAATTATTCATTTCATTTTTATAATTCAGATTTTATGATCAAGAGTTATATTGTATTAAATTAGTAATCTTTAGAAAATCAAATTGATACTTCTGAATTAGTAGGACTGATAATCTAGTAAGAATCCTTAAAAATTGGAGCAGAGATCATTCTAGACATTAATTTTCCCTATTAATTCCTATTTTAACACCATTGAAATTCAATTCCAAGATATCAAATAATAAAACAGATTGATTCTCAACGAGATTCAAAAATATAATAGAAGGTTTAATTATGGAGAAAACTGAACATGTTTCGTTTGTAATTTTTCCTTACAGGTGGATTGTGTTGTTACTTTTTATGTTTGTTGCGATTTTAACCCAAATTATCTGGATTACCTTCGCACCAATAATGAATGAAGTAACAGGTTATTATAATGTAAGTAGCGATACCATATTGTTGCTAGCAGCTAGTTTTATGATCATCTATATTCCAGTGAATTTTCCTGCTTGTTGGTTAATTGAAAAATATGGTTTGAAATGGGGAACTGGAATAGGCGTTATACTCACAGGTATTTTTGGCTTCTTGAGAGCATTTACAGG
The DNA here is from genome assembly GCA_016839515.1 of Candidatus Hodarchaeum mangrovi. GTDB lineage: Archaea > Asgardarchaeota > Heimdallarchaeia > Hodarchaeales > Hodarchaeaceae > Hodarchaeum > Hodarchaeum mangrovi. Next base: position 21,627 of record JAEOUE010000083.1, read on the forward strand.
TCCTAATTTTCTCTTTCTTTTATTTTGTCAGATAATGGTAGCTATTGGTCAACCATTTATTTTAAATTCATTTACAAAAGTTGCTGTCAATTGGTTCCCAGAGGAAGAGAAGGCTACCGCAACTGGTTTAGGTACTATGGCATTATTTATTGGAATAATCATTGTAATGATAGCTACATATCCCCTTTATGAAGTTAATGGTATAGAATTTGTTTTACTTGTCTATGGATTATTATCTTTGATTTCAATGATCCTCTATCTGTTATTTGTAAAAGACAAACCCTCACAACCACCCAATCCGTATTTTCGAGAAAAAATATTGCAGACTAAAGGAATTAGAACTTTATTTAAAAACAGAGATTTTAACTTCCTCGTCTTTCTACTTTTTGCTGGATTAGGGATATTTAACGCGTTGCTAAGTGCCATAGATGATATTTTCAGTCGTTTTTCCCCAGATACTGGGATAATTGGAGGATTGATTATATTTGGCGGTATTTTTGGTGCAGTTATCCTTTCTTCACTCTCTGATAAAATAGGTAAACGAAAAATCTTTTTGAATGTCGGTTTAATTGTAAGTACACCCTTAGCTTTCCTATTGGGGGTTACTGGAGCCAGTGATTTCATCTTAACAATATTATTAGCTTTTCTGTTTGGGTTTATTTTGGTGCCTGCATTACCCGTTGGGTTAACTTATGCAGCTGAAATAACGCATCCTATACCAGAAGAGAGTTCTAATGGAGTTTTAATGATGTTTGGCCAGATAGGGGGAATAATATTTCTAATAGTGCCAGATATGATTCTCTTTGCTGGTGTTTTTGGAATAGCAGCCATTGTGAGCCTCTTAATGAAAGATTCAGATGCTTATAAAGGTAAGAATCAATAATAAGGCATTTCATTTTCTGGGGATTTTATTAACATCAAAGCTATTAGTTTTCATATAGTCCAATCTTTTGTAACATTTTTGTAATTAGGGTCATTCCAATTATTTGTTGCAGGAAAATTAACATGAGGAGGAAAGGAAGGCCACTCTGATTTAGGATTGCAATCCGTTCTTATTATTTTACCTTTATTCCAGAATGCTTGAAATTCTTCTGGATTATAGCCTGTTACAAATAGTGATTCTCTTTCTAGAGAAGGATAAAACCCCTCCTTTTTACGATCATCAGGATTAAATGCTACAAAACAGATTGGGTCAATACTTTTTCCTTCAATCTCTCCAGTTTGATAGGTTTGACGTGTATGCATCAGAGAAATCCCATAATCTTCCACAATTGGCACAAGATCTTCAATTATGTTCGGAAAAACATGAAAACTCATCAGCACAAGGATTATTCTTCCTCTTAATTCTCTAATTGTAGGCCATTGAGTCCCTGATGCCCCAAAATGTTCTAGATATTCTTTTTTGGTATAAAGCTTCTTTCTGTGACCAATCTTATACTTCATATTAAATGCAGTGGAAAGTTGTTCATTAAAGCGAATAAGACCAAAATTTTGGTGTGGACGATTATTTCTATCCTGTAGATCTTTTTTAATGTCTAAAAAAACAGTTATGGGAGCATGAGTTGGCTTTTGTATTGACCAATCACTTATTATCTTAAGCCAGTCCTCAAGGTTATTACTTTGTGGATTTCTTGGAGCATTATGATTTACTTCATGTCCTGGGGCCCAATGGCCAACCTTAAAGTTTCCTTTCCCTGGAATAATCTTCAGAAGTGTAAAAAATCTTTTTATTCTTTCAAAAATCGTCCATGTATCATGAATATCTAGTTCAAAGCCTCGAATCCCGTACTCTAGTTGTTCTATTAATGACCATCGATATGAATTATGAGTTGTCATAAAAATACTCTTATTATAAGGTTGATTATCGAATCTTCCTTCGCTCAATACCTTTCACCTGTAAAAATTTGATAATATTAGAATTATAGATTTCCTCTTCTCACCACACCTTATAATCTCTTCCTCGATATCTGATCATGAATAATTATTCTAAATGTTTTTTGAATCATTTTCATCTCCTAATAAAGAAATTTGGATTTATTTAGAGATTTCATTGTAAAATAATAATCTCATTACTTAATAAAATTAGATTAGATGGATTCCTTTTTAAGCGTATTATCTAAAAACTTGATACGTTTCTCGATTTTTTCAATAACTTCATCCATGGAGCTAAGATAGAAATCATAGTAATTATAAAAAGTCTCACCAACTTCTAGTATCCGTTTAGCCTCGGGTGAATTCTGAATCTCTTTAGGTAACTCCATCCATGCTTTTTCCCCCTCTTCTAGTTGTTTAATTTTTCTACGTAATATTTCAGAGGCTAGTCTCATCCTCTCAGAAAATGTTTTCATAAATGATTCTGAACCATGAGAGTATAGTTTCTCTCTAGAGCCTCTTTGACGGTTTTTCGCTATAAGAAGAGCGTTTTCAAGGTCTTTTAATGTTTTTGAGACTTGCCCACGGGAATAACCAGATAATTCAACCAACTCTCGTTGCGTTAGAGGTTGTGTAGATAATAAAATTATTGCATAAAGACGTCCCGCAATAGGATTATTTCCTCTAAGAGCCCAAATATCCTCAAATAGTTGGATAATATTCATTTTGAAGTCTTGTAGCTTTTTCTCAGCTGATTTTAATTGATCTTCTGTCACTGGAATCAAGGAATAAAGCATATTAAAGAGTTTAATATAATTTTCGATATTTTATAATTTTTCCAAATTAGGAAAATTTATAAACTTTAATATTCAATTCTCGAACAGATTGTAAAATTAGTTGCATGAATTGTGCAAATTGCAGAACTGTGAAAAAAAATGACTAGTAAAATAAAAATCCAAAATCTGACCAAATATTATGGCAAACAACGTGGAATAGAAAATTTAAGCCTTGAGATTTACAGTGGAGAAATCTTTGGCTTTCTTGGCCCCAATGGAGCAGGTAAAACTACAACTATTCGATGTATGATGAATATCCTTTTACCGAATATGGGAGAAATCTGGA
>JAEOUE010000084.1 GCA_016839515.1 Candidatus Hodarchaeum mangrovi
AAAGGAGACTAAAGACTGAGAGCCAATAATCATCTGTTATTTCGGTTATCCCAGCCAAAAACGAGGTTATTCGGTTGCTCCTTCAACAACAATCATGGTTAAGGTTGAACGGACATTTTCTAGTCCGCGGATATTGGTAGTAATGATTTCCTTAAGTTCATCCATTGTATCTGCTTCAATTTTTGCTACAATGTCGTAAACACCATAAACTATCCAAGCACCAACAACACCTTTAGTGCTCTTCAAGTCTTCAAGGACTTCGTCCTCGCTTCCAATTTCAGCATTGACTAATACAAATGCAGCTGGCATTTTTTCACCTCAAAATGATAACTTTACTAGATACACACTAGAACATACCCTACATTACAGCTTTATAAGATCTCCTAAAAATGAATCGTATTAAAAAGATTGCATTGAGTATTAAGAATAGATAGAAATATACTCTAATTAATTAGACAGTAGCTTCTTAGTTATCCTATAGAAATAACATCTACGTATTACGTTTCTTATAATTCTAGGGGATTATCCTTTAAGTGTAGATTCTTACTTTCGGGTAATACCCAAAGTGGAAGTGAAAAGAGCAATATTTTACAGGGGTTCATTGTACGCATGAATAGTAGTTTCGACCATATTTCTGGACAGATAATTATACGAGGTCGGGCTTATTCTGCAAAGGAAATCATTCGTGGACTATTAGAACAAGGGATAGCTATTACTGAAAATCCTGATGGATTAAAAATCGGATTCAAGTCCTTTTCTCCAGAACAGACTCTTACGCAGAATGAAAACAGTGGAAATATTTTAAATAACTGTCCTTTTATGCCTTTCATGTCTCAAATAACTACTCGTATTGATGAACTTACAAGAAGGATAGAAAATCAGACAACTTCAACTACTTCCTCAATGGATTCAATTTTTCGATCTCCTCCTATCGATACAACAAAAGAATCCCCTTTATCCAAATTTTCACCGTTTAGTGATTCTGCTTTTAGATCAAGCAATGATCAAGAGAAAGAAAAATTCTTCAATCAAGGTAAAAGTTTTCTTTCACGCCAAAAATGTCCTTCTTGTGGGACTTCAATCCCTCAAAACGCAATCTTTTGTAATAAATGTGGATCACATATTAGATCTGGCTGAAAAAAATCCATTTTCTGATTTTAGAAAGAATTTTAGTCAACTAGTCGTGTTTTCCAATCATAAACCTTTTCAATGAGAGCTTCTTTCTCTTCAGGAGGAATTATATCTTGATTTTTTAACTGATTAGCATATCGCCCCATTTCATGAAAAGCTGGATGAAAACCCTTTGAAGAAGCTTGCATGACTTGATCTCTCAGTCCAGAAAGGGCTTCTGAAATATCTGATCCTGTATTAAGGACTTGTAACTTTGATAAAAAATCATCAAGTAAACGTGTTGCTTTTGAATCAGTTCCTGCTTGAAAATCAACGGTAGCGGATGGTTGTGGTTTTGGACGAGGTGTAGGTTGTGATGTTGGTGATGGTTTTGTGGCTTTTGGAGGTGGTATAGATGTTTGAGTACTTGAAAGAGTTGATAAAGTATCTAAAGTGGAGAAAATTTGATCAATATTCTGAGCTATCTTTTCTAGTTTTGTTGCAAGAACCTTAGCGGTTTTCGTTACAAGCTCTAAATCTTCACGAAGTTGTTCAATCTCTTTTGGATCAGCCATATTAATTTCACCATAGTATTGGTAACTCTATGTGAATAATTCATTAGTTGTTTTTATTTCTTTGTCATTAAGTTCTATATTCAATATTATAAAATTCTTGGAAATTACTTTTTAACTAGTTCGATAAGGCTAAAATTGCTGGTAATGGTTCTCCCATGAGAAAACTTATCATTGCACCTCCAGCTGTACTCACATAAGATAATTCAATATTATTTTTCTCAATTACTGATACACTATGTCCTCCACCAGCAAGAGAAAATCCTTTAGATCTTTCCATCGCTTTGAATATCTCTATTGTTCCGATTTCAAATCCTTTTTCCTCGAATTTTCCCATTGGACCATTTAGTACACATGTAGCTGAATTCTCAATAATTTTAGAGAAATCTTGAATAGTTTCATTACCAATATCAAGGATAGGAGATTTTAATGGTAACTCCTTAATAGAATACACCCTTCGACCATTCTCATTTACAGCAAAGTCGGAATTTGCTATCAATCTGTTTTTGTATTGTCGAATCAATTCTTTTGCTGGCTCGACAAATTTTAACAAATCTTTTTTCATTAAAAAATCCATCGAAGGTTTACCCAAGTCAAACCCTTTGGCTATCATCACAATTTGGGAAATAGTACCACCGGTAAGCACAGAAGTCGCAATATCATTTTTTAAAACATATTTTGCAACTTTAAAACTATCTTCAGGTTTTATACCTCCTAAGATGAAGACGCACGGCTTTTTCGGATTATCAATTACTCTCTGGAGGTTTTTAACTTCATCCGCCATGATGTGTCCTGCAACAGAAGGCATAAGAGGAGTGAATCCTACTAGACTTGCGTGAGAACGGTGAGCTGCTGAAAAAGCATCATTTATGAATATGTCTCCTACTTTAGCTAAGCTTTTAACATATTCACTTTTAGAATGTTCTTCTGGAGATTTATCCTCGGTTTCACTCTTTAAAGTACGGACGTTTTCTAGAATAAGAATCTCTCCTGCTTTCATCCTTAAAATACGTTCTTCTACCTCAGATCCATGTGTTTTATCTATATAATTAACTGAATACTTAGAACCAAGTATCTCTTGGAGAGCTTTTGCATGAGGTTTCATTGTACAAAAATCTGAACTTCCTAATCTGCCTTGATGTGCTATAATGACAACTTTCCCCTTATGATCTGCAATATACTTAATAGTTACAGCGTGTGCTTTAATTCTAGTTATATCTAGTAACTCCTTCTTATCATCGAGAGGACTATTAAAGTCCACCCTAGTTAAACAAACTTTATTCTCAAGAGACATATCATTTAGTGTTTTCATATTTTATCAATTCCAATATTCTTTTTATTATTCATATAATATTGTCAGAATTTCTTGTAGTGTATGAAATATCATAAATTAGTTTTAAATTAATGAATTTGGGAAAAATTTTAACTTTATTTAGCTTTAATCAATTTTATTATTGTTTAAATCACTTTAATTTAATATTGTATTATTTTAATGGGCTTTATTTCTAAATCAGACCTGATTAGCTAGCGAATCAGGAAATCAGAGATCTTTGTCTTCCAGTAGAAGATTTATAGACTTCAAAGTAAAAAGAAGTTAAAAGTATTAATAAATCCATTATACTGAATGGAAAATATTTTGGAGAAAATAGTAATGGGAAAAGGATCTGGATTTGGAAAAACTATTCTATTCGGGGAACATTTTGTAGTTTATGGTCTACCAGCTATGGCTTCGGCAATAGGCGATTCTACTTTGGCAGAAATCAAAATAACAAGAGGTAGCGGTTATGAATTATCCGATAATAGGCCAGAGGTACCAGGCTATAAAGAAAAAAAATATAATGAACAAAAAGTCTCTATCAAAAATGTATTTGATTATATGGGGTTGGATATAGAAAAAAACCATGTAAACATTACTCTTGGAGGAGACTTAGTTTGTGCAAGTGGTGTTGGGGCTTCTGCAGCTAGTTGTGTAGCTTTAGCTCGAGCAATTAATGATGAACTTAAAATGGGATGGGAAAATCCTAAGATTAATGAAGCAGCATATGAGGGTGAAAAAGGTTACCATGGAACACCTAGTGGAATTGATAACACAGCTTCTACCTTTGGAGGATTGGTCTATTTTGTTAAGAATTTAGAAGGCGAATCCAACACAATGGAAACAATTATACTAGCTAAACCTGTGGAAATGGTAATAGCCAGTTCTGGAATGACTGCAAACACCAGTGTGGTGGTAGCTGATGTTCGTAAGAAAAAAGAGGAAAACCCTGAATGGTTTAATGGGATTATCACCGAATATAAGAAATTAATTGTTGAGGCTCGAAAAGCATTAGAGGAGATGGATCTTAAAACTGTTGGGAAGTTAATGAATGAAAACCATAAGCTCCTTCAACAATTAACTGTATCAAATGAGGTTTTAGATAAAATGGTAAAAATTGCTCGCGATGCGGGTGCTTTTGGGGCAAAAGTTACAGGGACTGGGCGAGGAGGAAATATTAATGCTCTAACCCCAGGAAAAGAACTTCAAGATAAAGTTTTCAACGCTTTGACGAATGTAGGTTATTCTGCATGGAAAACAAAAATCGGAGTATAGGTGATTTTTTTGAATTTTCGTGAATACATGAATAAACTTGAATCAACTGGTTCAATTACCAAAATTAAAAAAGAAATTAGTATTGATGTAGAAGCAGCAGCAGTTCTGAAGGCAGCTGAACCCACTCCTCTTCTCTTTGAGAAAGTGAAAGGATTTCCAGATTTTCGTGTCGCAGGGAATATTTTTTCAACAAAAATTAGCATTGCTAATTATTTTAAAATAACTCCTGCACAACTTATTCCTAAGCTGACAGAAGCAATTGATAAACGGAGCCCACCTGAAGAAATTAAAAGCCCTCCTTGTCAAGAAGTCATTATGGGTACAGTAGATCTTGGGAAATTACCTATTTTAAAACATAATAAGAATGATGGGGGACGTTATATCTCTTCTGCTGTAGTAGTGACCAAAGATCCTGAATTTGGCCAAAATCTTGATTTTCATAGGGCAATGGAATACACTGCAAATAAAATGAGTACACGAATAATAAAAGGACGAGATTTTTATAAATTCCTAGAAAGAGCAGGAGAAGTTGAAGCTGCTTACTGCGTTGGTAACACTCCAAATGTACTCGTAGCAGCTGCAACTTCAGTAAAAACAGGTATCAATGAACTTGAAATAGCTAATGCACTAGCTCCAACGAAAGTAACAAAAGCTAAAACACTTGATCTATTAATCCCTGCCGATTGTGAAGTAGTACTAGAAGGAAAAGTTTTTATGAAAGAACGAGCAGCTGAAGGACCTTTCATTGATCTTACAGAGACTTATGACATAGTCAGAGAAGAACCTGTTTTTGAAGTGCGTAAAATTACCCATCGAAAGAATCCTATATGGCAAGCACTTCTACCAGGAGCTCTAGAACATAAAGTTTTGATGGGAATGCCCAGAGAACCAACTATCTTTAAGTCAGTGAATGAAGCCGGAGTTCAATGCATAGACGTGAATGTCAATCCTGGAGGTTCTTCTTGGTTACATGCAATAGTTAAAATTGATAAAAAGGTAGAAGAAGATGGAAAAACCGCTATACGTGCTGCATTTGAAGGTCATAAAAGCTGTAAACACGTATTTGTGGTAGACAAGGATATAAATATTTATGACCCCCTAGAAGTCGAATGGGCCATGGCTACTCGATTCCAAGCAGATCGTGATCTAGTTGACATTGGTAGAGAACCCGGATCAAGTCTTGATCCAAGTGCTGAAGCAGGAACTAAAATCACAAATAAAGTTGGATTTGATTTAACAGCTCCCTTAAAGACTGAAGGAAAAGGTTTTGCAAAGGCAGAGTTTCCAAAAGTGGATTTGAAAGATTATATTGAATAAATATGGAGGTTTTATTATGGAATTAACACCTGAAGAACAAGAAATGGCAGCGGGGAAATTTGGGAAGGCAACTCAGAAGGCAATGGAAATTTTAGTTACTCTAGGGGAAATTTATGGCGCAAAACGATTAATCGATATCACTTCAGTTCAAGTTGCTGGGGTAAGCTATGCAAACTTAAATGAACCAGGTTTAAAGTGGCTAGATGAGATGGCAAGAGATGGAAAGGTTAAGATACTAACAACTTTAAATCCTGCAGGCATGGACCTTGAGGAATGGCGCAAATTAGCCATCAGTGAGGAATTTGCTAAAAACCAAATTCGTGTTGTTGACGCATTCGGTAAAATGGGCATTATTACAACCTGTTCTTGTACCCCCTATCTTTATGGCAATCTTCCCCACTTTGGTGAACATATTGCATGGTCTGAAAGCAGTGCAGTCTGTTTTGCAAATTCAGTTATTGGTGCCCGTACAAACCGTGAAGGTGGCCCTAGTGCTTTAGCTGCTGCTTTAGTTGGGAAAACTCCTGAATATGGATTTCATTTAGAAGAAAATCGTCAACCTGATGTTCGTGTAAATATAAAAGCAGCGGTACAAGGTACGTATCAATTTGGTGCACTTGGTAAAGTATTAGGAGACAAATTGGGGTCAAAAATCACATATATTACTGGAATTCCTAAAGCATCAGTTGAAGAGTTGAAATCTTTTTGTGCTTCCTATGCTACCTACGGTGGTGTTGCTCTCTTTCATATGGAAGGAATTACTCCTGAAAAAGTTCAGAAAATGCCCGAAGAGACTGTAGAAATAACCAATGAAGATTTAAACAAAGCTTTAAGCGAATTAGATGAAGATACAGAGATAGATTTTATCAGCTTAGGTTGTCCCCATGCTTCTCTTGCAGAGCTTGAATATATTGCTAAAAAATTAGAAGGAAAAAAGGTAAATCCTAAAAAAGAGGTCTGGATTACAACTGCACGCCCAACCAAGCAGATTGCTGATCGAATGGGTTTTACTAAAATGATAGAAGATTCTGGTGCGAAAATAGCTGCTGATACGTGTTGTGTTGTTGCTCCTATAAAAGGCAGATTTCATGGATTGGCTTCAGATTCCGCAAAAATGTGTTATTACGGATCTGGTCGGAATAAATTTTCTGTTAAGCTTATGTCAATGGATGAATGTTTAGAGGAGGCTCTGAAATTATGAAACTTACTGGAAGAAAGATATATAAGGGAAAAGTTGAAGGAGAGGCTCTTGTTACAACCTCCAGTATCTCTTTTTATGGTGGTGTTGACCCTGAAACAGGTACAGTTGTTGAAAAAGGTCATGAATTAGAAGGAAAAAGTATTACTAACAAGATATTGGTTTTCCCAACAGGAAAAGGTTCAACCGTTGGATCTTATGTTCTTTATCAAATGGCTATGACTGATAAAGGACCTAAAGGATTGATTTTAAACGATTGTGAAGCAATAGTAGCTGTTGGCTGTATTATTGGAGATATCCCTTGTGTAGATCAAATAGATACATCAAAAATTACCACAGGAATGAAAGTAATCCTAGACGCTGATAATGCCACTGTCGAGACATTTTAATTAGCATAATTTATAAAATACTTCTCCCCTCTTCATTTTTTTCATTCTATTTCTTCCTCTCTCTTTCGACTTATTTTATCAAAAATTATGTTTTTCTTATTATGAGATTTTATTAGATCATTTGTTAATTGACAGGTAAATAATTAGAATTAGGAAAAGGATGATGAAAAAAACCGCAATTGCTCATGCAAATATTGCATTGATAAAGTATTGGGGAAAAAGGAACGAATATTTAATACTACCTCAAAATTCTAGTATCTCCATGACTTTGGATAAATTACATACAACTACTACTGTAGAATTTTCTGAAATGTATAATAGTGATGAAGTAATAATCAATGATAAAATTATCAAAGAAGAAGAATTTGAAAGAGTAGTAAATCATCTTGATCTTTTCAGAGAATATTCTCATTCACATGCTTTTGCCAAAGTAGTTAGTAAAAGTAATTTTCCAAAAAAAGCAGGTCTTGCTAGTTCAGCTTCAGGTTTTGCTGCTTTAACAATTGCTGCTAGCGCTTCATTAAAACTCACCTTGGGGCCTAAAGAATTAAGTATTTTTGCAAGACGTGGGAGTGGAAGTGCTGCACGTAGTATTGGAGGAGGTTTTGTTAAATGGAATCGTGGAGAAAACCCTGATGGTTCTGATAGCTATGCTGAAACCATCGCAGATCCTGAATATTGGCCAGAATTAACGATGATTGTTACAATCGTCTCTACTGAGGAAAAAAAAGTTTCTTCAAGAGCAGGAATGAAACAAACAATTTCCA
>JAEOUE010000085.1 GCA_016839515.1 Candidatus Hodarchaeum mangrovi
CTGCTCCGATTACTATTGGATCCATTCTTGTATATACTGGAAACAGTACCGTAACAGTTTTCGCATAAGCAGGACTAAATTGACTTGCTATGATAACTCCTAATAGTGTTCCTATAACTGTACCAATGATTGATATTAATAAAGCAATTCCAACATATTGTAAAATAATGGTTTTTCTACTGTACCCTAATGCCTGTGCTACTCCGATATCTTTACGTTCAGCCACAACCATCCTCCCTAATAATACATATAAACCCCACATAGCCATTCCAAGTAGTATTATTGGTAAAACATAACCTAATTCCCGTGCTTCTTGTATATCCATTCGAAGCAACCAATAAGCTACCTGTTCATCTAAATCTACGGGTTCACCTAGTTTTAATCCTTTTTCTTCTTCTAAAAAAGTTTTTAATTGATTTGCAATATCTTTTCGCTCTTTTTGTGATAAAGACCAATCCAATTTTACTGATATTTCGTTTACTTTACCTTGAACATTAAGAATACTTTGTGCTACTCGTAATGGTAAAAAGATTACCCCAAAACGACGAGGTGATGGTAATAAATCAGCATAAGAACCCATATTCATTAAATATTCTGGACTGGCAACAATACCAAGTACCTGAAAGGGGATGTTTTGGTCTCCTAATCCTATGAAATCATTTTCTTTTAATTTCCAGTATTCTCCTAGATGCCCCTCTACATAACAAACATTTTGATATTGACTTGCAAGAGTGAATTCACGTCCTTCTAATATTTCTATCCCATTGACATCAGGTTGTAGACGTAAATTACCTTCTGTATCAGTTGTTTTATAGGCAATAAGCCTTCCATTCTGACTATTTCCTCGTATGATAAGTTTTGTATCATAAACTACCCTTAATTCATAACTTTCAACAACAGCAATTGATTGTTTAAATTCATCTAGGTAACTGGTAAGGTTATCAAAATCAATCCATGCATCACTACCAGATCCTCCTGGATTAGCAGTCTGAATAGTAAAACTAGCCATGTTATACTGTCTGAAAGCTTGCTTATAGGTGAAATCCATGTCAAGAAAAGCCATTATCATCATGTTCCACGAGGAAACACCAATAGCAATAACAAAAGAAATTGTGAGAAAACGTAATTTATTTGCTTTTATTGCTCTTATAATGTTTTTAATTGTCTTTGCCATTACTTTTGACCTTCTCACCAATTTAACTGTGATGCATCTATCGGTTTTTGATCTGTAATCGAATCAATCTCTCCTGACCTCAATCTGATTACCTTATGAGCTATTTTAGATATTTCTTGATTATGAGTAACTAATAAAACGAGTAAATCACTTCGATCCTTCACCATCTGTTGGATAATTGAAAGAACTTTCTTACCCTCTTTAACAGATAATTCACCTGTTGGTTCATCACATAAAAGTAAACGAGGTTCTTTTGCAAATGCTCGTGCAGCTGCAACTCTTTGTTGTTCTCCTCCCGAAAGTCTAGAAGGAAAGGAAAGCGCTTTTTTCTCTAATTCTACAGCCTCAAGATACTTTGAAGCTTTCTGAACAACTTCTCTTCGTGAAAGTGAGGTATGACTCAATTCAATTGCATATTCAATATTTTCTTGTGCGGAAAAAACTGGAATAAGGTTAAAAAATTGAAAGATAAAACCAACGGTGGATCTACGATATCTAGTCAAGTCCTTCTTGTTCATTTTAGTAATAATTTTACCATCAATAGAAATATGTCCTTTGCATTTATCAATTCCACCAATGACATTTAAAAGGGTGGTCTTGCCCGAACCTGAAGGACCAAGAACAACGACAATTTGACCAGACTCTAATGTGAGATTTACATTTTTAAGAGCAAATATTTCAGAACTACCCATTCTATAAGTTCTATTAACATCTTTTAGTTCGATGATTCCCACCATTGGCACTTCCAAATTAATTATAGACCTTTGACACCTGGATCGAATTCTTTAACTACCTTTGTTCCAGCTTTAATAAAAAAAGTTCTCTTAAGGTGCAGTTTGAACTGTTTCTTTGTTGAATGATTATCGCTAGTGACCACTCTGATCTTTAGAAGCATCTTTCCTAAAGTTTGACCATCTGTAAGACTGGAAGATAAAAAGTAGTACAAAGGAAAGAAAATAATGAACCACACTACCACTAGGATCGGTAAAAGATCTTCTAGGAATGGAAAGATATTTTTCCAGAGTATTTCATATTCCAATCGGGCTCCAATGTCACAAATTATAGCTATTATAATTCCTATGATCACATCAATTAATCCTGCTAATAGTCTCTGTATTGATAAAAAAGGTAGTTCTAAATATTGTATTCTATCTTTTGACATTTAATATCACCTCAGTTTATAGTGTTCTTTTTTCTTCTTTTATAACATAGCAAAAGAGCTGTTAAAAGTATAGGAAGCTCAAAACTGTATACCTGACCTCCACCTGGAATAATCGATTCGAGAGTAATAGTATCTCCTGTCATAATTAAAGCAAAAAATTGTATATCACCTCTTTCGATTGTCGCTTCCCATTGATTCTTTATGTTGTTAAAAATAGTTTCTATTCCAATCCATTCTTGCTTATTCACATCCCAATAACTCCATTGATATACTTCAATAAAATCAGATATGCTTTCATTGGAATTAGTAATTGGATATATGAAACTAATCAAAATAATTTCATTCGGTTCATCACAAACGAAACTAGTAAGGAATAACATATTCTCAGACATATTGGGGACTCCTTCTTTTGGAAGGGAAACAGTGAATCTTTGATCAATCTTTGAAGCAATTATTAGTGTAAACCAATATTTACCTTCTGAATCAATCACTCTGAATGAATTTGGTTGTTCCGCTGATACATTAATTGGCCAATCAAGTACCCCTGCGTGAATATTGAAGAAAAGAAGTGTAGATTTAGAATTATTCGCTAGATCTGTTGCATTTAAGCTTAATGTATGAGATCCATTAATTAGATATAGAAAAGATAAGCTATAGTCTTGAAATGGTTCAACAAGAACAAGTTTTGGAGTCTCATTATCAAGATTATAGCGTAGGGAACAGCTCTCAGAAACATTATATTTCAAAATAAGAGAATCTTTGATTGTTGTTTTATTAAGAAAATCTTTTAGATAAATAATAGGGGGAGTATTATCAATTATTAGATGATATTTTATCATACTCCAAACCCCAGCTACACTCTTTACATAAATCGATATAACATGAAGCCCCTCAGTTTGCGGAGTTGTTAATGTCCCAATAAAATCGCTTTCCGTACCTAAAATTGTCATATTTGGATTTCCATCCCAATTAAAAAGAAAACTGTTATTTGAGGAAGTTATGTTAATTTTTAGTTGTAAATTTCCTTTTAATTGACTATTATTTTTATAATCTTCAAGATTTATCCCTGGAAGTGTATTATCGGTTATAAAATGGAATATATAATTTTTTGTTTTGAAAAGATTATCAATAGCGGTAATATAGAAATAGTGAGAACCATCATCTAGGGGAAAGCTTGTTTCGATAATTGATGAATCTATTGAACGGTTTATACCTTCATCCCATTGATAAAAAATTTCATCTATACCATATAGTGATTCTAGAGTACAAATCACAGGTGCGTTTGAAGGTCTAGCTGAATTATTGGTTGGTGAAAGGTTTTTTATTTTTGGACCATCATAATCTATTGGTATCTGACTCATTTCAGCTTTTGTAAGGTTTAACCAAATTGATGAAATAAAAACAAAGTATTGGCTTAAAAATAATCCAGTATTCTTCTCATAATATAGTGCTACAGGATTAGAATAAGGGTCACTTCCTGATAATTTCCAGGCATTAAATGTACCAACCCCAGCTAGGTTTATTGGTGTCTCAGAAATGGTCAATAGCATCCCCTGAATTTCCAAGGTATTTCCGACAGAAAAATTACTCTCATCAATCCAAAAATCAAAATAATCTTGTTTCAAACAGGAAAAAAGACCATAATAATTTGAAACGTTGTAATAAGGTTGTACACTTGCACGATTCACAAATGAATAAAATGAGGAAGGAATAGGATTTCCATAAAAATCAACTTCTTTGTCATAATCACAAAGAACCTTAATATGAGTACTATTAAGTGAAAGTATTGATACATTATAATTTGAGACGAATTCTTCATCTAGATATTCACTGATGGTAATATTTGATACAGGTAAAAAAGCATTTTTATCCGTAACTACATTGACATTGTTTAGCCTTTTAGACAGATTTTTATTACTGAATTTTGCTTCATTTTCATTATTGATGTCGAAAGGAGAAATTAAAGAATTATTAGAAGTTAATGAATTGAGAAAAGTTATAAAAAGCAAGAAAAAAATAAAAGGAAACGTTTTTTTTTCATATCTGAGCATTTCCATACCATCTGAAGGGGCTTGATTCGGGAGAAAGTAATTATCAAAAGAGATAAAATAGTCTCGTGTACGACGTACACATCTCAATATAAAGAAAGAATATTTTTGGAGGAAAAGACAATCCCTCGAACCAGTGCTATTACTATTAGATTAGATCTCGAAACAATCCACGAAGTTGAGAAGCTAGCGGAAATTTTACGTTTAAAACCCTCAACACTCCTTGGAATGGTCATAAAAGGGAAACTGAAAGAATTTGCAGAGGAATATGTTGATAGAGTCTACAAGGAGGTTAAAGAATTATGAATCTATTGGGTATAATTTCTATTCCTTTAATACTTTTTACTTCTCTTATTTTATTCTTTCTAGCATATCATACATTATTTACTTGGAAGCATTATCGTGAAGAGATTTTATTACATTTAAGCTTCATCTTTATCTTCTTTGCTTTGGCAATCATTGGATTCATGATAATCTATATCTTTTCAGGAACTACTTTTACGATATTAGAGCATAATCTTTATTTTATTGGATTTATCTATGATTTGTTCTACTTAGAAGTGAGTTTATTTTATCTTTCTCTTTTTCCAAATTCTCGTTATTTTTTAGAAAAATATTTCCCCTTTGTTATTGGTTTGATGGCTGTTTCTAACCTTTTTTACGCATTATTAAATCCTTTGGATTACTTTTATATAACACTAGGCGCACATGTTGTTGTATTTATATTAGGTTGTAGTTTACTTTATCAGACCCATCGCAGATTTAAAAAGAGTGTTAATTATCTCCTAACAGAAGAAGAAAAAAATCTCCTAAAATTTTTAGAAAAAATTGTACTAGTGGTATTTATAACTTTTATTATTGATGGAATTGGTTTTATTTTATGGGAGCTACAGATTTTAAATTTACATAACATTGCAGAGATCGATATTTTCTTCATATCTTCTATGAGTTTTTGTGTGGTAATTATTGGTTATTTTGTCCTGACACAAATTGAGAAAAAATCAAAAGGAATAGATTTACTAGCATTATTAAATACAATTTCTTAGCTTTTTTGCTTTGAGGGACATTTATTATCTCCATAGGAACAGAAAACACAACAATCCCCAAGGAGAGGCTGAATTGGAGTATTACAGTTCTTGCACTGATATAGTATAATACAACGATCAGCTGGCATCTTAATTTTTTCTTGAACTCCACAATTTGGGCATGTTAATGTTGAATATAATTGTACCATTTTTATTTGCTCTTCCAAGTATATTATTGGACTTTCTCTAAATTTTTTCAAAATTTATTTCTCTGAAGTAGCTATGTCCTTAAATGATTCTTTTCAATTTGACTTAGTGAATCAGCTATTCGCTTTTCAATTGGAGGATGTGATAGATAAAATAGACGTTCCCACCAAGGTGGATTAATATCTGCTAAATTTTGGTCTGCCATTTTAATAAAAAGACTTTGAACTACCATTTTATTTGGAATCCTTTTACAGGCATAGCCATCAGCAGACTTTTCATCCCTTCTTGAAAGCCACAGACTTGGTACATTAATTAAAACCTCACTAACCATCCAAAAGCTCAATCCAATCACAGGTAACGTTGCTACACTTGAAATATCAGAGGGGTAACCTAGAATTGAACTAAGTTGGAGAAATAAAATATTTGTAATAAAAAACATAATAAACGTCGAGATAGTCCCAGTAACAATCCGTTTCCATAAATCATGATGAACATGATGAGCCAACTCATGAGCTAGTATCCATTTAATTTCATCATTTGTATATTGGTTTAACATTGTATCGGAGATAACAATCCTTCGTGTAGAACCAAGACCCATAAGTGCAGCATTACCAACGGTAGCAACTGCTTCTAATTTCCAATTAAAGACATTTTTAGTTTTAAATCCTGCCTGATTAGCTAAATCCAGTAATTCTTTTGTTAATTCAGGATGAGTTTTCTCTAAAGATTCAAATTTGTAAAATCGTGGTAAAATTAAAACAGGAACCAGAGCTGAGAGAATAACTGAAAATAATATCATTAAAATCGTTGCCCATACCCACCAAGTTGATGTAACGACTCTTAAAATCCAATAAAATCCCTCAAAAATAATTAAAGTAATGATAAATCCGAGAATTTCTCCCTTTAGATGACGGAAGAACCATTGCCGATTATTTAATTTAGAAAGACCGTATTTTTTGCTGAACCGAACATGAGAATAAAATGAAAATGGTAATTCGACTATACTCAATAAAATGAATCCAATTATAAAGAATAAACCGACAACAATAAAGGGATCATCTGAAATATTCCCTACTATAAAATCGTTTAACAGAACTGTGATTTTGGATAGTAAAATCAATCCTGAAACTCCTAGAGAAAGAACCAGAAGTTTTAAGCTATAAATTCGAGAAGCTCTGGTATATTCCATTGCCAATTTACGTCTTTCAGGGTCATAATCATAAACCAATTCTGGCTTTAAAGGCTTCTCTAGATCCCTCTCTTTATTTTCTTCTCTCAATTCTCCTTCATTTGCAGTAACTACCGACTTTTTCTCAATAGTCAAACCTTAGTCCTCACATAAACAAAAGAAATACTCTCTAAAAAGATATTGATCTGAATTCTATGATATTATTTATTGATTAAATATTGAAATTATAGCGGATGCTGGTAACTCTAATGTGTCGTCATAGAAAATATTTCTTTTCTCTAATTCGTTAAATAAGGAATTAATAATTATTAAATGAGTCTCATAGTCGATTTTTCTTAAATGAGTGTAAACTTGATTACGTAAAAATCGTACAATAGTATAATAATTAGTTTTATATGGAATTGTAACCTCTTTATGAAAACATTTCCATCCTTTTTTAATTAAATGCAATGAAATATCTTTATGAGTTAAGTTACCTCTATGAACATTTCGAAAATCATACTCCGCTAATTTCTCATAATAAATTTGAAAAGGAATCGAATTTTGATAATTTACATAAGCATCAAGTAAAATAAAATGACCCGTATTTTTTAAAAAACATAGGATGTCTTCTAATACTTTATATTTTGATTGAATTAAATGGAATAAATGAGAGACTAGTATTAAATTAAATTTACAAGAAAAAGGTATAAAAAAAGCATCCGCTTGAACAAGATAAATCGATTTCATTTTATTGCTCTTTGTATAGCATTTTTTGAGCATTTTCTCAGAGATATCTATACCTACAAGTTTTAAATCTAACAATTCAGATAGGATTAATGATATTCTACCTGTTCCTACTCCAATATCGAATATCAGATCAGATGGTTTAATTTCAATCTCATTTTTGAAAATATTAGAAATTTGAACTATAAGCTCGTTGGGTATGTTCCGCGTGATATCATAATGAGCTGATGCCCAATCAAAAGATGACACTGTTGATTTCAAAGGCGTTTCCAACATTTTCATTTGAAACATTCTTTGCTTATTACCAAAAAATATCTTTTTAATTCTAATTATCAAAGACTTCTTTATTAATAAATTTTTATACTAATTTTCAAATAAAAGTTCAAAAAATTCACTTTTTCAAATCGATTCCTAGGTGTTAAATTTACATTTAACAGTTACAACCCTTAAAATACTAAATTAAAGAATTTAAATTTATCAAACACGTAAATTGACCCTTTTAGTTGATATTCTCTACTTATCCCTCCTATTCAATTTTCCTAAAAGAAGGCTCCTTCTGATCCTTCCATTATAGAAACGCTTCACAAATCGAAATGTTTTTCTAAATGATTCAAATTATCATCGATTAAAGGCTACAATTATAATTTGTTTTTCAATGGATGAGGTTTTAATCTATGGTAAAATGGAAGCAATTCGTTTTGAATTTGATATTAATTCTCTTCATTATTGTTTCCAATATTTCAGTTGTTCAAGCAGATTATGTGGTTGTTGATTGGGGAGATGTTATAAAGATTAAAAGCATATTAAATTATCGAAAACCTGGTGATCAAGCTCCTTTCTTCTTTAGTGATACGCATATTGAATTGTATCTAGGAGAAAACCCTCCTAAGGAATTAAATGACTCATATGATCGATTATTAACAATGTTCCAAGCTTTTCGTGAAAAGGTAATTGGGATGAGAGAAGGACAAACACGTGAATTTACCCTCAGCTATATAGATGCAGGAATTACAAATCAATCTAGTATTCTTTATAATGCAGATTTAATCTATAGTGTACTTTTCGAGGAAATGTTATATGATGCAGCTTATGATCCGAAATTCGAGTTAACACTAACACATCCATTGGTTCTATTTCCATCATTAGTTTTACTGTTCGGATCAGTTTTTTTAATTGCCAATGGATATCATAAGCCACTAATAGAAAGGCTTATGCGAACTGGATCTTCAAAATGTCACAATTGTTCTAATCCAACTAACCTAATATGTGGTAATCCAAGTTGTAGAAAATTTGTATGCAGTAACTGTTTTTCTAAGCAAGGATGTCCATCTTGTCATGGAAATAAACTTATAGAACGGAAGAAATGAAGCAAATCACAATCTCACTAAAAAAGAGTGGGTATATTACGTAAAATGCTAATTCTATTTCTCACTTTTTTGAGAAATAAGATTTAAATTTATAAAATTTTGTATCAATTCGTTTCTAATGATTAAAAGCTATTTTTGTCAAGGTAATGTTAGTACACGCTGTTTAGTGCCACTAGAAATGAAATTCTAAATGCACTGTTAATAAAACTTAAAAATCATCTATGTCTTTCAAGATGAATGTAGGAATGACTAATAACAAATTTTAGCTTCCTATTATTCGAAATTATTTAGAGGTTTTATGCTATGAAAAAGAAAAACTTAGTTTTCGCTCTGGTTTTCGTAGCTTTCTTCCTTCCATTGTATATAAGTGCGGTCCAAGCAAAACCTGCCGCTGTTGAGCCTCTGATTAAGGTGCATGCGATTGCACCTACAAATAACCCTCAACGAGCCATGTACGCACAGCTAATGGAACAAGAACTACCGAAAATCGGATTTGAAATAGAACTAGATCTAATTAGTTGGCCTGCAATTCTTCAACGTGCTGCGACCACTGAAGTTGGTGTTTATGCAGAAGGTGGTTATGATATTGCACACTTCGGAATGTCATTAGGTACCCCTGCAGGACATCCAGGAGAATCAATGAACATTGTATACCACTCTGATGCTGTTCCACCCAACGGATTCAACTGTATGTATTGGTCAGTAAGGCCAGGACATAATAACCTTCGTGCTGCTGAATCAGACCAATTGATTGAAGATATCAATTCAGAACTTAACCAAACAGAATCACGTGAATTGTTACTTGAATGGCAGGAAATCTTTTTTGATGTCATGCCAAATATCATGGTTTATAACCTAATGGAAGTTCATGCTGTTTCAAAAGGTATTTCTGGTTATGATCCTGTAGCTCCTGCATTATATTCGATTGAAGATATCCGAATGGACGCAGCTACTTATACTGGTACAGCTGGAACAGTAGTCCTAGGTTCTTCCGCTCCTCCAACAAACTTCCTCAATATGATTATAAACGATGTGTATTCTCAATATACGGTTGGGCCAGCATTGGACGCGCTAGTGGGTCTTACTCCTTCAATTGACGTCATTCTCCCTTCAGGAACAACTTATGACGATTATATGTTAGCTAATTATGGTACAACAAGTCCACTCCAAAACTATCCACGAATCGCCACTGATCTTGGGTCTTATAGTGAAGATGGTCTTAATTTCACCGTATCTCTAAGAGACGATGCTTATTGGCACGACGGCCATAAAGTAGACGCTTGGGATGTAGCATTTACTTATCAAGCAATTCTTACACCCGATGTAGGAGCTGATGAATATTCAGGCTTAAGCTTTGCTCTCGGAGATGATGATAAAGCCAATCATCATGGTAACTATTCCTTCCAGGTTAAAGATCTTGATAGTGATGGTCACGATGAAACCATTAGTATTATCTTTGATGTAACATATGCACCATACTTAACAGACTATTTCGGATATTCTCTCCATCCTGAACATATTCTTGGTGATCCAACCAATCATGGTTTTGATCCAGGTACTGGGGATTTTGATCCTAATAATCAATGGTTAGTTGCTCCCGCTGACTGGAGTTCACACTCATATAACACAGCTGATCCAAATGATCCAGGTGGTTTGAAAGGACCCATTGGATGTGGTTCAATGGTCTTTTATGATTATGATACAACAAACAGTTGGGTTACATTGAAAAAATTCGAAAATATTAAATGGGATCATGGTACAGGAGCATGGCTTGAAGGAGAAGTGGCTTCTGGAGGACTTTCTCATTATCTGGTAGAGGCTGGCGAACTAGATGACATGGCAGATGTTGCTAAAGTTGTTCCAGCTACATTTGATGCAGCCCTAGCCGAAATGAAAGCCGGAGATGTAAACATATTAGATCATCAATATAGTATGGGAAACGTATTCGATGAACTTCAAGCAGAACCGACTATTGTTACTGCTCAAACCCCGGCGACTGGTTGGCAATGCATTTATCCAAATCCAAAGCATCCTGATCTTGCAAAGAAAGGTGTTCGTCACGCAATTTCTCATGTAGTTCCACGTGATGATATTGTGAACTATCTATTTGATGGGCTTGCATTCCGTGGATACACCCCTGTACCCATTACTGGATGGGGCGCTATGGCTCCAGATGATTGGGTTACAATGAAGAAGACTATTGCTGCCACAAATGGTTCTCTTCTCCTAGCTAACGAAGTAACATACTATGACTCCTATGATGTCGAATTAGCTTTAGATTGGCTTGAAACTGAAGGCTATGATGTTGGACCATGGAGAGAAGGCGGCGCAGGATTAACAGAACCTTCTGGAGCTATCCCTGGTTTCGAGATAAGTGTTGCCATTTTCGCAATAATAGGTTCAACCTTCATCATAAAGAAACGAAGAAGATAAACGGAATATCTGAATGAAGAAATCCCGTTTCTTTCTTCCTCCTCTTTTTTTTTACAAACAATAAAACATCTTTTTTGCTAATTAGACTCCTTATTCCGGATAATTGTACTAAAGGCCTGTTAAATGGCCGCAGTTAATGAAATTATTAGGTTTATTAAAAGAATTCAATAGAGTAAGGAAAAAAGATACGATATAAGAGCTGCAAATAACGTTTTTTTGCTTTTTTTTATGAAAGAACATTACTCAAACTTTTCTTTCTATGAGAAAAAGTACTGTTTTATCTAATTTTTAGTGCTAAAAGAAAGGTTCAAAAAGTGTTTGAAAACTATGAAAATAGTGTGAAGAATTTATTATGGAAAGCAAACTATTCTATAATTAGCTTCTTCATTAAAATTCTATTAATAGAATTGGAGGATATTTTAATATGAATAAGAAGATTTTATTTGGAGTCAGCCTTTTGACTCTTGTTATTCTGTTACAAAGTATACCAGCCTCCGGTGCTGTTACAGTAGTATCCGTTAAATGGCATGCAGCAGTCAAGAAAGATGCTGTTTATTCATGGAATATTGACACGGTTAACGCATCTGGTGCAACTACATGGGACTGGGGCTGGGCTAATAATGTTACTTTAAAACAGGGTGATAAAATCACTCTGAAATGGACCGCTAATCCCAATGAAGCAACTGCAATACCTACTCTCGGCCCAGTTAACTATACAGGAATAGAAACAACAGTTGGAACTCATAAAATGAATTTCACAGCAGGTGAAACCACTTTCAACTTCTTACAATTTCCTGTGTACGTCCGTAATGATCCCACAGGTCTTAATGTACTTGAAGCAGGTCTTAATTCAATAGAACGATTATGGATTAACAGCTTCGGTTTACCGACTGGGGCATCATCCTTCGATCGTCGCTGGAGCATTGGAAGTCATGGCGCTACTTTATTAAACACAGGAGAAAATGGAACTAAAGGAGATACAATTAAAGGCGAAATTAGTGGTGGTACACCTTCACAACATTATGTATTTGATATTGAATATGATGTTGTTACAGGATTTGTTACTTCCCTCAAATACCCCTCTGTTGGAAATCCAGCTGATCCAACAATTCCAATTGCAAATAGTACATTTGGGATTGTCTCAGGCCTTGATGAACTCGTTATCACATTCGATGGTGATATGAAAGACGTCTATGCAGAAGGAGATTGGGGTAAAGCCAAAAGTACTCCAGGTTTTGAAGCTACTATTATCATGATTACATTAGTAGTATTTGGAGCTCTTTTGCGAAAAAGAAAAGAATAACCAATTTTTAAATCCCTTTAAAAATTGAAAATAAGACCTCTAATGGTTTTATTTTTCAATCTTTTTTTAATTCTTATTCTTTTTTACGATGTGCTAATAAATGTCTTTTATTAATAATTTACCATTATCAAAGGCAATTATTGCTGATCTTGAAAATTTTAAAACAAATCAAGAAAATTTCTTATGGAATGGTCAAGACGATCCCTTGCCCTCCCTTAGTGAGAATGTGATGTTTTATACAGAAGAGATTTATGCAATGTATGATGCACAAAAAATTATGAATGGGAAATTGATTTGGACCACTGAAAGAACCCTTTTATATGGAACTGAAGTACGCAAGACAGTTGTTGCAGACACGATTTCACGAGAATATGAAACTATTCGGGGTTTATCACGATCAGACAAACTTGAGGCTCCTAAAATTTTAGGTTGGTCAATTCAACATACAGATATTACCTGTATAGAAATAATTAAGCTTGGAGAACGATATTCTATTTATTTCTTTCAGAATGATATAAGAAGATTTGTTGTAAATGATTTACTTCAATCACAGATGGAAATTGTAAGCAATTTTCTGAAAAATAGAAATGTTAAAACAATTTATGATCAGTTTAATCTACCACTGAGAGACATTTTTCTTTTCTTTTGTGGTGGACTATTTATTTTTGCAGTTGGATTAATTTTAATTGCTCTTATTTTTTAGCATTATTCAAAATTCTAGAACAACACAGTTATGAAAGATAATACAATTAGAAAAGCTCCTGCAACAATATCCTCTCCAGCTTTACCAAAACCATAAAAATAAGCCCTTTTTGATGAGCTCAAATAATCTGA
>JAEOUE010000023.1 GCA_016839515.1 Candidatus Hodarchaeum mangrovi
CCTCCTTCATGTTTCCTTTCGCGATAGTTCAATTATTTTCTGGGGCTATTTCAGATGTAAAGGGACGTATTCCAGTTATTTTAATGGGATTAATTATTTTCGCCATTGGAATGACTATTGCAGCCACGTCTGTAACATTGAGTCTTTATATTATAGCAAATATTTGCGGTGGTATTGGCTTTGGGTTTGTTAATCCCGTTTTGATCGCATTGATGACGGATATAACTCCTGGCCCAAAGATCCCACAAAAAATTGGGTTTCTTGGAGCTGTTGCAAGTTTAGGTGTAGGATTAGGTCCACTTTTGGGAGGTCAACTTGTAGCTATAAACTGGCGTTTATTATACATTATCTTTACTGTTATTACGATATTTGGAATTAGTGGAATGCTCTTTTTAAGGAAAATAAGTGAAAAATCAGTAAAAGAAGGACAATTTAAAGTATTTATGACCCATCTAAGCCTAGAAGTGCGGAGAACACCAGTTATTCTCATGATTCTATTTGCATTCTTAGCATCGACTACATACATAGCAACTCTAATTTGGACTTCAAGGGCTTTCACTGGAATCATTCCAGAAAACATATCCGGCTTAGCAGTCGGAATCCCAGGCGTAGTGGGTGCTCTTGCAGGTATATTTATCGGTTTCATTATTCAAAAAAAGGGGATTCAATATGCATTAATATTTGCCTTCTCTTCACTTTTTCTTGCTGAAATAATTCTATTAATAATCGGAGATTCAGCAAGAATTGACATGTTCATTCCAACTTCAATAGCGTTATCTATTAATGGAGTAGCGGGTGGTACCTTAATTCCGTGTGCAATGTATTATAGTCAATCACTATCTAAAGAAAGAAGAGGAGCATTGGCAGGTTTGGTAACAGCTGGGCAATTTACAGGTATTGCACTAGTTCCTTCGATTTATGAGACAACATTCCATACTGGGGGAATATTCATAGTGTATATTATAATTTCAATAATTTCAATAATTTTGCTATTAGATGCTGTTTTACTATATAAGGTAAGTAAAATAAAAATATCAAAACAGCTTTAATTATTTTTTATCTTTAGATTTCTTCTTTTTCTTCTTATCCTTTCCAGAAGTAGCTGCTTCTTCTGCTTTATTATAGATATTTCCAATTTTATATAAAAGATCCATGTCCATGGGATCCAATTTTAATGCTTTCTTATAACTCGTATAAGCTTTTTCATTGAATCCTATAGCTTCATAAGAATCTCCCAATTCGATCCAGTTATCTTTTTTCTCAGTGTCAAAGTCCAAACTTTTTTCTAATACCTTTACTGCGCTTGGAAAATCTTCTTTATTTTCAAATTCAAGAGCGATCTCAATCCAATTTTCTTGTTCTGAGACGTTAAATTCTCTAATTTTATTTAAGGCTTCAAGGGCTTTTGAATCATTTCCCATTTTTTGATTAATTATACAGAATAAAATCCAAGCCTTAATATACTTGTTATTGAATTCTAAGATCTGATTGCACGATTTCAATGCTTCTTCCAAATTCCCTTTATTTTTGTCGTAAAGGGCAATTTCAAACCAACTATCTTCTTCTGAATTTTCTGAAGTTCCCATAATAGCAAATAAGAATAAAGAATTATTTAATATTTCACATCTATTGAGATTGAATAAAACTAAATGATTTTTATTCACTTAAACTTATCTGTTCTAACTCTGTTCTATGGTACTTCTCAAGAAAATAAGGCTCAATTATTGATGAGATCTGGTTAAAATCATAGTGTCGTGGTTCAATAGCTTTTAAACGACAAGTAGCCGAGCATTTACCGCATCCTTTACAAATAGCGGGATTTATATATGCTTTTTTAGTGGAAATGCTGACATCTTCATATTTTTGATCTAGATCTACAAGAGTAATCGCTTTAAACTGGCAGACTTCTGCACATTTACCGCAACCATTGCATTTATCAGTGTCAACTTTCATGTCCTTAAAGAAGCATTCCAACGAAAGAAGGAAAGACAAGATTTCTAACTTAGTTGCTGATATTTCCTCAGCCATTAAAAATCTGCTCGCTCTTCCAGCAGCTGCATTTGCTTCAGAAATAGAATCCTGAATATTTTTTGGCCATTGAGCACAACCACACACAAAAATACCGTGAGTTGTGAAATCTAAAGGGCGTAGTTTTTTATGAGCCTCAATGAAAAATCCATTTTCATCAATCGGGATTTTAAGTTCAGAAGCAAGATCTTGTAATCCATCAGGAGGAATCATTGGTGTTGATAATACTATAAGATCAGTCTTATATTCTATGATCTCATTTGGATCCGTGATGCTTCGCACTTCTATCTCATACTTTTCTGGGTTTTCACTAACTTTGTTAATTTTTGGTTTATTTTTCAAGCTGTATTTTAAATAACTGGCTATTTTTGTTCTATTATTCGCGTATTCTTCGAATTCTTTTTTAGCGATATGTAATTCTCTAAAAAGTACCACTACTTCCAATTCTGGCTTGAGCTCCTTTAATATGTTAATATTTTTTATAGTATTACTACAACAAATATTTGAACAGTAGGAGTAACCACCTTCTTGCCTGGAATTTACGCACATTATTGTGGTGATGTGATCTATATTATTTAACCATTCTCTGTTTTCTTTTTTTAAAAGCTGTTCTAATTCCAATTGGGTTATAACATTTTTGTTTTTCTCGTTATACTGAAAAAGCCCAAAAGGTTTAAACTCTTGGCTGCCGGTTGCTAAAATAATTATACCAACATTAGCATCATATTGGTTTTCTTGATTAACAATTTTTACTTTGTAGTTGCCTATTGAGCCTTCTAATTGCTTCAGCTCAGAATTCAAATAAATTTTTACATTATCATTGCTATATAATTCATTTATCTTTTCTTCTAACAATTCTGACGCTTTATAATGAGCTGGATAAATTAAGTTAAGATGGTTCAAATTTCCTCCTAATTTAGCTTCTTTTTCCACGAGTATTGTCTCAAATCCTTGATGACTAATGTTTAATGCTGCCGTTATTCCAGAAATACCACCTCCAATTATTAACGCTCGAGGAGTAATCTTAATAATTTTTTCATCGGGTCTTAATTCAGATTCACTCTTTCCTGTTAAGGTATATCTCACAGGTTTCAAAAAGCTGGAAATTTGGGACGCAACTGCACTTGCATTTGAAACCGTTTCAGAAATATTCATTGGTCCTTGACAGAACCCACAAAGATACACTCCATTTTTGCTCGTTAATGACTTATCAAAATATGAACTGTCTTGAAAGAATCCAGAATCATCTAAAGTGATATCAAGAATTTTCGCAAGATCATCAGTACCTTGTGAAGGAACTAATGGTGCTGAAAGCACGGTTAAATTTGCCTTATATTTCTTGCTTTTTTCTCCAGTTGCTAAATCATCATAATTGATTACAAAGTCATCTGTTTCAGGATCTTTTTCAATCGCATTAATCTTCGAGTTGATATAGTGGATATTATAATCTGTTTGAGCGTGTTTAGTATATTCATAGAAATTTTTTCCAAACACTCTTATGTTGTGTCGAAAAACAACAATTTCAGAATCTGGTGAATAATCTCTAGTCGATATTGCTTCCTTCGTCGTATACATACAACATACCCGCGAGCAATATGGAACATTATCACAAAGAGTGACGAACGCAATCTTTTTAGGGTTGTTTTCATCACTAGGCCGTAGAATTTGATTTCCAAAAGGTCCAGTTGGACTAAGAATCCGTTCATATTCCAGAGCATTTACAATATTTTTATGTTCATAAGCCCATTTAGCACTCAATTCTTTTCCGAGCATCTCAAAACCTGTTGCTATTACAATCGCACCTACATTAAAATTATATTCTACGGGTTTTTGTTCAAAATCTATAGCTTTGCCTTTGCATACTTTCTCACAGACGCGACATACATTTCTGTTAAGATAAAGACAGAGTTCGTCATCAATCATATAGACTGGTGGAGTTGCTTGAGGAAATGGAATGAAGATTGATTTTCTTTTTCCTAAATTCATATCAAACGAATTTGATGTCTCTATCTTGGGACATTTTGCTGCACAATCACCACATCCTTTACAAAGAGTTTCATTTACATATCTTGGATTCTTCCGGATAGTCACCTTAAAATTTCCTGCCTTCCCAGATACACTTATAACTTCCGATAACGTAAAAAGCGAAATATTGGGATTACGATGCACGGCAACCATCTTAGGAGCGAGTATGCATAAACTGCAATCATCTTCAGGAAATAATTTATCTAATTGAGCCATTTTTCCTCCAATTGACGGATTTCTCTCAATCAAATAAACCTTTAACCCAAGTTCAGTGAGATCTA
>JAEOUE010000321.1 GCA_016839515.1 Candidatus Hodarchaeum mangrovi
AAAATCTCCCTTCATTACATTATTAAGCATATTCACTGCGTTATCCCAAATATCATTTAAAATTTCCCTTAATTTAAGATAGTTTTCTCGATTATGTAACTTAATTATAATAGTCTTGATATCATTGTGGATTGAAACATCCATAGGTATATCTTCTTTCATTTTTCCGAACATCTTAAACATTACGATAATTTCTTCAAGATTGGCTAGATTTCCCTTAACATGAGATTTAATTTTTAAGGTAATCATTAGTTTTGAATCGTCAAAATCAAGTTCAATCGCTTTCCTTAACATATCTTTCAGAAGTGGCATAATTTCTTCCATTTTTATTCTCCGCCTATTATTTTTTTCTCTTTCTTTATTATTGGTATATCAATATATGATGCGTATAGGCTGTTACGCGATACGCTTATTACTGGTCTTCCCTCCACTGGATATCTCTTAAAAGTATCTTTATCTCCCCCTGCTATAGCGATTCTGATTTTATGGTGTTTTTTAATAAGTACAGATGTGGAGTGTATACCGAATTTAACTTCTGTGATTTCTCCAGGAATCATCTTCTTTGCATCATCTTTAGTAAAAGTATGATATGGGATAATCATTTTGTATGGTGGTTTCTTATTTGAAACTTTCCTGTGTATGAGTCTAAACTCTCCATCAGTAATATAGGTGACATTTCCAAGTTCATCAACATCTTCAAGATATATAAAAACCGCTCCATCCTCGTGAGTAGATGACATATATAAACATATTATTGGCTGCCCCGTAATTTCGACATCTTCCTCGAATGGGGTGCTTTCATAACTTAATAGTTTCTCATCCATCCGTGCTCTGCCTTCATACATAATAGGCAATCCTAATAAAGCCCACCATCGATTATTCCTTCCAGTTGTGGCTCTATAATTTATTTTATAATCGTCTTTTCCAGAAGATTGATTTGGTTTTTCATTTGTTAATGATAGATTTTCCGAGAAATACCATCGTTGATACTCATGTCCTTTAGGAGGCCATATTGCCGTCTTTTTCCATTTTTCTTCCTGTAGCGTATAATAATATAGAATTTTTTCATTACAACCTCCTCCAAATATACACTTATCAAAGAAATTCATCCAAGCATGTATTCTTTCTCTCGGAGAAGGACAAACCTCTTTTCTTTCAGGAAAGAACTGATTAGCCTCCTCAGCTGCTCCGTGATTCCAATCACCAAGTATTGCGATAAGAGGATTATTACAATTCATAAAACGATGAATCATTGCATCTACATATCCAGAATCATACCATGAACACCATGCTAAGATGGATATTCCTGACTTCTCAATAAGTTTTTTATGCTTGAAGATACTAACATCGTCAAAAGACTGCCCTCCTGGTAATTTATCGTCCCTATAATTTTCATCGATAGTATTTTCATATACATATTGATTTTGTTTATGAATTTCAACAGCTTCTTTCAACAGAGTGAGATCGGTGTCGTTGTCTAAAGGTTGAACACTTTTTACAAATAACCAAGCTTCGGGCATTACTTCTCTGAAGCCCTTTGGATTATTTAAGTCTAGATTTTTCCCGAGAAATGACCATAGTTGCATGAACGCATTATCATATACCCCTCCTGGAAATGCAACATCCGTATAAGGATCCCAAAACCCATGTCCAGGCATCACAGCCTTAACAGCTGGGTGACAATTTGCTGCTAATAATTCTGCTGTGGTTCCTGTATATGAAATTCCTTTACTAACTACGTTTCCGTCCGACCATGGTTGTGAAATAATCCAATCAACAATATCACCACCATCCTTTACTTCTTCTTCAGAAAATGGAATGATTCTCTTACCAAACGATGCTCCAGTTCCTCTTACATCAATTATAATATAAGCATAACCTCGACTTGTGATGATTTCAGAGTTGGGCATATCTGTTGTTAATTCATCTAAAATCCATCTAAAAGGAATTCTTAATTTATAAGCTCGCCAATATCGTGTTTGAGTTAATACAGTTGGGATT
>JAEOUE010000322.1 GCA_016839515.1 Candidatus Hodarchaeum mangrovi
CTACTTGGAGTAATTCATGGCATTAGAATATTTGTTCCAATAATGTTAAAGCAAAATAATGAATGCCATATAGTTAATATTTCATCTATAGAAGGATTAATTTCAGGTTCAGGTCCAGGAGGAGCAATTTATGGTATATCAAAACATGCAATTTTATCTTTAACAGAAACTCTAAGACGAGAACTACAGATTATGGGCGCTAAACTTAAAGTGTCAGTAGTTTGTCCTGGATGGGTATCAACCCGTATTATCTATGGAGATATACATCGACCCTCTGCATTTCAAAATAATCCAAATAACTTAATAGAGGATACTAGAAATCAGGATTTATATGATCCATCTGAAAGTGAGAAAGCTTTTAAACAATCCCCCTCAATCTCTCCTCAACAAGCCGCTGAAATTATATTCCAAGGCATAAAATCGGAAAAATTTTATATCCTTACCCATAAAGATAATTATCTTAAAGGTTTAGTTAAACAAAGATTTGATGAAATTTTAAGAGCTTTTGAGGAATAATAAATTAAATTTAAAATAAAATTAGTGTTATTCATCAATACAGAGCTTAATTCTTTTCCAAAATATGTATACATAACGCCGCTTCTCCTGAACCAATAGTTCCTCCTCCATTATGGGCTAATGCGAATTTAGAATTCTCAACTTGTCGCTTTCCTGCCTCTCCTCGTAATTGAGTAACTAATTCATATATCTGTGCGAGTCCAGATGCTCCAATTGGATGCCCACGTGCCAATAAGCCCCCGCTTGGATTAATAGGAATCTTTCCATCAAGCTGTGTGGCGCCGCTCTCAACAAAGGGACCTCCCTTTCCAACGGGGCAAAAACCCAATTGTTCAATTACGTTGAGCTCAGCATATGCTGTCGCATCATGAACTTCTGCTACATCTATATCATCAGGGCTTAATCCTGACATATTAAATGCTGCATCAGTGGCTCTTTTGCATATATTATCTTTTTTCCAAGATCCAGATCTTAGAATTGAAGCTCTTACTATAACACTACGTTCTTTTAAATTGGGATTTTCCGATAAAAATTTTTCAGAACAAAGAATCGCTGCAGCAGAACCATCTCCTATAGGTGCACACATTGCTCTTGTTAATGGATATGCTACTACATAATCACTCATAACTTGCTCAATGGTTTGAGGAAATGTATATTGAGCTAAGGGATTCATTGTAGAATTATTATGATTTTTTGCCGCGATAATTGCAATCTGCCTTTGCGTTGTTCCATAATTTTTCATATGTTGGCGCGCTCCCATCGCATAGAAATCCATGAAGACGGAGTGATCCTTTTTTTTGGTCTTACTATCTTTACCACTTTCTTCAACAGCTTTTTTATTCCCTTCTTGAATTTGTTTCTTTAAAAGTTCTATTGTTTGTAGTGTCCTTTCTACATCAGTTCCAGATATAAACCCACTCATACCACCACTTATACCTCTGATTCCAGTAGGGCTACCTAATGGAGCAGTTTGAAAATACATTTTTTCTGTTCCAATTGCCAACGTACAGTCATATAAACCAGCCTTTATTGCAGTCCAGGCACCATGAAAGGCAGTACTGCCACTAGCACATGCATTTTCAACATTAATAATTGGTATTTTATCTAAGTTATTAGCACTAAGTGCTACTTGACCACGAATACAATGCTGAAACTCAGATTGGCCCCAACCTGAATTACTAAACCATGCCGCTTGAATATCTTTTTTATCCAACCCCGAATCTTTTAAAGCTAATTCTAAAGATTCCCCTGTCATGGATTTTATAGTTTTATCAAAATTTTTACCAAATTTGATATGACCTACCCCAATAACATAAACTTTATCATTCATTAATTTTCTTCCTCTGAATTCTATTGATTAGAAATTAATTATTACTAATAATTCTCTATCTGAATTTTAATAATCTTTTAATTTTTAAAAGTTGTACTCAATTAAATTTGAGGTTAAACCTTTTTGTACAAATAATGAAGAACTCTTTTTATATGAACAAATCAACATATTCTATATGAAAGAATTCAAAAATAAGGTTGCTGTAATTACAGGGGCTGCAAGTGGTATTGGAAGGGGACTGGCAAAAGCGTGTGCTGATAGAGAAATCAAAATCTCTTTAGCTGATATAAATGAAAAAGCGTTAAGACGTACTGAAAAATTATTGAAAAAAAATGGAGCCGATGTAATTTCTAGTTTAACAGATGTTTCTAACGCCAAGGATGTAGAATTTCTAGCTCAAAAAACTCTAGATGAGTATGGAAAAATCCATTTATTATTTAATAATGCTGGAATTGGGAGAGCAGGCTTGTCCTGGGAAAATACGGTGGAGGATTGGGAGATGGTTTTAGGCGTAAATTTGTGGGGTGTAATATATGGTATTCAAACTTTTGTTCCGATCATGTTAAAACAAAATATTGAGTGCTATATTGTTAACACATCATCCATAGAAGGAATAATTTCTAGAGGGCTTGGTGGGGCTACTTATGGAGTTTCAAAACACGGAATAATATGTCTTTCTGAGAGATTAGCACTTGAACTTGAACAACAAGAAGCTAAAGTTAAAGTTTCAGTACTTTGCCCTGGATTTGTGAATACGAATATTTTCCTTACAGGTCTTAGTCAACTTAAAGGTCCAAGTCAATATATGGTGAATCCTAAGTTAGAAGAACTAAAACAATTATTAAAACAATTCTTAGAAGCTTCTCCCCCTCAGTCCCCAGATGAGGTCGCTGAGGTTACCTTTCAGGCTATTGAAGAAGAAAAGTTTTATATTTTTACTCATAAACAACCAATTATTAAAGAACTTATTAAGGAGCGCTTTGAAAACATTTTAAAGGAATTTGATTAATAAAATATCGTGGATTAACATTTTGCTTACTTTCAAAAAAAAAGTAAAATATTATTCAACATATTATTGCTTTAGAATGGATTATTGAAGGTTTTAGGTTTTTTATTAATCATTAATACCCTTAGAAAACCCAAACTCTTTAATAAAACTTAATAATATATCGGTTAATGATTGTTTTTCAATAATCCTAAAGATTATGAAATTAATTCTTGATAAAAAGGGAATAAAATATGTCTTATGATGAATATAAATTACTAAAAGTTAATATTAAACGAGGAGTAGCCTTCACTACCTTTAATAATCCCCCCGTTAATCTTATTGACGTTGCACTTATGGAAGAACTAGAAAAATTTACACAGCAAGTGGCATTAGATGATAATATTCGTGTTATCGTTTTTGATAGTGCAGATCCAGAAATCTTTCTTGCACATTATGATGTTGGTGATCTTGCTCAATATCCTGATGTTCCTCCAGCAAAATCATCCGAACTTCATCCTCTAAATAGAGTATGTGAAGCTTATCGTAGAATGCCAAAGGTATCAATTGCAAAAATAGAAGGGCGATGTAGAGGAGGTGGTAGTGAATTTGTCTTAGCTTTAGATATGAGATTCGCGGCTAAAGGTAAGGCAGTTTTTGCTCAACCAGAAGTATTGGTTGGAATTATACCTGGTGGAGGAGGAACTCAGCGCTTACCTCGCCTTATAGGACGTTCTAGAGCATTAGAAGTTATATTAAGTGGAAATGACTTTAAAGCCGAATTAGCTGAAAGATATGGATATATAAATCGAGCTTTTCCTGAAAATGAATTGACAGTTTTTGTTAACAGCCTTGCTTACCGAATAGCCTCTTTACCTTCAGGAACAATCGCCTTAGCTAAACAAGCTATATTAAATGCTGAACAACTACCAATTATTGAAGGCCTATTTGAAGAAACTTTTCTTTTTGGGCAATCATGTGCATTGCCTGAGGCTAAGGAACGTATGAATAGATATCTTCAATTAAATGGGCAATCTCGTGAAAGTGAGCTTAGATAAAAATTTTTCTCTAAGTCTAATATACAACTTATTTTCTTTAGAACTTTATACACTTTTAGAGTCAATGCAAAATTATTAATAATAAATAGACATCTTAAATTAAAACGAAGATTTTTTTAATAACTTAAAATAATAATAAATCAAAAGTTCTTGAAACAATAAAGAGTATCGTAATATGGATAGTTTAATTACTCGACCTAAAGTACCAAGATTAATTGGAAGTAAATTAAATGCTGTACAGTGCAATAACTGTGGAAATATAAGGTTTCCAGCAAGAACTTACTGC
Source organism: Candidatus Hodarchaeum mangrovi (assembly GCA_016839515.1). GTDB lineage: Archaea > Asgardarchaeota > Heimdallarchaeia > Hodarchaeales > Hodarchaeaceae > Hodarchaeum > Hodarchaeum mangrovi. The sequence goes on from JAEOUE010000322.1 coordinate 4,176, forward strand.
AAAAAATGCCAATCAACTGATCTATCAAGCATTTTAATTGGACCGATTGGAGAAATTGTTACTTATACAACACCCTATAAAAAAACGCCAGGGGATAAACAACAAATTTTTGGAATAGTCCAACTTTATTCTGAGGATGGCAAGAGCTCGATTGGATTAAGTGGTGTATTTAAAACAGATAATTTTGAAAAAGTACAGATCGGAAAAAAGGTCGAATTGCTTCCTAATGAACGAAATAATATATTTAAACTAGTGGAGGAATAAATAATGAGAAATGTAGCTGTAATTGGAGCAGGAGTCTCTCAATTTGGACGCCTTGATAAACTCTTGTACCAAGAAATTGGAAGACCAACTGTTAATGATGCAATTAAGAATGCGGAGATAGACCGTAAATTAATACAAAGCTGTTATTACGGTACTTGTGGAGGTGTGGGCGTAGGTCATGAGATTATGGATGAAACAGGGTTAATTGGAATTCCAATAACTAGAGTTGTTAATGCTTGCAGTTCGGGTTCAAATGCATTTCGTCTTGCTTACATGGATATTGCTTCAGGTATGAGTGATTGTGTTATAGCTATGGGTATTGAGAAAATGAAAAATGTGTCAATGCTTGTTGTTGGGGCAGGAACAAGATTCCAAATTGAAGCGAAAGCCTATAATTTTGGTTCTCCCTTTGCAGGAGGTGCAGGAGGAGATATGCCATCTGGTTTTGCTTTAATGGCTCGCGCCCATATGAAAAAATTTGGTACTAAAATTGAAGATTTGGCTAACATTGTAGTTAAAAGTAGAAAAAACGCTTCTCATAATCCTAAAGCGGAATTTCAGGAGCCTATGACGACAGATGATGTAATAAATGATGTGATGATAAATGATCCATTAACTAGATCTCAGTGCTGTCCAAGAACAGATGGAGCGGCAGCAGTTATTCTTATGAGTGAAGATTGGGTTAAAAAGTATAAAATTGACTCTCCTATTTGGGTTAAGGGTAGTGCAATGGGTAGCCATTTAGGAGGAGGTGACCCTTCATATCCTCCAGGAATAAGTACTGATGCGGACACTTCAAGAAAAGCGTTTAAAATGGCTGGAGTTGGACCAGAGGACTTTTATAATAGAGGTTTTGGTGAATGTCATGACTGTTTCTCAATATCTGAACTTGTTCATTATGAAGATTTCGGATTCTGTAAAAAAGGAGAGGGTGGAAAACTTATTAATGATGGTGTAGTAGAAATCGATGGTGATCTTCCTATCAACCCGAGTGGAGGCCTACTTTCTTGTGGTCATCCTCTTGGAGCAACAGGTATACGCCAAATCTCTGAAATTTTATTTCAAATGCGTAAGGATAAAGAAGTTAATAAGCGTCAAGTTCCTGATGAGCACTTAGATTTAGCATTTACACATAC
>JAEOUE010000086.1 GCA_016839515.1 Candidatus Hodarchaeum mangrovi
AGAGTTGGTTCATCCAATTCATAGCGAAAATAAAGATGAAACTCTGGAGGAAGATTTCTTTTATAGACACCTTGCATTTCATTTGAAAGGCGTACATCAAACAGTACATTCATTTTCTCAACTCAGATTCGCGCTATACTTAAAGAGTAGGATGCATAATCCCCTCATCTAGCTTGTAATCCCGTATAATCCCTGCGTTTATAGCATTCTTAACAAAATCCACAATGAAATTATAAGGATAACCAGTAGAAAATGCAATTTGATTTAAATTGATCTGTTCTTTGGCATTAACACCCTCAATAATCTGAGAGATGAGTTTTTGACGCTTAGGAGCTTGGAAATTTTCAAAAAAATCATTAAGTTCTCCAAAATTTACTTCCTGTGAAAGATGATAACGCACTGTTTGGGAAGCTAGGGATTCAGTAGCAAGCCCTTGTTTAGATAAAATAGTTTGAATTAATATTGAATCTGAGATGATTTCAGTTTTAAATAAGCTACCTTTATGTAGATCTCGTTTATAATCATTTATAACATTGAGAGCTTTATTTTTAGCTCCTGGAGTAACTTTTTCACGTAAGAGAACTGTTATTTGTTTTGCAGAGTGATCAACTAGAATTATTGGAGCATTTAAGGGAACCATTGTCAAATCAAGGAAAGATTGCATAAATCCATCATTATCAATATAATATCGCTCTATTCCTGTATCTATATTACTCAATTGTTCGTCAATTTTATACCAAATACTTTCATTGCGGATGTCTTCATCAGTAATAATTCGATTTGTTCTTATAACGCGTTGAATAATTCTTTTAATTACTCCAATATATTGAATTGAGGTGTCAGTTCGAGTTATTACCCAAAACACAATTAACCTTCCAAATCGCTGAATACGTGAATCTATTGAATCTACTGCCTTAAGTGAAAAAATGAATCCTAAACTAAAGAAACCAGGACGCGGGGTCGGTATAGGACCATAACTTCGTATTTCTCCATATTCTAGTGGAATATCTGAACCAATAACAGTTAAGGATCTTAAAGCCATATTAAATGCTTCATCATCTGTTAAAGATGAAGAATTATAAAGATTTACTGGCCCTTGATCTTCAAAAATCGATATAACTACTCCTTCTGTTATTCCTTTTCGACGATCATCTCTTCTATGAATCATTCCTTATCTAACACACTCTATAATAATTATCCAAAAATATTTCTTAAGAAGATATTCATTTGTAATTGATCTTTAAAGTCTGTTTGATCATTTTAAGACATTTTCTTACCTAAATACATTTTTGAATTCCAAAAATTTTCTGGATTTTTTTTCTTACCATAACGCCACATTGGAAATTTAGACATTAGATCATCCATCAAAACCATAACAGGATCCAAGAATTGAAAATTTTTAATAATAAACCTGGCAAGATCATGTGCAAACCCAGAGGGTTTTGTAAAAGGACAAACACGTATACAATTTGAACAATCAGACGTGTTCTTTACCCAGTATTCATAACAAGATTCTGCATTCACATACCATTTATAAGTACCCCCCGAATTATTTGAAGGTATTTTCCAAGGACTTTCCCAAGTAGGATTTCGGTCATATGGAATACTTTGAGACGGACAAAATTTAGCACATTTCTTGCAGACTCTACAAAAATTAGTTACTCCCATATTAATGGGACTATCGAGGTCCAAAGGAAAATCTGTAAAAACTTTACAAATCCGAACTCTCTGTCCAAATTTTGGGGTTATTAATAACCCATTCCTCCCAAATTGACCTAAACCAGCTTGAACTGCTAACGGAACAGATAACGCTGTATCATTACCTGAAGGAATGGCTTTATACCCAAGATCACGTAAAAATTGCGCCATACAAGCAATTAAAAATGCCATCCGTGAATATCCATTTCCTGTTGTAATACTAGCAGGCAAAGTGGGTGATGATCCAATTGCTTCATAATCCATTTCTATTAACATTACAATAGCTCGATTAACTCCTTCAGATAGTTGGATAGGAGTTCCTTGGGAATCATGAGAGTATATAAATATAAATTCTGGATCTATTTCAGTGATACCTACTCCACATGCTCCAAATATCTGTGCTACCCGTTTAATCGCTTTTGTATTTATTTTTCTATCAATATTTTTCATTTTAGGAAGACTAGAAACTAATTGAGTTGGACTTGGGGTACTTGATTTTTCAACACCAGTCCAATCAAATGCACCATGAAAATGATCATATATGGTCCAAGAAGCTGTTTGTGCTGCATAACCTATTCGGCTATATCCTTTAGTCCCTACTCGCTGGATTGCTTTCTCATTTATCCCTCTATGAAACATCAGAAAATTTTCATCAAATGCAACCCGAGAAAAAACCGTATATTCCTGTGAAAAACGTTTATAATCCTCTTTATCAATCGCAAAGGGAATTTTACCCTGTAAAAAATCTTTTTTTAGGCAATTCCTTAAGTTGTCTATATCCATCATGATCTAAGACTAGATTTTCTAGACATCAATAAAATGATTGTGCTCTGGATCACAAGAAGCACCTGAAATACTAAAGAGATATAGAAATAATAAACGAATAACTATTAAATTGAGTTGAAAAGAGAAGAAAAATCGTATTAACTAGAGATATGATCTTAATTGATATATTTATCTCAATAGATTCTAACTGATTTATTTTATTCAATTATTATTTATCACAAATGATAAGAAAATATGATCCTCCAATTAGAGAATTCTTCTTTACGTTTTTCAATCAAAATCGTTTTTTTATTTTTAGAATCGTCTTACTTAAAGATTAAAAGCTCATAGTTTTTATTCTCTAAATAAATCCTTAAGTTTCAGGTGAGATTGTTATTTGTCGCTATTTATTGGGTTAGGAGTAGATTTAAGTGAAAAAAACATTTGAACAATATCTCAATCAGATTCAAAAGGTTCAAAAAAGATCTAATTTCAAAATTGAGAAATCTACATATCCAGAACCCCAAGAATTTGATTACATGGATCCTCCACCTTCCATGGTTGCAATTGACGGATCTAATAGATGGATTTGGATCGATCATGACTTAAATATACGAATTGCAATTATTAGAACCGTAGCTGTAAAGTATAAGTATCAAGATACCCTTGATCAACCCTTACAACTATTGAATCAAGAATGTCTTGATTCTGCTGTTCTAATTTCTCCAGATAATTTGGATATTTATAATTATGATCCTGATTTAAAAAATTTATTTACAGATATTAAAAGTTTATTAGTAGGTAGATCAGGACGACCTCCAAAACCTCAAAATATACTTTCGCTTATTAGATCCTTGAGGGAATTTGAAACAGCATTCGATGTCGCGAAAAAAAATGTTGATTCCTTAATTGTGATTGATGGAGCTCTTACTTATGTTCCCATTAAACAGTTTGAAGGAATAATGTATAGTTTGAGAGAAGTTTGTAAACAGAATAATAATACCCTAGTAGGAATATCGAAGCGTAATATTACACGTAGGTTTAAACAGGATATCACAGATGAAGCTGTTTTTCATACTCGAACTAAAAATTTTAAATCAATGAGTTTTGTTGAAATACCACCTGTTCCAGTTCAAGATCCCAAATTTCCAACTGTTGGAAAAACATTTTTAGTGAAACTTCATGAAAAACCTGTTAAGAACTTTCGTGTTGATATAGAGGTTCTTGAGTCAAAAAACATAAGTAAAATTTTATCTCACCTAGCTTATTATTCAAAAGTTGCCACTATTCCAGGCTATCCTTTCCCCTTGGTAGATGCACATAATATAGCGGTTCTATTAAGACGAATTCCAGACATGTACAATCATGAACTTATAGAAGAAGGACTAAAACTTGGGATAAATGAAGATATTATTCTTAAACATCTAATAACAAATGAAAGGATGGAGTTGGATCCATTCCATCGTCATCTGGATGAAATCACACGATAATTTAGAAAGGAGAAAATATCAATGATAGAAAGATCAGAAAATGAAGAAAAGTCTTCAAATGCATTAGGAGAAGTAATTTCTGGGGCTGTTAGTACCTCAATCGAATTAAAACTAAAAACTGAAAGTGAGGAAGTAAAAATTGGTTTTCCAGTCATTGTTGAGGGTCAAAAGTATGATTTCTTCTGTATTATTTCCGATATTCTTTTCCCAACTAGTAATGCTGTTACTATGCTTGCAAACGCAGATAAACTTAGAAATACAATTCCAATGACCAGTATTGATACTGCTAGAGGAAGAGTATTTTATAGTATAGCAGAGCTTCAGTGTGTTCAAATGGTCGATAAATTAAATAAAAAAACATCCCAATTCGAGACTCTTCCCCCATATTTCTCTCCAGGAAGGTTAGCCAACAAAGAAGATGTAGAATTAGTTTATCAAGCAGAAAAAGAAGAACAATCTGAAACAATTGGTACCTTACGTGGTGTAGAAGGATTTGAGATTCCAATTGATTTTAAAAAGCTCATAGAAGTTCCTTTTGGAATATTTGGTAGAACTCACTCTGGAAAAACCTTTTTGAATAAAATAATTCTTGGTAATATATTAAATCTTAATCTAGCACAAATTTTTGTATTCGATATGCAATCAGAATATGGATGGCGTTCTCGCGCCGATTCTTCCCCTGGACTTAAATTCTTTTTTGAAAATAAAGTTACTTTGTTAGGACTAGACCCCTCTACAAGCAAACAACTTGATGAAGAGTTGTTTATTGGAGAAAATGAAATAACACCCCAAGATCTTATTGTTGCATTTCAGGATTTATCCCCAGGAATGATTGATGCAATATATGAAATTGAGAGAAATAAGGGAGACCTAACTTTAATAGAAGCTATTAAAATGGCTGTTGATCAGAATTCAGACACCTTGGCACCCAGAACAACACGTAATACTCTCAATGCGTTAGGTAGACGTATTTCCAGACTCGAAAGACTTGATTTTGTAGTAGAACCAGGAAAAGGAACTTTGAATAATGTCTTATTATATCTCAAAAAAGGACAGAGTATAGTCATTGATTTTGGTAAATATGGAGCAGACTTTTTTGCTTATGTTTTTGTTGCTAATATCCTTTCAAGACGATTATATCGTTCTTATAGTGAAATGAAGGATATGACTGAATATCCGCACTTAGTTGTATTATTAGAAGAAGCCCATAAATTTTTAGACCCATCAGTAACAAAAGAAACTATTTTTGATCGGTTAGCAAGAGAAATGAGAAAATTCAAATTAGTGCTAGCTATGGTTGATCAAAGACCCTCAAGGATTGATTCTGAAATTTTGTCACAATTGGCAAATCGATTTATCCTTTCTCTTACTGACCCAAAAGATATTATAGGAGCACTTTCAGGACCAGTTGATCCTGCCTCATGGAGAGCGATTGTAAAAGCAATGCCACCTAGAACTGTATTGATGTTTGGAGATGCAATAAAAGCACCAACAGCAATGGATATATTGCTCTATAATGAACAGACGATGACTAAAAAATGGAATATAAAATATGCTGGTAGCCGATTACGAGAAAGCTTAGCAAAAAAGTCAGATGAGGATATGGATAACATCTTTAAACCATGAATAAGAGGAAACTCTATGGCAAAAATTCTTTTTGTTTCTGATGTCCATATAGGCATTAGATATCCTTATCATATTGATTTAAGGACAGGAATCAGTCAACGTACAATGGATTTTGTGATAGCTCTTAAACGTGTTGTAATTTATGCAATTGATAATGGAATTGATATTTTTGTTATATGTGGGGATCTATTTGATCGTGTATCGATTGGTCCAACTCTACTTCGTATAGTTCGAGAACTAATTTGGCAACCTTTAATCCAAAGTGATATTCCTGTCATTGTTATTGGGGGAAATCATGATACACCACAAATTCTTGAGAAAGGAACACCTTTTGGCGAGCTAACCCTTATTCCAAATTGGATAACGGTGCGGATTCCTCAAGTTCATAAAATAAAAACAAAAAGTAATAGTGACGAGATAGGATTTATTCTTCTACCATATATGACTGCAACACAGGCTATTGATTATGTAGAAAAAGAATTGGGAGAGGAAATTCCGAAAGAAGACCAGTTGATACAGAGTCAGATATTATTCAGTGAATGGATCGATCATCAAGCAGACAAACTAGAGACTAGAATTAAGATCATTGTGGGCCATTCTTATTTTCAGGGTTCTAAAATTGGAATTATTCCCTATCCAGATTTATTACCACATGAATTTCAGTTTAATAAAGAAATTATTCCTCTAAATAAGGTAGATCTTGTAGTCTTTGGCCATATCCATACACATCAAGTCCTCTATGATGGAAAAGTTCTCATTCCAGGATCACTCGAAAGAGTTGATTATGGTGAAATAGGAGAAGATAAAGGGTTTTACATATTCGACACTCTAACTACATCTTTGAATTTCATTCCTAATAATGCTAGGAAACTGTTAAAACTAGTAGTAGAGGTTCCTATAAACGAAAAAGATCCTACAAAATATATTATAGCAAAATTTTTAGAAAAAACAGAGCTTAATGAAAGTATCTTTCGCCTAGAGATAGTTATTTCGTCTCACCTTCAAAAAAAGGTTCGATTAAAGGAAATTAAAGAAAAAATCCAAGAAAAAACCTTCCATTATGAGATATATTGGCATACTCAAGAAGAGTATCAATATCCAGTTATTCTTTCAGAATTTATCCTAGAACCTAGAGCATTATTTCTAGATTATATCGCTGAGAAATATGAAAAATATCCCTATTTCAAAGATTTACGCGAGAAAGGTCTCAAGATATTGGAAGAAGCTCTATCAAAGGTGGAGGAAACTAATTGACAACTCAAGTACGTCCTGGAGAAGGATTTGAACTTCTTTCCTTAAAATTAAAAAAATTTATGAATTATAAAAAAACTGCCACTTTTAATTTTAATACTCCATATGTTGTGGTCACAGGGTCAACTGGAACGGGAAAAACAACAATATTGGACGCATTAACGTTCGCTTTATACGGAAGAAGTTCACGATTAGACATCCCAGCTACTAAAATTGAAGATATATGCAAAAAAGGAGGGAGAGTTAGATGTGAATTTCGAACAGGAAATAACTTAATCCAACTAGAACGAGGAAGAGATAATAGAGGTAAAAGCTATTTACAATTGTGGATCAACAAAAAGAGATATCCAGGAACAATTATTGAACTTAATGAAAAACTTTGTTCTACAATTCTAGGAATGAACTATCAAGCTTTCATTAATTCTACAATTATTAGACAAGAAGAAATGAAATCTCTAGGTTCTAAATCACCAGCAAATCGAATGAAAACTTTACAAA
>JAEOUE010000087.1 GCA_016839515.1 Candidatus Hodarchaeum mangrovi
ATGGGATTTAAAAGAATTTGCTCATCAAATCCATTCACAAACAGGTTTGACAATTTGGTTACCTACCCTTACTGGATGGGGAACGCAACCAGAAGATTTATATCAAGTTACTTTCCTAGATTGGTTAAATGATGGAAGAAATGGAATAAAAAAACTTTCACAAGAGTGTACAGATATTTTTATTGTTGGCCATAGCATGGGAGGAGTTTTAGCATTAATATTAGCATCAGAATTTCATAAGATACGAGCTGTAGTTACTTGGGCTGCAGCTGCAAAAACAAAGACTCAATTATTGTTTTTTCTTCCATTTATTATGAAGATTCCTTTAATAAAACACATAATTCCAGAAAAATATCCTTCACCTGCTCCTGAATACTTGAAGGAAAAAGGATGGGTAGGCTATGACTGGATTCCATTTACTATAGGATTTACTATTTTAGATGGATTAAAGACGTTAAAAAAATCAATACCTTCAGTTAAATGTCCTTTATTAATTATTCAAGGTACAAATGATGAAGTAGTTTCTCAATCAAGCCCTGAGTATATCTATAAGAATGTTCAATCAGAGGTTAAAAAAATATGGATGGTAAAAGGTGCTACTCATCCGATTATGAATGAAGAACTGTATAAATCTGATTTATTTCAACAAACAATAACATTCTTATATGAAAATGGTTTATAAAAATTATTTTTCTGGATCACCATACTTTAAGGTTAATAGAGTATCTTTTGTTGTAAATAGTGGATTAAATCCTTCTTTTCGTAATTTTTGATTTGAAGCTACAAAAGGGTATGCAACAAAATCCATATATCCGGGAGGAGCTTGTGAAATTCGTAATTTCCATTGGATCCAAAGTAACGTTCTTAAAATCTGATATGGAAGTTCTAATCCTCTTCCATTTAAAAGTGAGGGAATATTTCCTACTTTATAATCGCTATCTGGTGTTAAATTAAAAATACCTGGCAATCTTTTCTTAATGACAATTTGAAAACCCTTTAAGGCATCCGAAAGATGTAAAAATTGAATCGGTGTATTTTTTTCGGGATAAGGCATTAAAAAGAAAGTTCTCCATCCTCCACGTAAAATTTCTGTAATATAATTATTTAATTCATAAGATAGAATAGCAGATGGTCGAATTCGACCAATAATAAGCTCAGGGTGATTTTTCTCAAAACGATCAATTAGCTCTTCAGCTAAAGCCTTATGATAAGGATAATGAAAATTACAATTCCCTCGCAAAGGGTGAGATTCAAATAGAGGATAAGGGTTGTCTTTATATGCCCCATATGCCAGAGTAGAGGATGTGTGAAGGAAATAAGTTACTCCTGTTTGAAGTGCCATTGTTAAAGCATTTCTAGTTCCTTCTAAATCGACAGAGTATGCGTGATGAACATTATGGGTGGGATTTAATGTCCAAGCCATATGAATAAGATCTGTAACTTCGTGATTGTGTAAAATCCCTGAAAAGTCATCCCTAACATCTTGTATATAACATGTAACTGGAATTTCATTTGGATATTCTACTTTCTGAATATCTATTGCAACAAACTCCCTAATTGAATCATTCATAGTAGAGTGTAAGAAGGATATTAAATGCCTTCCCAGATATCCAGAAGCTCCAGTAATAGCTATTGCACGTTTCATTTGATATCACGAAGGATAATCTTTAATTTTATTACTTAATTTATTTCTGAAGATTGATGAAATTGAATTTTGTCTTATTCTCCAAAATTCAAATGTTATTAGTTTTTATAATTGCTGAAATTTGTTTCATACTAATTAATTAAAGAAATTTAGTTTTTATTATTTGATCAATGTCTGAAATTAATGAATTTTTATCGAGGGATTTCTTGTTCAGAGTTATTTGCTTATTTACTAAAAGCCAAATATCTAAAACCATAAAAGCTTCTTACAGAACATTAGGCTTAAATGACCTTGTTGAAGAATTTATAATCGAGAAATTCAAGTCATAAAAAATTTACTCTGGATTTAACCAATATTCAATTATCATGGTCATAGCTAATGTATCCAATTCACAATACCGTAATAATCCACCAAGGAGAGTTTGGCGCTCTATTGGTGAGAGATCACAGAAATATAGCTCTCCATAAGCAATCATAGCAGCTCCTCCCTCTTTAATCTCTTTTAAATTTATGTCAAGAGGAGCTAACAACTTATAAGGATTCTTAAAAGTTGACATGCTCTCTCTTTCAATCCATCTAATCCCATCAGGAAAATTCGTCCCATAATACATTTGGGAATATTTTGATTGTAAATATTGACTGGAATTTACAATTGCATAAATTACCTGTTTTATACTGAAAGAACCATGTTGAAGAGGGTTATAATAGTTGTTTTTTACAATTTCACAGAGATCGACGAAATTCTGTGAATTTATTAGAACCTTAATCCAATCCAGCAATTCTGCAGCATCCTCCTCATATTCTTGAGCATTATTAAGTTGATAGTATATAGTTTCAAGACAATTTTTTTCATAATTCGTATATTGGAATATAGTTCCTTCATTAGGAGTAAGATGTTTTTTTAGTTGACGAATAAACTCAAAATTAGGAAATTTATCTATATTTCTATCAATCCACTCTGCATAATGTTCAATTGATCCGTCCTTTTTCATCTTATGAATAGAAAATTGAAAAACTATAAGTTCATATGGATGTAAACCTGCATTGAACGGGAGAGCGAATCGAGCAGTTTCAAAATCAATAAAATAATATGGAAATTTGAACGAGGATAGAACGTGTTTAAGATCCTGATGAATGAATGGTTTTAAACTAGGATTATTTTGAGTTGTTTTTATCTGTACTAATTGTATTTTATTTAATTTCAGCTTCTTAATGTCAATATCATCAATGAAAAATATCTTATTATCAATTAATGATTGCGTTTGATTATAATTCCAAATATCAAAAATATTATGACTTTGAAATGCATTATCATCCCATCCAAGAGCTTCTTTCCAACATTCCATGAAACCACTCTTTTTACCTTCCTCTAAATCTTGTGGTAATACTCGATATTCACATGCTTTACATTTATCACCAATTTTTACCAGATACTTTTTATTCTCACTTACATAGCTAGAATATTCCTTTATTCGTTCATCAAACCTTTTCAATTCCTCACTATTGGCTTTTGTTGGATCTACATCTATACCCTCCCAAATTAGTTCAATATATTGTTTTACAGGGATTTTAATAAGGATTCTTTCTCCCAAGTCTTCTTCTCTTATCTCAGATTTTGAAAGACTTATACAAATATGATTATCCTCATTTCGGTTTATTCTAATAAGTTGGTTTAAGTTCGGAATTGTAGCAATCTTTGAACTGTCCACAAGCATAAGATATGGATTAATAGTATACTCTGGATATATTTGCTTAAGAAGATATGCTTGATAGGCTACATCATATAAATATTCTTTCCATTTACTCCTGATATAATTTTTATTAGTTATAAAAGAATAATTTTTTGAATCAATTGATTTTGCTTTAACTTCAATTAGCTCTAAATCAGATCCTTTTTTGATTAAGATATCTATCCTTGCATAACTCTTTTCGAGGACAATAGAAGGTTCATATAAAATTATTACTTTATTTTGAGCAATTAATCTCTTTGTTTCCTTCCTTGCTTTAATTATATCCAAATCTTTTAAATTGATGCCTCCAGGATGGTATAATCTTGCCAATTCTTCTACTTGAAAGCCTCCGTCTTGCAAGGCTTTATATAATTCATTTATTTGAAATTTATCAATATATCCATTGTTTACTGCATAATACATCTTAGTAGGGCATTCCAATGCCTTTTTAAAAAGTGATTTTGTTAGGAATTGTACAACCATGGAAAGTCAGCATCCTAAGGTTAACAGTTAGATTTTTAAAAAGGTAAACAGAACGAAATTTCTTCTTAATCCCTTGGGGAGTTAATATCCTCATCATTAGCTTCATCAGATTCAGAAAATTTCTCATCAATGACTTTATGTGCCAGTAAACTAATAACCCGTGACTTTGACACTTCATCAACGGTGAATAATACATTTTCTATCCTAATAACTTCTTTTGCTCTAGGAATCCTTCCGATTCTTTCAATAATAAATCCACCGATTGTTACAGATATTTCAGAATTGAAATTTGTTCCGAAATATTCATTAAAATCATCTAGGGGAGTTTGTCCATTGACACTTGATTCTCCTTTCTTTTCTATGGAGGGTTCAATGTCTTCTTCTTCGATGTCATACTCATCTTGTATATCCCCAACTAATAACTCAAGAATATCCTCAAGAGTGATTAATCCAACTAAGTCTCCAAATTCATCAACAACAATCGCTGAATGCCTTTTTTGAATCCGAAAATCCTCTAAGAGTCGGTCACAGTGCATAGTTTCGGGTACATAATCAACACCACGAAGTATTTCTGAGATATTAATAGTCTCATCGAGGAATTTATCATTCTTCTCAAGTGCAAGACTCATATATTGTAATAAATCTTTAGCATAGAGAAGCCCAATAATTTTTTCTTTATTTTCGTCATAAACAGGAAATCTTGAATGACCTGTATCTCTAACAGTTTTAATAATATCTACAAATGGATCATTTATTGAGACAGCTCGCATATCACGACGAGGGGTCATAATCATACGAACTTGAGTGTCTGGAAGATCAAACGTACGCTTTAGGATACCACTTTCATGTTCATCAATAATTCCTGCTTTAGATGATTGAGTTATAAGCAATTTTAGCTCATCTTCTGAATGAGCTGTTCTATGTCCAAGCAATGGTTTTACACCAAAAATTGCCAAAACTAACCATCCAGTTTGATTGAAAAACCAAATAATGGGTTTAAATATGACAGCAAACCAATGTAACGGGAGAGCAACCCAAAGACTGGTTTTAAGAGGATATTGTAAACCAACACTTTTAGGTGCTAATTCACCTAGAACCACATGCATATATGTTGATAGACCAAATGCTAAAAAAGCCCCAATAGCAAGACCACCAAATAATGCTATTAATCCAATATCGTGGAAAAATCCCTCTAAAACAGGTTCTATAAACTGACCTGCAAGATAACCAATTCCTAAACTCGCCATAGTAATGCCTAATTGAGTCGCACTAATTACTTCATCTTGATTCTCCACAGCTTTTTTAACTGCTATTATTCTTCTCCCCTTCCCTCCTGAAAGTTTGAGCATTTCCTCAACTTTTGAAGGTCGAATACTTACTAATGCAAATTCTGCGGCTACAAAAAACCCATTTATTAGGACAAGAATAGTTGTCAATCCAAGAATGACTAAAAAGCCTACTAAATCAAAACCAGACATTATCTTTCGGTGTACTCCGATTATCTAGAGGATATTGTTACTTGATGATAGATTGAAATTATAGGTCTTTTTGATATATCCACTCACTCTAGATTCTAGCCAATGTGGGATTCTTGAGGCTTTTTTATAAGATTTTTTCTGTTTTTCCTTTGATAACAAGGATATTGCTGGTTATTACCCAATCTTCTTAATGCAGATTAATAACCTTTGAAAAGATTATAAAACAATATTAGAGAAAAAAAAGGTCAAAAATCGTATAAGATTTAAATTATCCTCTCTAAAGCCTTTTTCCTTAATAAAAAATATTCTCATTTTTTTTCTCAAGGATTACGAAATAAATTTGTTTTGATAATTAAGAAAAGTATTGAACCTTTAATATCCTTTTAAAAAAATAATCACTTATGAATGAAATTTAGTTTCAAGAATTTTTTGGATTAAATTCTATTTTTAGAGAAATAATTTTACTACCCAAGGAGTGAAAGGCTTATTCTAGCTATTACCAACTCCGAGACCAGATAGACGTGACTGAATCATATCTTCAATGATTGAGATTTGCTGAGGTGAGTCAAAATAAGAATTTGCATATTCCTCGGATAAATGGATCTGATAGATGAATTAATAAATGATTTATTTTTCTTTTAGCAAGAATATGAGGTTTAGAGTTGAATTATGATGAAGAAATAAGACAGGCGGTCAAATTAATCAAGAAAGCTAATTACATCGTTGCGTTTACTGGTGCTGGAATAAGTGTGGAATCAGGTATTCCCGATTTTAGGAGTCCTGGTGGTCTTTGGGAAAGATATAATCCTAATGAATATGCAACATATTCTGTTTTTTTAACACATCCAGAAAAGTATTGGGTGATGCATAAAGAATTACGAAATTTAATATTACCAGCTCAACCTAATCCTGCTCATATAGCCTTAGCTTCATTAGAACATGAATATGGGAAATTAAAAACAATTATAACCCAAAATGTGGATTTCCTTCATACTCGTGCTGGTAATACTAAGGTACTTGAAATACACGGATCTATACAACTCTATCGATGTTTAAACTGTAAAAAAGAGTTTTCTTATTTGGAAATTGATGAATTTCTTGGAAAAGATCATGTTCCACGTTGTTATCAATGCAATGGACTTATAAAACCAAATACTATTTTATTTGGAGAAACAATTTCATCTGATGTACTTAATGCAGCAACAGAAGAAGCATTAAAAGCTGATTTGATGATTGTTATTGGAAGCAGTTTATTAGTATATCCCGCGGCCTCTCTTCCATTAATTGCCATTCAAAAAGGATGTAAACTATTAATTATTAATTATGAGCCCACTAATCGAGATATGGATGCTGACGTTGTAATAAACGCCAAAGCAGGACAAATAATGCCTAAAATTACAAACGAATTAAATAAACTTATACATCAGGTAGATTTGTAGAGGAAGATATCAGTAGAAATTCTAGATACTTTAACAGATTCTTCTGTATCTTTATCTATATTATTAGAATATGATTTTACAGTAGTTATAATGAATCAAATCTTACTCTGTTAATTTGGATCAAGCAAAATTCTTTATTATCCATAAAATTAGATTAAAATAGTTGTTTAGAAGATGATTAATCCACGAAAATATGGTAGACCGCCCTATCAAGTCGCTGTAATTCATGGAGGTCCAGGAGCAGCGGGGGAAATGGCTCCAGTTGCCAAAGAACTCTCAGATAAATTCGGAGTTGTTGAACCACTACAAACAAAGGACACAATATGTGATCAAGTTATTGAATTATGGCATTTATTGTCTCAATCTTCTTCTCTCCCCTTAACATTAATTGGTTACTCTTGGGGAGCATGGTTGGGCATCCTTTTCACTGTAAAGTACCCAGAATTCGTTAATAATTTGATTTTAATCTCCTCTGGTCCATTTTTAGACCAATATACAAAAGTGATTCATCAAAAACGGTTTGAACGATTAAAATCAACTCAAAAGCGTGAATTCAGTAAATATCTACAGATTCTTTCATCAAATGATAAAAATCAAATGGATAAAGCGTTAAAACACATTGGAGAGTTAGCTGAAATCACTGATTCATATGAAAAAATTAACGATATATAAAATAATGAATTAATTTTTTCAGGATCGATCTTTAAAAATGTCTCGAATGAAGCATCTGAACTAAGAAAATCGGGAAAGTTATTGGAGCTTACTAAGAGCTTAGAATGTAAAGTCTGCGCTATACATGGAGATTATGACCCTCATCCAGTTGCAGGAGTTAAAATATTAGCAGATTATATTAAAAACTTCGAATTCATCCTTTTACAGCAATGTGGACACACTCCATGGAAAGAAAAGTATGCTAAACAACAATTCTTTCATCTCCTTAAAACAAAGATAATGTCAAATAATTAGCATTTTTCCCGATAATATGGATTTAAAATGAGCATAATAAAAGTATCTGGTCTAGTAAAGGATTATTCTGTCAGAAAAAAGGAATCAGAGCAATCAAAACTTCTTAGATGGATTCGACCAGCTACTCAACAATTCAGAGCTTTGCAAGCGATTGATTTTGAACTTGAAGCAGGAGAATTTCTTGGATATATCGGTCCGAATGGTTCAGGGAAGAGTACAACAATAAAACTTTTAACGGGAGTACTTACTCCAACTGAAGGGACTGCTCAAGTTTTAGGTTTCACTCCTTGGAAACGAGAAAAACGCTTTACACGAAAAATTGGAGTGATTTTCGGTAACAAATCCCTACTATTTTGGGATTTGCCCGTTTTAGATTCCCTAAAATTATATAAAGACATCTATAATCTTGATGAGAAAGAGTTTCAGGATCGTTTAGAAGAATTTGACAAAATTTTTCAGCTCTCTCGCTTAATTAATCGTCCAGTACGGAAACTCAGCCTTGGTGAGAGGATGCGGAGTGAGATAGCAGCAGCTTTAATTCACAATCCACCTGTTTTATTTTTAGACGAACCAACTATTGGTTTAGATAGCTTAGCTAAACAAGAAATAACAATATTTTTGAAAAAATACCAACAAAGAGAAAAAACGACTGTAATTCTTACAACTCATACAATTAGTGATATTGAAGCTTTGTGTGAAAGAGTGATTGTTTTACACCTTGGTAAGATTATCTATGATGGGTCAATTAATAACTTAAAAGGTAAATTTGAAGATCGTAACATAATTTTATCTCTTAAAGAAAAAAATGGATCAATTTTGCTCAAAGAATTTGGAGAGAATGCAGTGCAGCTATCGGATTATCAATTTGAGATAAAAACTACCAAAAGTTATGTAAAGAAGATACTTGGACAATTAATAGGATTGAATATGGACATCTCTGACATTAAGATCATTGAACCTGATCTTGAAACAATAATTAAAGAGATCTATAGAGGTAAAACAAATGATTTCTCTGGAAATTAGAGATTCTTTTCCAAAGATACGTTATTTTAAATTAATTAAACGATATTTTTGGATGTCATTTCGATCACGAATTGAATACAAAGTTTCATTTTATTTTGAAATCTTTTTTCAGATTATTATGCTGATTATTAGTC
>JAEOUE010000088.1 GCA_016839515.1 Candidatus Hodarchaeum mangrovi
ATAGGAGTTCTAATCTTTCCTATTTTAAGAGACATTTTTGGAGGTGGTAAAATCTCAGCTTTTTATAGCACACTTCCAATAGCATTTATAGCACTTATTTGTATGTTATTAGTATTCTTTGGGGTTAGAGAAAATGAAAATGTCACTTTGACTCATTATGGTATGATTGATTCCTTTAAAAAGACTTTTAAAAATAAAGCTTTTTTTCCATCTTATTTAGCAACTGTATCTACCTCTATGCTCGCAGAATCGATGCTTTTAGCAATTTTACCATTATTAGCAATAAGTTACATTGGCCTTTCTCCCGATGATATTATGGTATCCCTATTATCAGGATTATTTGTTGTAACTGCTATTTTAGTCATTCCATTGATAATAATTTCTTCAAAACGCTATGGTAAAGCACGAACTTATTTTATCTGCATGCTGTTCTTTGGAATATTACCATGGTTATTAATTTTAGTTGGCCAAATCCCAGGAATAACTCCTACAAATACTGTCTCTTTTATTCAGACTGGAGAAGGATGGCAACTTGTTACATCACCTGAATGGCAAAATTTTGTTCTCCTCCAGACTATATTGACAATTATAATAATTGGTTTACCTGTTGGTGGGGTTTTGGTACTAGGTTATTCGGTGTTTTCGGATGTTATCGATTATGATGAAGAATTAACTGGACAACGACGAGAATCAATGTACTTTGCTGCTCAAGGTGTTGTTGATTGGTTCTTTGCTGCATTGGGTGATCTTCTTCTAGGAGTTTTATTATTTCTATTTGGTCATGAATTTTATTCTCCCTCTATAGCAACTGAAACTGGAATCTTAGGGACAGGTCCATTAGGCCTATTACTAGCTGGCCCTGTTGCTGGAATATTTCTCATAGCAGGAGCCCTATTATTCCGAAGATATCCATTCATGGAAAAGAAAGAAGCAAAGTGATGGTTCTTTCTTTTTACTTTTTCTTTTGTCTTTTTTTCCTTTCATTAGGATCCATTAAAGATGTCATATCATCTAGAAGCCCATCAAAGAGATCTGTAAAAGCTTCTTGGGTTTTTTCTTCAGAAATTGAGGTAGTATCTTGTATTAGAGTTGCTTGATGTGAAAGAGATTCATATTCAAAAGATCCAATTTGATAACGTGCTGCTGTCTTTAAACAGATGCTAACTACCTCACTTAAACTGTCAGCATCTTTCAACTCTTGAAATGTCTTAGTAGCTTTTCCGATTGAATCTAATCCTTCTTTTATATTTCCTGCGTCAAAGCTGAGCTTAGCAGTTGTTGTTAGGAACTTTGCCTCTTCACTGGCCATATTTGATTCCTGAAAATGTTTTAGAAGATGTATTTGTTCTTGCTGAGCTAAAGATTGAGTTTGAGGAGTTTTATATAGTTCTTCATAAATTTCACCTAGTTTGGTGCAATAAAAAGAATAACCATTAGGTTTAAATGATTTTAGTGTAGTAGCTGCTTTATCAAGAAGTGTAATTGCGATATCTGGATCAGAAGAAAGTAAGTTTCTACTCATTCCGAAATACATGGTAGCTATTTCAAATAAATTAGCTTCTTCCTTTTGCAAAACTGATTGATCAAAAGCCTGTTGCCCCCACTCATGCATTTTTTGCAAATCTCCTAAAGCAAGGTTGAATTTAGCAGCTTGAAGCTGTATTGGAAAGATATCTTCTACCTGTCCTAAATCTGATTTGATTTTTATCAAAAAGTTGAAAATTTGATTTACTGCAGAAGAATCATTTTGTTCTATATAATTAGGGAGGATTTCTTGGGTGATAAATTGATGAATTGAATTGAGAGCATCTAAATTATTTGTGTTCTTTGCTAAAGATTTTGCTTCAGACCACATAAGAAAAGAAAGATCTAA
This sequence comes from Candidatus Hodarchaeum mangrovi, assembly GCA_016839515.1. GTDB lineage: Archaea > Asgardarchaeota > Heimdallarchaeia > Hodarchaeales > Hodarchaeaceae > Hodarchaeum > Hodarchaeum mangrovi. Next base: position 1,874 of record JAEOUE010000088.1, read on the forward strand.
CCGATAAGGAGCAAAAAGTTGACTATTATTAATATACAAATTAATTGCTTCTTTATCCATTCCTGTTTCTTTTAATATTTGAAATAGTCCTTGTAAGATATCCCAGGCCTCAGTGAATTTTTCATCTTGAATTATTGGTTTTACTTGACGATCAAGACGATTTACTGTTTCTTGGGTTAATTTTGTTTCTATATCACTGGATTCTGGAAATTTTACAAGTATTTTCTGTGTCTCACGATAGAGAGATAATGAGATAGAAATTAGATCTGCTGCTAAAAAGAGCTCAAAAATATCCCAGTAAAAAGGGATTATTTCGTTTAAGAGTTCTAATTTTTGGAAATAATTTAAAATCTTTGAACTCAACACATACATTTGCTGGGATTGCGTTTTTATATCATAAGCTTTTGTTAGATGTTTCTTAAGCCATAAAATGATTTCAGTAAGTTTTGGATGTTTGGAATCAAGTTTAAAATAGGTTTCAAATGAATCATCTAGTAGAGTGACCATTTCTGTAAAGTAATTTTGATCTTGGATATTTTCTGAAAGATTTTGAGCTAAAATAAATGTAAATTCTATATAGTTTTCTTGGCGGTTTACTATTTCAGAAATTGAATTTAATTTTTTAAGCAAAAGTAATTTAAGTTTTAAATCAGTTACTTCTAGGGTTGTATGCATAAGATAGTTTAAGTTTCGATCAATTACTTCATTCAATGATTCATATTGTTTTGCAAACTCTGTAGAATATGAAATATATTCAAGAGAGGTATCTAACTCTATCTCTAAAAGACTGGTAGAAGCTTGGAAGTAAATATCTGCTGCTGCTTTTTGATCATAATTCTTTAGCACTTCAAATGCTTGGGGAAGTATTTTATTACCTAAATCTACCATACGGTTAGAAAACGCATTTAAAACTATAGATTGTAAGTATTGGCCTTGAGCTTGAGGTGAGATTGATTCTGTTATTTTTGAACCCAATTCAATATATTCTAATAATCTAGCCTCATTTTCACCATAAAATGAGTCTGATCGATTATTAATAAATGCTAATAACTCTTCTAAATGGGTTATTTCTTTCGTTAGTTTAAAAAATTCATACGCTTTTGATAAAAAAGAAATTTCGATGTCTATTTTCTTATCCTCTGCTGCTACTTTAGCAAAAGAAAAAGCTAGATTTCCAGCATCTGAATTATCTCCAATAAGTGACTTTAATTTAAGAATGCTAGATAAATGTGGAGCTGCATCTGATAGTTTTCCCTGTGTTAACAAATCCTTAAATTGGAAATCTAAAAATGTAATTATATCATTAATTTTTTCATTTTTTTCTAGCTCAAACCATTTTTGAGCAGAGAATTCAAAATATTCCAATGACCTAATTTTTAATTTCTTAAGATACATCTCTTGTGCATAATTGGCAATGAATTCAATGATTTTTTCGATATATTCTGTTTTTTTTATTTCCTGAGCTAAATCCATAGAGGCTTTTAGATAGGGGATACCTTGATTGTTAGAGAACTCTATAGGACCTTTTTTAACTAGTAACATTTTTGAATTTAGGATATTAGAACAGATTTCTCGTCCTTTAGATTCAAGATGTGATAAAATTTCCTCTTGAACTAATTGATTAAACTCACCAGCTTGCTCAAACGAAAGATTTGTCAATTCTTTAAATTCTTTGTTTTTTCCTTGTTCTTCAAATATCTTGGTAAGTTCCCATAAGAAAGCTGGAATTTCTTTTTCCTCATGTGCACCTTTAAAAGCACCAAGTGTCGTAATTCGAAGAGCTTCAGCAATATCATATTGTTTAGACCGTACTGCGTCTAAACAGCCAGATGCAAAGACTCTTCCTAGTTTTAGCGATAAATTTTTAATATCGAATGCTTTTATTTCATTAGGAAGGGCATCAAAGTACTCTTTTAGCGCTTCTGCTTCCTTAATTCCGTCTTTAAATCGTCCAATAAAAAGTAAATAACTAATTCGTATTAATTTGATATCTACGACTTTTTCTATACTTGTTTTATCTGTATGAATACTTTGGTATTCAAGAATTGCATTTTCAAGATAATTTAGTCCTTTCTCCCATTTCTCCTCCTTACCAAGCAAATACGTCCCTTGAAGTAATTCTTCTCCAAGGTGAACATATATATCTCCTGATTCTAAGGAATACTGAAATGCTGCATCGAAATTATCTCGCATCTTATAAAGGATGATCATCCATTGTAGTACTTCAATTATTGCAGGCGAGGTTTTAAACGACTTTAACTGATCATATTTTCGTCCTGTTATCTCTAAAAAGGTTGGTATAAGTTCATCGATTTTTTCATGAAGATTAAAGGCCTTAAGATTTTCATAATAGAACAAAGCCATTTCGTACATCAAATCAACCGAACCAGACTTTCTAGAAGTAAAAAATGCTTTATTAAAAAGCTTTAATCTCTGTTCGCCTTCAACTGTTGATGCTAATTTATGATATACTTTTGTTGCTTTGTCGAATTGTCCTGACTCCTCATATAACCGTGCTTTTTCAAGATCTTTTTCAATTAATTCTTTTGACACAGTTAATCCCTATTTATAATTGATTCATTAAAAATCCAATTAAAAATCTATATTTTTAATCATCTTTATTTCACATTAAAATTGGTTATTAAATCTTAAGCATTTAGACTTTTCTAAAAAAAAATTTAATTTGAGGCTTTTTTAGGACTAATTAGAAAATAAACAAAATTTACATTGGAGCGATCCTATGAATAATCATAAAATCTCTTTTCGTGTGCCATCAACTAGTAATACAAGCTGTATAATGGAGAAAGACTCTCAAAAGTATAGTTTAACTTTTTATAAAGAAGGACAGCAGTTAAGCAAGATAATGATTACTGAAGAAGAAATTGATCGAGAATCATTAAGGAAAGTTGCTATAAATTCAGGAATTAATGATTGGTACTCTCTTTCTGGTCCATATGATGTTGCAGATGAAATTCTTCGTGTATGGCATCGAAATTATAAGAAAAAAAGTTTCTTAAAACGAATTCTAGGCAAATAAAAATTAAATAAGGCTAATTAAAAGGATCCATTGCCACTTTTATTGCTCTTTTCTCATGAATTTCTATCATACCTTTTTCCCAATCTGCCATGTTCACACGATGAGTAATAAGTTGCTTTAATTTGTTTTGGAGATCTTTAGATCTCAAAAGACCTCTCATAACTTGCCAAGTTTGAAACATTCGACGCCCTGCTATTCCATAAATGTTAGCTCCTTTTGAAATCATTAAAGAATTAATGTCAAATTGAATTGCACCAGGGAAGAAACCTAGAAGAGAAACTCGACCTCCATAGGTAAGTGCTTGCAATCCTTGATGAAGGGCATGGATATTACCAGCCATTTCAAGTAATACATCTACTCCATTCCCCTCAGTTGCCTCACGAATCATCTGCGGTATTCTATCACCATAAGTTTTAGTATTATAGACAAAATCTGCTCCCATTTTTTTAGCCATTTCCAATCTGAGGAGATTATTACCACCACCTGTAGCAAAAACTCGACTAGCTCCTAACATTTTCACGACTGGAATGGCCATTAATCCAATAGGACCACATCCAGTAATAAGAACGTTCTTCCCTGCAATATCTTCTATATGATCTTTTGGGAGGATTGTGTGAACAGCATTACCAAGAGGATCTTGTAGAGATCCTAAACTTGGATCGAGATCAGAATCATTTTTCCAAGCATTCAATTCGGGAATGACAGCATATTCAGCAAAGATACCATTTTTATCAACGCCAAAGATCTTAGTGTTACGGCAGATATGCATTCGATCAGATCTGCACTGATAGCAAGTCCCACAGGCTTCATGGCATTCCATTGAAACTTTATCACCGATTTTTAAATTTTTTACATCTGATCCAATTTCTACAATAGTCCCAGTTACTTCATGACCAGCTACAAATGGAATAGCTGGCGGAAGACGCTTTTGAGCCCATTCATCAAAGATCCACATATGATGATCTGTTCCACAGATGGATGCTGCATCGATCTTAAACTTTACATCAGTCGGATTAATAATCTGAGGTTCATCAATCTCTTTGATTTCAAACCCTTTTTCTGCTTTGGTTTTCATTATGGCTTGCATTAACGACACCAAGTATTCTATGTTAAAATAAAAGAAACTATTTTTTACTTTTGTGTAAAAATCAGATAGGATTCATATAGAAAATTTAGATAAATCTTCTATGGCAGAAATTCCATTAGCACGGCAAAACTGATATAATAGATGTCTAGCTCGGTTGTCAATTTTACCAATCCCCTTTCGTTGCTGTATTTCCAGTTTAAGAGACCTAAATAATTCTCTTCCTTCATTGTCAAAATCTGTTAATAAAATAATTAATGAATAATCTGAAATGGAATCAATTATCTCAATGTTGCTCAACCCTCCTTTTACAACGATAGACGGAAGAAAACCGAGTTTTTTAAGAGCTAATAGATCCCTTCTTCCCTCAACTATTGTAATTGCCTCAGGTGAAACCTGTTTCGCATAATCCAAGAATTGTTGCAGTAGATCTAATCCACGAAAATTAGTCTTTTTATACTCCATATTTTACTCACGCGCTAGTAACATTCCTTCGATAGTTACTGGATGTCCCTTTACTAATTCTGCGACAGCTGCATCAAGTCTTTTCTCATTGGAAGCATACACACGAAAAATAACCTCGCCTCTTTTTATTGAGTCCTTTTTTCTTAAAAAATGAATGCCTGCTCTTTTATCCATGGGAGCTCCTGCAGCTCGTGAAGCTCTGGCTAGTACCTTATTATTTAGCTCAACAATATATCCATTTTGAGGCGCAAGATAATCATAAATTTCAGTACCAACTTCAATATCTTCAGGTTTAATATTGGGATTCCCATTTTGAGCTTCTAGAATCTCTTGGAACTTTCTATATGCTTTTCCAGACGTCAGGATATCATATGCGAAATCTTGGCCTGTTCCTCGAAGAGCTTTTCCTGACATTTCTAAAAGAATCCCTGCTAAAGACGTTGTTTTACCGATTAATGAATCAGATGCATGTAAAGGGTCTATTAATGCACTAAGAGCTTCTTTCGCTTCTAATGAAGGACCAATAGCATGGCCAACTGGACTAGAACCATATGTTATTCCACTTTCAATCCTTATTCCAAGAGCTTGCCCAAGTTCTGCAAATTTATGAGCTAATCTTCGCCCAGTTTCCATATTGGTAACTTTTGTGCCAATACCTGTAGGAATATCAAGTACAAGAAATTTTACTCCCATAGCGACTTTTTTAGATAATACTGAAGCAATCATTAATGGTTCTGGGTCTAAACCGAGAGGAAATTGAACATCGCGAATAATTCGTTCGTCTGCAGGAACCATATTCAATCCTCCAGTCCACGCAATTAATCCTTTGGTCTTATGCACAATTTCAACTATTTCATCAATTGTAAATTCAATATCAGCACCTAAAGCCTCCATAGTATCAGCTGTTCCACTTGGACTAGTAATGGCACGACTACTTGTCTTAGGAATCATAAGGCCAGCAGCAGCAATAATTGGTACAATTAAAAGGGATACTTTATTTCCTGGAACTCCACCTAAGCTATGTTTATCAAAAATTATCCCATTATCCCAATTAATCTTCTCACCTGAATTAGCCATGGCTCTAGTTAAGTATTCAATTTCATTTACTGACCAATTTTGATAGTGCATAGATGTTACAAATACTGATGATTCTATAGGAGTAAGAATTTCTCTTGTTATTTCATTTATAATTTCATCAATGTCAGCTTTTCCATAAGAATAGCCTGGTTGTGTCATCTTTTGTTTAATTAAAGAATAGCTATTTGATACAGATTTACTTTGTGGTACTAAGATAACTTCTGAACCCTTCCGTACACCTAATTTTTTCATAAACCAAGAAGAAATTCCTATTTGATTTTCTTCTAATAAACCATCTACTTTTACTATATGTCCTATTCTTTCTTCTTTCTGTTTAAAAACAATATTAAATCGTGCTTCTGCAAAAAGCTCTTTATTTGCTGAATGTGATATAATAATAGTATCTTTTGGCTCAATAGAAACATTTACTACTTGAAATTGTAACATAATTCGAACCACTTATGAATAAAAATCAATTTTCATCGATAATCTTATAATATAAGGAAACAAGACATTATTCGTTTTTTTTTTAAATTTATTTTATCAAATACTAGTTTTTCCAAAATTAAAAAGTTAAAGATAGTATCTAAATCACAATTTGACAAAAGTGATGAAGAATTGTATTGAAAATTAATGAGAAATGTTAAGAGTGTTATGAGCAGATAAGAGTAAAATAAAAAGGATTAAAAAAAGAATTATCCACCATTATTTTAAGATTTCTTGAAACATTAAATAAAGGAAAAATTTATATGAAAGCATTACGTATTGGATCAGAACTTTCACCAGATCAAAGTGAAGATCCTCAACCATTTCTAAATAAATTTTCGATTCCAATAAATTCATTACGTACTCATGCACTTGTATTAGGAGCATCTGGCTCTGGAAAAACTGTAATGTGTAAAGCGATTGTCGAAGAACTAATTCTTCAAGGAATACCAGTGGTAGCTGTTGATCCAAAGGGTGATTTAGGAGGATTGGGAATTGTCTTTCAAGAAGAATTAAAAATACCAGATATTATACCTTGGATAAGAGAAGATGCGAATGAAAGAGGTGTAAAAGTTGAGGATCTTGCCCAAGAAATCCGTGATTTATATACTATTCAGTTAGGAAGATATTTTGAAGATTTCACGGAAATTATGAGTCAATATCGAAATCAAGTCGGTCCTCTTCTAATCACTCCAAAAAATCCTGCAGGAGTTGCTCTAGACCTTACTCCCGATCTTACTAGACCTAAAAAATTTCTAAAGTTACATGAAGAAACACCAGAAGTTTTATTAAATATTTTAGAATTGAAAGCTCAAATCCTTCTTCAGCGATGTGGATTTACTGATTTAAAACCTGCTGACAATCGTACAATCTTTTTAACAGAAATTATTCGGACAGGGTGGGATATGCTGGGCAAATCAGGAAGAGCTTTAGATCTGGGAACTATTGTAAAAATGGTATTAGATCCTCCCTTTGCCAAAGTAGGTGTAATTGAAGTAGAGCAATTTATTAATTCTAAAATACGTGAGGAATTAGCAAGACGAATTAATGCTGTTATGGTTCGAAGTATTGGGAAGGGATTAAAACTTGACATTCAATTGTTATTGGATATCGCTTCAGACAATAAAACACGAACACCATTTGTAGCTTTTGATCTTAGAGAGATCCGAGATGATACAGAAAAACAGGCATTTGTTGCTGAGGTAGTAGGGGCTGTTTGGTCATATATTCTTGGCCGAGGAGGAACAAATAGATTACGATTAGCATTGTATTTCGATGAACTTTATGGATTTATTCCACCTGTCAGAACTCCAATTTCTAAAAGCTCCATAATGTTACTATTAAAGCAAGCACGAGCATTTGGACTTGGATGTGTTCTAGCTACTCAAAACCCAGGAGATGTTGACTATAGAGCCCTAGGAAATATTTCTACATGGATATTAGGGAAACTTACATCCGATCGTGATGTTGAAAAAGTAGCAAATGCACTTAAAGCGGTTATCCAAGACGGAGAAGAATATGAAAAAGTAATAAGTGCAGTAAGAGGATTACAGACTAGTCAATTCTTTTATTATTATCCTAAAGTTGGAGTTAAAAAGGTACAAACAAGATGGTTATTATCTTACCACGGAGGCCCCTTAACAGCAGATTTAATTGAAAAAGTAACAATTAGACCTGAAATCCCCGATTCAGAAGAAGAAAAAGCTCAACAAGAACAGTCTGTAGTCGAACTTTCAGATGCAATAGAATTTGCAGAAAATGAATTTGGAATAACACTGGTTTTAAATCGTCCATCTACTCCTAAACTTGAAGACAGGTTTTTACAGGCAAAGTTCCATTTTAATGAAGAGCGCTTTAAGAATTTATTAGATAAAAAATTACATATAGGAGCTCGAATGTCTCATATAAGTATAACATTTAATGAATTAGATTTTTTCTATGCTCCTATTCTAACGTTTAGCTGTGCAGTCCAAATGGAACGAAAACTCCCCTTACCTAAAAGCACGAAGCAAGATCTCCGATTATATCAAGAGTTTCAACGATCATTAGATTTAACTCAAGATTTAAATTGGGAACAATCAGCAATTGATTCTATATTTCTCCAAGATACGGAAGTCGCCAGTAAATTAGTTTTAACTCCAGAATTTAATAAATATGCTTATGTTTCAAAAGAAAGAGTTGAAAAAACGGATAGAAATATTATTTGGTTTTTGATTAAAACATTTCCAGAAGCTAGAACTCAAATAGAAAGCCAAGAACAAGAAATATTACATCACTTTTTGAATCAACGGATTGAAGCCATTAAAAAGCAGTATTTGGTTAAAAAAGATAAAATTCAAAATAATTTAATGAAGGCTAGAACAAAATCACGAGAGAAAAAATCCCAAATTGAAATAATTCTTCAAGAACTAAATGATCTAGAAGCATCGATAGGCGAAAGAGAAGCAGAAAATAAACCTGTAATAGCAATTAGAAAATCTATTACATCAAAAAATAAATCAATTGAGAAATTAAATTTTCAAATTGCAGAGCATATGCTCGCAGAAGAGGGATTAGATAAAGAATTAGAAAAGCTCAATGAGGAAGAAATGAAAGCAATTGCGGTAGTAAAAGAGGAAATAGAAGAAATACGAAATCGACATCGACCCAAAGAATATTATCGACCTAGTGAATCCGAAATAGAAATCAAAGATAAATATGTATGTTGGATTCCCCGTACAATTGGTCAGGTAAAATTACAGAATCCAGTAAATCCTGAGATTGAATTGACGGTCAGTTTTAATTTTAATTCGTTTAATACGGTAGGTTTGTATGGATATTGCTCTATTTGTGATTTAGAATTACCTATCGGATATTTATGCTCTAATCCAGATTGTGATATGCTCCTATGTGAAGAACATATTCTACGATGTGATATCTGTACTAGTGGGAGTTGTGATAAGCATCACCGAGTATGTGAACATGAAGGATGTTCGCGGAATATCTGTTTTTCTCATGCAACTAAATGTGGAGATCTCCTTTGTGGTAAAATTATCTGTCCACGTCATCGGTTTCAATGTAATGGCTGTCAGATCTACTTTTGTCAAAGAACAAGTCATCTTATAAAATGTGAAACGTGTGGAAAGGCATATTGTGAAAAATGCCAAGAAAAGGGATTAATATTACTTTGCCCCCTTTGTGAAACTTTCCAGTGCTCAGATCATATAGGAAAATGCACTTCCTGTTTAAAGGAAGTATGTACCAAACATTTAACAACATGTTCTAATTGTGGCGAAATTGTGTGCTCCAATTGTCAAACAACAAAGCGAAGTGGATTGGTAGGAAGTAAAGAAGGCTGTATCCGATGTCTGGGTTAGTTTACTAAAAATTATAAAGCTAATAAGAGTTATCCAGCTGAAAAATACAAAAACCTAGGTTAAATTAGGAGTAAATACCAAAATTACTTGACTATTGGTATGGATACTTAATGAGCGCATATTTTAAACATCTAATCGAGTTAATCGGCCTTTCCCGACCAGAATGGTGTTTTTTGTTTGGTATTGTTGCGGTTATGTTTGGGTTATTCTATAGCTTTCCAGTGGTATCAATCCTCATTGGAGGGTGTAGTGTGTTTTTGTTTACAGCAGGCCATTTCGCTCTTAATGGCTATTATGATCGATATTCTGATAAGTTAAATCCACGTACGTTTTCTTTAAGAAACCCAATGGCATATTCACTAAATATAAAAAAGAAAAATATTTTTATCTGGATATTAGTAATATGGGTAAGTGTAATTCCTTTAAATTTTATATTTATTCCCAAGTCATTTATTTTTAAAAAATTGTTCCTAGCTTTACTAGCATACACAATGGGAATTTTGGGATCTTTATGTTATTCAATTCCTCCTATCCGTTTTAAATCACGGCCTTTTCTTGATCTTCTTATTACTATGTTCATAATTGGATTTTTTGTACCCTTCTACATTTCTCTTTTAGGTCCGGAAATCTATATTCCACCTGAAAAATTAATCCTAGCAATTGGTTTTGGTCTATTACTTATTTCTGGGATTCACCTTCCTACCATTCTAATTGATTTAGACACCGATGAGCAGATTGGAGATCTTACAACCGCAGTATATTTGGGGTGGAAAAGAGCTTCAATCTTAACTTCTTCAATAATAATTCTACGAGTTATAGGACTTACAGTAATTAACTTGCTATTGATGAGTCAAGGAATATTAGTTGTGAGTATTAGTCCATTTATTTTGGGAATTCTTGAAATTATCGTCAGTATTCAGCTATTAAAAAAGCAGAATCGAGAAGCAGCTGTACAATTACTAAAAACAGTCATAATTACAAGTAGTGCTGGAAGTATTTTCTTTGCATATCTTTATGTTCCAGTACTCCTAACAATCAACACTTAATAGCAGTTTAACGAAGATATTATTTAATTTCTTCCACTAAAGTCAAGAATTCAGGATAGGAAATAGCAGTCCAACTTTCAGCAAAACTAGCTCCAGTTGATCGAGATAATAAAGATACTTTAGCTGCTTCAATCTCATCTTTTGCTTCAAAAATATCTAAAAAATCATAAGGTCCCAAAATAGCATAGTGAGCAATCCATTTGACCGTTGGAACTTTTTCTTTTACCAATTTAAGGAATTCTTGGCCTTGTTTTTTACGTGATGCAAAATCAAACTGCTTAAATTTAGTTACAAGAATAAATATTGACATAAAAAAAATCGTAACTTATAAAATACTTAACATTTTCTAGGTGGGAATCTTTATCAATTAAAAATATCGAATAAAAAAGAAAATTAACAGAGAGAAAGGATTTTTAATGAAAACATCTGAGATTTTTGAGATATATTCTCAACATGTATGTAAACCCAAAGCGAGTTTTTTTGAACAATTAAATCTTAAAATGGTACAGGGTAAGCGATATGGGATTTACATTGAAATGTTAGAAGGATTAAGAGAAGACGATCCACCTTTGAAACTCATTGACTGTCATACGTCAGGTGGAGTTAAGAATTTAGGAAGTCATCATCCTGAAATAGACAAAGCATTGACAGATGGATTAAAAGCTGGTCTAGATATTGGCGATCATCACTTAATTAGTGAACAACGTGCTTTACTCGGAAAAGAATTAGCTACACTTCTTCCTGGAGATATATCGAAAACCATGTTTTCAGTAGGAGGGGGGGAAGCAATTGACTTGAGTATTAAGCTTGCACGAGGATATACGAAACGCTCACAAATAATTTCAGCAGATAAAGCATATCATGGAGTAACTGGATTTGCATTAGGAGCATGTTCAAAAAGTTTCAGAGAACCTTTTCATTGGAATTTAACGGATTTTAAACACGTACCATTTGGTAATATAGACATACTTCATAAATCAATCACGGAGGAGACTGCTGCAGTAATATTCGAGACAATTCCAGCTACAGGGGGTATATTAATTCCGGAAAAAGGGTATTTTTCTGAAATACGAGAGACTTGCAATGAAACTGGAACAATAATGATCATTGATGAAGTCCAAACAGGTTTAGGAAGAACAGGCCAGCTGTGGGGGATTCATGGAGGAGTTTATCCAGATGAAAAAATTGTTCCTGATATTATAGTTCTCGCTAAAGGAATGTCTGCAGGAGTTTATCCGTTAAGTACCACCTCCTATAAACCATTTCTAGAGGAAGTATTTGAGGAAGATCCTTTTCTACATATATCAACAACTGGGGGGTCTGAATTGGGATGTTTCGTAACACGAAAGATGTTGGAAATTATCTCTGAACCTAGCTTCTTGAAACATGTTCAAGAGATGGGAAACTTGTTTCAAAAGGGTTTATTAGAAATAAAGGAAAAATCAGAAAAAATTATTGATGTTCGGGGTCGTGGATTAATGTGGGGGATTGAATTTGAAGATGAATTATTTTCATTATTCTTTACTCTTAGTATGATTAAAAATGGGGTTTTCTGTGATTATTGTGGAAATTTCAAACAAGTTAATAAATTTCTTCCCCCTTTAATCATACAACCCGAGGAAATTCAGATTATTCTTAACAAAATCGAAGAAGGATTGAGCAATTTAGGTTAAAGGTTATGAATGTGGTTTTAGATTGACATCTAACGGTGTAATCTTTTTAATTTCTTCATAAATAGAAATTAGATCTTTTAACTCCTCTTCAACTCCATTAACTTCTAAAATTACTGCGCCTGCACCTTTGTATATTCCCCCTGAACCTATATGGTAAACATCTGAACTAGGAGCTAAAAATTCGATTGCTTCAATTTCTGTAAATAGTTCTCCACCAACTACAGGAAATAGACTAACCGGTAATCCATGGACATAATCAATATTGACCTGACCCCCTAAAAGAGGAAGAATTTCTGTAATTGCATGAGTTATTTGTTTTTCTAAAGAGACTGGGACAATAATAGTGATTCCCCTTGCCAATGCTCTAGCATAAATTGTTCCCATTGTTCCCATTTGTGGGTGTGCACATAACACTCCTGCCACTCCTTCAGAGCCTATTGCGTTCGCGCCTTTCAATAGGACATCTGCTTCTTCTATAGTCTGATTCATTGGTTGAATGTTGGGTTTCCCATCAATGAAAGCAATTTCTGGAGCACGTGTGTCTGGATGACTTTCCCAAAGACTACCATCAACACAACCTGCTACATAATTACCAATATCAAAGGAAAAGTCTTCATTTTCAGTGTGTTTTAATATTTCCTTAATTATATATGCATTTGTTGTTCCTCTACCTATTCCTATGACTCCCTCTTCAAGAGTTGCCTCTATTAAGGGATGTTGAAGAATAGCTTTTGCAATTAGGGCTTTGCTCTCCCAAGGAGTAAAAACAAATTGACATCGCATAATTATCAACTCTGATAAACATTTTTGGAAGTGCTTATTAAGAATAGTTGAAACTGGAGAACTGTGAACCAAACTCAAATCTTGAAGAAAATTAAAAATTTAATATTCTATAATGAAAACTTTGAAATTTCTTTAATATTGTTCATCTTTTTATTGATTGGAACAATAGGTGATATAATAATCTCAGAGATTTTATTTGATCCAAAATCTTGGTGGGCTCAATTTCTAGCCGATTTTGGGGAAGTACCAGGATATATTTGTATTTATTTAGCTATCTTATTATTTACACTCAATAATAAGTATAATAAGTTATGGCAAAAGTTGAAATTTTTATTAAGTTCCATTTTTCTCTATTTTGTGACCAAGGATATAATAATTTCTATATTTATTTTAGATCAGACATTCCTCTTAGACTTATTTCTTTTACTAGTCAGTATTTTTATAACGACATTGTTAACTCTTTTTTTATCTTCTCAATCTATTTCTTCAGAGTTTTCTCATATAACCTTGAGAATGGCTATAATATTTCCATTATTTCTCGTACAAACACTAAAACTTCTCTGGGGAAGAGTTAGATTTCGTGAATTAACCACTGATCATTCTAATTTCACTTTGTGGTTTTATCCACAGGGTATAAATGGTAATCTATCATTTCCTTCTGGACATGTAGCTATGGCATGGATGGTATTTCCCATAATTGTCCTTATTAATCCCAAAAAAAGAAAACTACGCTTTTTGGCTAAAATTTTTGTTCTAATATGGATTTTCCTCATAAGCATGAGTAGGATTGTTTTAGGAGCACATTATTTGTCAGATGTTGTGGTTTCCTCATTAATAGGTACCCAGATATTTCATTATCTTACTTACAAATCTAGTAAGAAATCACAAGGTATCTCTTTGCAGTAAACTTAAATATTATTAAAATCAAACTTTGTTTTCATAAATTAATCTTTCGGAGACACTGAAGTCTTTGAGAAGGCAAACAATTTTAATATTCTTGATCAGCATTTTTATGACATTTAATAATATTTTCTTACAATCAAGTTCAGTTAATAATGAAAATACCTCTGTATATTGGCCTACGATAGAATGGCGAACTAAAACACCTGAAGAAATGAATATAAGTTCAAATATATTGGAAGACATGGATTCATTTATAGCTGATCAATATTATGGTTTAGATAGTTTTCTACTAATTAAAGATGGATATATCGTAAAGGAAAATTACTTTTTAGGTTACAATAAAGATTTCGATCATATCTGCTATTCAGTATCAAAAAGTGTCACTTCAGCAATTGTTGGTATAGCAATAGATAAAGGATATCTATCGTTAAATGACTATGTCATTGATTTTTTTCCAAACAAGTTATTTACCAATATGGATTCTCGGAAATCGAATATGACTGTTAAACATCTTCTCCAGATGAGAAGTGGTTTAGAATGGGATGAATGGAATTCTTCTTATTCTGATTCCTCCAATCTGTACCGACAACTAATGGTTAGTTCTGATTGGGTAAAATTTGTCCTTGATATGAAAATGGTTTCAGATCCTGGTTCTAAATTTGTTTACCATTCTGGACTCAGTTATCTCTTACTAGCAATCGTACAACAAAGAATTAATGTAACTGTTCTTGATTTTGCGAATAAATTCCTTTTTAAACCTATTGGGATCTCTTTGAATACTTGGACCACCTGTCCTAATAATATCCCAATTGGAGGATCAGGGTTATTTCTCACTCCCCAAGATATGGCAAGATTTGGGTTTCTTTATCTAAATAACGGAACATGGAACGGTAGTCAAATTATTTCATCTCAGTGGGTGCAAGAATCAATTTATCAATACCATCAATTAGACTGGGAAGATGCTTTTTATGGTTATCAATGGTGGATTGAACCTGAAAGATATGGTTATTTTGGATATTCAGCTAGAGGGTATTTAGGTCAATATATTCTAGTTATACCTGATCTTAATTTAATTATTGTTTGTACAGGTGAATCATCAAATCTTGATTATCCCCTTCTGATCACAAATTTCGTATTACCTGCACTTAAGAATAATATCGGTACATTTTCTTCTGCAATTATATTTCCTCTTGACTTTCTGATAATAGTTTTAGGATTCATATACCTTAGAAAAAAGAAGTATGCTAAAACCTCTATCAATTAGTTAAATTATTAAAAGATTTAGCAATTAAAGTCTTGGGAGTTTTTAGATTTCCTTTTATTTTGATTTTTTGAAGATCAATCTCTCCTAATTCCCGATTGTAAGCTTCTTGTAATACAGGCATCTCAAGTGGATTAAACCCTACCAAAGAAGCTCCCACAGCTTCAACAGCAAAAGCATCTTTTCCAAATATTAACAAATTTAAAGGAACCATTAACCGTTCACTTTTTCTTCCTAAAAAAACATAAGTACAGTCTAAAATAGCTAAATCAATACCTCCGATTGCTTCATAGAGATCTAGCAGGGTATTTGGTAATCGGTTATGAAATCGGAACTTCTTTTTATCAGGAATCAAACCTAATAAGTTTTTTATTATGGATCCTAGATTCATTAAATCCTCATCTCCTGTTTCCTCATACCGTCGTGGCACATGAGTACTGACAAAAGTACGATTTCCAAAGAGAATATTGGAGAGGGAAACATTTTCTCCAGCTACATTTACCACTGTAGTTTGAGTATCATCCGACAGATTAAAAGGTTGAACCTGTTCGTTAAAACAACTCCCCCAAATTCTCAATCTCTCTAATCCAAGTCCTTCGCCACTATCAGATTCAACTATTTGAATTTTTCCAGATTTATTGAATGCAGAAATAATGGAATTAAGTGTTTCAACTGTTGTACAGATTTTTGACTCAGGATTATATATCCCAACTTTTATTATTACTCTTTTATCTACTTCATTGAGGCCTCTGAGATCTCCAATTAGATTGAGTGCTTCTAAATAAGATTTAGGATCAGCAATAACCACGATGGGATCCAATGTAATTACTTCCTTCTACTCATAATCACGGTGGTTTTTAAGAAGATTAAACGTTTCTCCATGATAAAGATCTTTATTTCCCAAGAGAAAACCTTTAGGGAATCCAAATTTAAAATCGACTATGTCAGCTAGACGTTTACAGTGTTCTTCTGTTATTTCGAATTCAAGTGATCTTAGATTATCTTCTATCTGGGTTACTGAAGTAACTCCAAAAATTGGTATGAATAAACCATTTTGTCTCCTAATCCAATTTAATGCAACGTTTGCTGAAGAACACCCAATTTCATCTGCTATAGCATCAACTTCTCGAGCAATTTCTAACCTATCTTCAGACGGAACACCCCATTTATCTTCTGTTAACCTACCTGGTGGTTGATTATTGCGAGTATACTTTCCAGTATATAAACCTGCCCCTAAAGGAGCCCAGACTGTCATAGCTAGATCAAATTTCTTACACATTGGAATTATTTCTCTCTCGGGATCCCTAAATGATAGATTATAAGGAAATTGAAACGCTACAAAGGTATTCCAACCTCGAACTTCAGCCATTGTATTTGCCCTGGCTACTATCCAAGCAGGAGTATCAGAAATACCAATATAATTAATTTTAGTGTCAGCAATTAAATCATCTAATGTCCTCATTACTTCATGGACAGAAGTAGT
The DNA here is from genome assembly GCA_016839515.1 of Candidatus Hodarchaeum mangrovi. Classification (GTDB taxonomy): domain Archaea; phylum Asgardarchaeota; class Heimdallarchaeia; order Hodarchaeales; family Hodarchaeaceae; genus Hodarchaeum; species Hodarchaeum mangrovi. Next base: position 18,528 of record JAEOUE010000088.1, read on the forward strand.
ATAATCCCACATATGTAAATACAATAAATCAATATAATCTGTTCGAAGTCTTTTCAAACTCTGTTTTACAGTTCTAATCAAATTTTTGCGATGATTTCCACCTGCATTAGGATCCTTTTTCCATCTGTGATCATGTAAAGTAAATTTTGTAGCAATAACAAAACGATCACGATCACCTTCAATGAATTCTCCTAGAAATTCTTCACTTGTTCCATTGGTGTAATTACATGCTGTATCAATAAAATTCCCGCCATTCTCTATAAACTTAAGAAAAACTTCTTTAGCAACTTCTTTTGAACTTCCCCAACCCCAATCTTCTCCAAAGGTCATTGTACCCAAACAAAGTTCAGATACTCGTAAACCACTACTTCCTAATAACTTAAATTTCATCTTAGTCACTTCATTTATTTTTTTGAGAAAAATTATTAACTAATTTTACGTTTCGATCATATCCCAAATCGTTATTTAATTTGTTTTCGAGGATGATTCAAAGCGTAAAAATGTATAAATAATTTACGTTTCGGACAAATTCAACAAACTATACTCGTAATATTCACACATTTAACCTATAATTAAACTCAAAGCTACATGGATGGTATTGAATGATCGATGAAAAGTAAAAATTGTTTGATTATAGAAAAAACATTCCATTATTTCAATTTATAACAGTTCCAGAAAAAAAATATTTTTCACATCTGGCTAGAAGGGAGATAATAAAAATATTAAAAAAAGGAAAACAAGAGCTTTCTCCTGATGGTACCTCTACTAGACGATATGCCTTGAATGGGGCCGAAATAAGTAAAGAATTAGATAAAGGCTTAATTAAAAGTAGTTTAAAAAACAACCATATACTTTCATCTAGATGTACTACTGGAATTAGGTTTAATTGAAATAGTAGCAATTCTCCAAGAAGGACCATATCGTAGGAATAAGACTTAGTACTTTGGGAGAGTAGCGAGAAATCTATTTTTAACCAGTACTCATGATACCTGTGAAAAGTATCAGATACAGTTCAATGAAATTCAGAAGTTTGTTGATTTAAAAGGATTAAAACTTCCAAAGAGTTTTCATGAAATTCCCAAACAATTAATTGAGATGCAAGAAGTATATTATAAAAAATTAGGAAAAGGGTTAACTGATAATGAAGATTTTATTGTTAAACATTTTTAGGTGTTAATTAGAAAGATTTGATTATTGGCTCCATATCCAATGGTCGTAAACAACGCAGGTCAACTACTTCCGCTTCAACACCTTCATTTGCCAATTGCTCGGCTGCTTTCATTGAGATCTCTAACATTTTACTGTATGTCACG
>JAEOUE010000089.1 GCA_016839515.1 Candidatus Hodarchaeum mangrovi
CGCAGAGCTAAAGAAGCAGGTCAACTTGAAAATTTAATCAGTCAGCTTGATAAAAAGCAACCTGATTATATTAAGGATTTAAATTGGTTAATAAAACAACGTGACCAAGAAGCTTTCATAAGTATAGATAAATACCGAAAAAAAGTTTTAGGAGATAAATATAGCTCAACTTCATTTGATGACTCATTTGCTGTTACATTAGAACTTTCATCCTGTCAATATTTCCCATTCTTAATAGTTGGAGCTAAACAGTCAGTTGAGAAAGAAGAGTTGATGCCTGGTCGAATCATCCGGGTTCGTAGAATGAAAGAACAGGAAGAAGATGGAGATCTCCTTGCTATGGCAGCAGCTATGCAAATAATTGGGGCATCATACGTTGAAACTCTTGATACAAAAGGAACTGCACCTGGACCTGATGGTTTTCCCGTTAATATTCATCTCGGTGGTCCAGAAACGATTACGGGGTATTTTGGAGGGGTAGGCCAACCAAATAACTTTGCCTTAAAATGGATAGAAGAGTTTTTATATTTCTACACAAAATATGGGGTAAAACAAGTCCTGAATATCAACCCAGGAACAGTCCTTCTAGGATATATGCTACATAAGCTTGGGATTGATAATGAGTTTAAAATCTCGGTTTTCATGGGTAATGATAATCCTTACAGCTGTTTATGGACCTTAATGACTGCAAAATTATTTGCACGAAAAGATGGTACAAGTCCATTAATTGGCTTTAATCTTTCAAATGCTGTAAACAATACAACAATAGAACTTAGTGCTTATATTCGTAAAGAATTTGGGCTCGAAAATATTGTACGACTCGAACATCATATCGTAGAAACCATCAAATCAATTGTTCGTCAACCATATGATCGAACAGAAGAATTAATAGAATTGGCAAAACATTTAAAAAACATTTCAGCAAAACATGAGGGTGGTCCTGTGGAGATTGATAGTGTTCGGGAACATCCAACAGATATTCTTGATTATTTTAGAGCAAAAGATGAAATTATAAATGCAGGGCATTGGGAATATTTAAAGGTCAATTATCTTGATCGGCATGCTGCAGTAAACGAAACAGCAAAAAAATTAACTGAAAATGGTATCAGTTTTGTTGCAGCTCAAAATTTACACCATCGATAACTACTAAGTGAGTATCATGATTGATTATAATGTCTTAAGAAAGACAGGTGCAGGGATCTTCAAAGTCTTGGCTAAGGCTAAAGATCTAGAACAAGCAGGAAAAAAAATTCTTCATTTTGAAATTGGACAACCTTACGAAAATACGCCTGAACATATTAAACAAGCTGCAAAAGATGCTCTGGATGAAAACTTCACTGGATATGTGGAATCAAGTGGTATCCATGAGCTGAAAGAAGCAATTCGAGACGAAGTTCAAAATACGCGTGGATTCAAGCCTTCTCTCAACCAAGTTTTAATACTTCCTGGTGCTAATTCTGGAGTATATTATGCCCTAAGAGCAGTAATAGATAATACAAACCAAGAAATTATCTATCCAAACCCTGGATTTCCAACATATGGATCTGTAGTAAGTTATCTTAACGCAGGAGATAAAGCAGTACGAATAAAAGAAGAAAATGAATTTCGTTTGAACCCAATTGATTTAGAAGACAAAATCACGATAAATACTAAAGTAATTATTCTAAATAGTCCACAAAATCCGACTGGATCAGTAATGAAAAAACAAGAAATTCAACGGATCGCGGAATTTGCTGAAGAACATAATTTCTATATCTTATCTGATGAAATTTACTCTAAAATGATATATGATGAAGAATTTTATTCCTGTTCTGTTCGGGATGAATGTAGAGAAAGAACTTTACTTCTTGATGGTTTTTCAAAATCCTATTCAATGACTGGATGGCGACTTGGGTGGATAATCGCACCTGAAAAAATGATCGATCGAATGAACCTTCTTATTTCTATAGGTGTTTCTTGTACTTCCTCATTTATACAAAAAGCTGGTACAGCTGCTTTAAAAGGCCCACAAGATTCAATCCATGAGAATATGATAGAATATAGAAAACGTCGGGAGACAATTGTGAAAGGATTGAATGAAGTAAAAGGTTTCTCCTGTTTGACTCCTCAAGGAGCATTTTATGTGTTTCCAAATATCATTAAGACTGGAATGACCTCCCAAGAATGTGCTGATCATCTCTTAAATCACGGGATAGCCTGTTTACCTGGAACAGTATTTGGGTCAAATGGAGAAGGTTATTTACGTTTTTCATATGCAACATCAATTGAAACAATAAAAAAGGGAATTAAACTAATAAAAAATGCTTTTGAATAATTGTATCGGAAGTATTAACCATGAAAGATATAACACGCATTTGTTTCATCGGATGGGGAGTAGTTGGTCAAGGTTTAACTGAAATTCTTCTTGAACAGAAAAGTGAATTGAAAAATAGATATGGTTTTCAATTTAAAGTTGTGGCTATTGCAGACAAAGTTAAGGGTTCTGTTTACGATGAAAATGGATTAGACCTTGCTAAACTTCTCAAAATAGTCAAGGAAACTGGAAAAATTAATGATTACCCAGAAGGAATAAAAGGCTGGGATAGTATTAAAACTATAACGGAATCCAACGCTAATTTAGTAGTAGAAGCAAGCTGGACCGATATAAACACGGGAGAACCCGCTATAAGCCATGTTAAAGCTGCAATAAAATGTTACAAGCATGTAGTTATGACAAATAAGGGACCCATTGCTTTAGCAGCAAAGGATTTATTAAAAATGGCAGAGAAAAATGGTGTACAGCTTAAGTTTGAAGGGACGGTATTAAGTGGAACCCCTGCAATCAGCCTTGGTTTGAACAATTTAGCAGGTTCAAAGATTACAAAAATTATGGGAATCGTGAACGGAACAACCAATTATATACTTTCTGAAATGGAAAAAGGATTAGAATATGAAACCGCACTTAAGCAAGCTCAACAGCTTGGTTATGCTGAAGCTGATCCAACAGCAGATGTTGAAGGTTATGATGCACTTGGGAAAGTAGTGATATTATCTAATGTTATACTTGGGGCAAATATAACAAAGGATCAAGTTCCTTGTAAAGGAATTACAAAAATTACTTCAAAAGATATTGAGGAAGCCAAGAAAGAAGGAAAAAGATGGAAATTAATCGCTGGAGTAGAACTTAAGGATGATGGTTCAGTAGAGGCTTTTGTCAAACCTCAAAAGATCCCACTTGATCACCCTCTAGCATCCGTTGGAGGACCAATCAATGCATTGACATATACAACAAAATATCTAGGTGACATTACAATTGTAGGACCTGGTGCTGGAAGAGAAGCAACTGGATATGCACTCTTAACCGATATCCTTGATATACACCGAAGTTTAACAAAGTAATATTCATGAAAAGAATTAATTGTGAAGTGTTATTATGGGTTACATGGGAAAGTATTTAGATGTAGATTTATCCTCCGAAAAGTTGAACCAAGTTCCCACGGATCCTAAATTAACAGAACATTTTATTGGAGGGAAGGGATTGGGTGCAAAAATTCTATATGATTCTCTTGCAGCCAATGTTAATCCTTTGAGCTCAGAAAATATTCTCCTCTATATGACTGGTCCCTTGACTGGTACATCGGTTCAAACCTCTGGAAGGTGGTGCGTCGTGACCAAATCACCTCATACAGGAATTTTTTTAGATAGTCAGATAGGAGGTAAGTTTGGACATCGATTAAAACAAGCAGGTTATGATTATATCTTTGTTCATGGCAAATCAAATGAACCAGTTTATCTTGAAGTATCTTCTGAAAGAGTTGAAATCCATTCGGCCCTTAAACTATGGGGAAAAGGTACCTATAAAACAGAAGAAATTCTAAAGAAGACCCATCCAGGGATGGAAGTTGTCTCAATTGGACCAGCTGGAGAAAATTTAGTAACATATGCCAGTATAATGACCGATAAAACCCATATGGCCGGCAGAGGGGGCGCAGGAGCAGTAATGGGATTCAAAAAACTTAAAGCTATCGTAACTGGTGGTACTAATGCGATAGAGACAAATAATACAGCCCAGTTCAAAGAATTAACTAGAAAATTTGCTAAGTCAGTTCGGGAAAATCTTGGTGTGAAACGAAGGCATGAAATTGGAACTGTAATGTGGGTGAAAATGGCTAATGAAGCTGGCTTTCTTCCAACACATAATTTTCAATCTGGAGTCTTCAAGGAAGCAGAAAATATCTCAGGGGAATATATGCGAGACAAATTTGTTGTAGGACATACTGCCTGCTATCGCTGTGCTATCGCCTGTGGTAAAACAACAAGATTTAATGAAGGAAAATACAGTGGATTACAAGTTGATGGACCAGAATATGAAACATCAGCTCTATTAGGTGCAAGCTGCGGTATTGGTGACTTAGGAGCTATTGCAAAAGGAAATGAAATCTGTGATGATCTAGGAATTGATACAATTACTGCTGGTAGTACGATTGCGTTTGCAATGGAATGTACAAACAAAAAAATCTTGAAACAGCAAGAAATTCCAAATCTCCATTTTGGTAACGCAGATGCGCAACACAAGCTTCTACATCAAATAGCATATCGAGAGGGAATGGGAGATTTATTTGCTAGTGGAACTTTAATTGCTGCTAAATCTTTAGGATTGAATTCCTCTGATTTTGCAGTGCAGGTAAAAGGTCTGGAACTGGCAGGAGTTGAACCCCGTGGATCTTTTGGAATGGCATTAGCTTATAGTACTTCCGATCGTGGTGGTTGTCATCAAAGATGTTGGACTCCAGGAGCAGAGCTTTCTGGTTCTCTTAAACGATTTTCTTTCGATGGAGTAGCGAAATTTGTCAAAGAATCTCAAGATGAACGAGCTGTATGTTTTTCTCTTGTTCTTTGTGATTTTCTTCCATTTGAGATCCCTGAAATGGTCGAGATGCTTAATATGGCAACAGGGTTTAATTATACTCCTCAATCATATCTTCAGACAGGTGAACGAATTTGGAATCAAACAAGGCTATTTAATGTCCGTGAAGGAATGACAGCCAAAGATGATATATTACCAAAGCGATTCTATACTGAGAAGGCTCCCGAAGGAGATCCAGAGGGACAATTGATAGATAAAAATGCCTTTGAAAATGCAAAACAGGAGTACTACTCACTTAGAAATTGGGATTCACAAGGAGTACCTTCAGCAGCGAAGTTAAAAGAATTAAAACTTTAAATTATTTTGATATGATTAGCTTTTAAATTTCCATATTGTCCCTTCAGGTTTATCCTCAAGCTGTATTCCAATATCAATTAACTTTGAACGAATTTCATCTGCAAGTTTAAATTGTTTTATATTCCTAAGGTCGTTTCGTAATACTATTATCAGACTAATTAATGAATGAAGTGGTATAACTCCCTGAACATCAGTTATATGTAAATCTATCCCTAAAATTCCCATCAATGTAACAATTAGATCGCTTGCTTCAGCAAGAAGATGCCTTTCATTATCAAATGCATTATTTACTGATTTTACGAATTGCATAATAGCTTGAATAGCTCCAACTGTATTAAGATCATCATCCATAGCTTGGATGAAGTCAGTTGTAACTCGTGTGATGCTTTCACGGAGAACTTTTTCTTTTCCACCATTAGCTTGTTTTAATGCTGCTAATGAGGTTCGAATACGATCCAAAAGGACTTGGTTTTGGCTAATTGCATCATTATTGAAATCTACACTTTTTCTATAATGAGAATTAACAAGGAATAACCGAATAACCATAGGGTCAAATTCTTTAAAGAGATCTCGTACCAAAATAAAATTTCCCTTAGATTTTCCCATTCTTTCCCCATTTACAGTCAAGAAAGCAGCGTGAATCCAATAATTAACGAATTTTTGGCCTGTTCGAGCTTCACTTTGAGCAATTTCATTAGGATGATGAAGATGTAAATGATCAATCCCTCCAGCATGAATATCTAAAGTGGTTCCTAAGTATTTCTGACTCATTACCGAGCATTCAAGGTGCCAACCTGGATAACCCATCCCCCATGGAGAGGGCCATTTCATCAAATGCCCCTCTGGAGCTTTTATCCATAAAGCGAAATCCCGTGGGTCTTTTTTCTCAGGATTGACTGCTATTCGTGCTCCTACTGTCTCCTCAGAGTAAGTTGTTGGACTAAGTTCACCATAATTAGAAAATTTAGTAACATCAAAATAGATGGTTCCATTCACTTCATACGCATATTCTTTAGCAAGAAGATCCTTTACAAATTCAATCATCTCTGGTATTTCCCCAGTTGCACGGGGGTAAATATCTGCTCGCTGTATGTTTAGTTTATCCATATCTTCATAGAATTTTCGGATTTGTTTCTCAACTAGAACCATTGGTTGAATATCTTTAGCTATTGCGGTTTTAATTATTTTATCTTCACCAGTATCAGCATCATCAGTCAAATGGCCTACATCAGTAAAATTCTGAACCCAAAATACATCATATCCTCGCCAACGGAGATATCTAACTAAGACATCCCAATAAGAGTACGTTCGGGCATTCCCAATGTGAGCATCTTCATAAACTGTTTGACCACATGAATAAAAACGCACTTTCTTCTTTTCAATAGGGATAAATTCCTCTTTTTTCCGTGTAAGTGAATTATAAAGTTGCATATAAATTAAGACTTCCGTTAAGAGTCAATTATTTGATACTTTCATCATTTTTTAAATTTCTACATTGCCTCTAATAATGTTTTCAATCGAGGTAAGTTACTCTCACTCCAAAGGATATCAAATAGAATAAGTTATATTACAATAATTTTTGTTATGAAAAATATACTGATGTTATTTATTCCCAAATAAATTATTCACAGGTTCTCAAAGATCAAGAATTGTCTTTGTTTCAATAAAGTAAGTTAACTTTCCATTTCCGACATGATCGATAGGTAAATAATTCATTCACTGTCTTGAGGACCAGATTGAAAGAACTTATTTTGGACTTCTTGAAGTGCTTGAATCAAATCATTAAGGTCTTTTGGTCCTACTTGTGCAGACATTGCACTCCCGAATTTTGTGTTGTATTGTCGTCCATTAATAAGAGAGAGATCAAAATTTTTATATTGCCCTTTCTGGGTAACCGAAACAACGACTTTACTATCAAATCGTCCATTGATCCATTTTTTGAATAAAGAATTTGATTTTTCAGCCATAAATTACACCAAAACAGTCTATTTTATTTGATGGAGACAAGATAATCAGCTTTTTATATTTTTAGCGGTTTAATGATGAAAAAAAAATTTACTCTATTCTTAGAATAATCTCATAAAAAAATAGTAATTAATTTAAATTCTCGAGAATAGGAATACAAAAATTCCTTGTAAACTTTCAAGGAAAAATTATTCTCAATTACAATATTATTCTTATTCTTTAAATTTTTATAAAGGGGTTTAGGTTATGTCAAGCTCAAATCTTTGGATAAAGATGTTGTTACTAGGTGATGGAGGAGTAGGAAAAAGTGCTTTTCGCCGAGCTTGGTTAGGAGAGACCTTTAAATCACAATATTTAATGACTTTAGGGGCAGATTTTGCATCAAAACAAGTTATATTAAATTATGAACCTACAGAGACAATATATAACATCAGATTTCAAATTTGGGATTTAGCAGGTCAACCACGCTTTAAAGATGTTGTAGATCTCTTTTATCGTGGAGCTGCAGGTGCTTTATGTTTTTTTGATATTACAAATCAAGGTTCATTTAATGGCCTTCATAATTGGATAAATTCATTCTGGACATTAAATAGTCAAGGAAAACGACCAATTATTATTGTTGGTGCAAAGTGTGACCTAAAAAATGACCCAGAATTTAAAAGTCAAGTAACTACTGAACAAGGAATAGAATATGCGAAGAATTTAACGCGGATCATAAAAGAAGAAGCTGATTTTACCGTCCATTATATCGAAACTTCAGCAAAAGAAGAAATTAATGTAGAAAAAACCTTTCACTTACTCGCTACAGAAATTATTTCTAGTGTTCATCTTAGAGAACAAATGAGACTCTCAGCATTAAGAAGATTAGACAATAATTAATATATTTTCTAAAAAAATCTATTAATGCTATTAGTGCTTTTAATATATGGTATTTTTCCGTTTTTAGTTTAATTACTCATCTATAATTGCTTCAATAATTTTGATTGTCTGCCAGACCTCATTATAGGTATTATAAAGAGCTATTGGTGCTATCCTTATTATATTAGGTTTCCGAAAATCTGTGATTACATTTCGTTTCATAAGTTCTTGATTAATTTTATCTGCTTTCTCGTGTTCCAAAGCAACATGACCAGATCTGTGTTGAGGAACTCGGGGGGTTCCAATAGTAAAACCCTTCTTAACCAAAATTTCATCAGCTAAATAAATCAAATAATCAGTTAATTTTATTGATTTTTCTCTAATTTTCTCTATTCCCACCTCATGAAACATTTTCAATGAGCCTTCTAAACTAGCGGAGCAGAGAATGTTTGAACTGGAGATCTGCCAACCACCAGCATGTTTTTCATGCTCAAAATTTAATAACATGTCAAATTGTTTGCTTTTAACGTAACCAAACCAACCTGATAAACCAGGTTCCATATCAAAGTGTTTTTCATGGATAAATAGAAAAGCTGTTCCACCAGGACCACTATTTAAATACTTATAACTACACCAGATAGCAAAGTCAACTTCCCATTCATGTAATTTGTGAGGAACGACTCCTACAGAATGAGAACAATCAAATCCAATTGGAATTCCTCTTGCATGAGCTGCTTGGGTTAATTTTTCAATATCTAATAACTGACCACTTCGATATAATACAGACGGTAATAATACAAGAGCAATATCAGAGTTCATATAATCGATGATTTGTTGTTCATCCAGCATTCTTCCGTCTAGACTAGGGACGAAAACAAGGTGTTTGTCTGGAGAAAGGCCTTTAAGTTTAATTTGACTTTCTAAAGCATAAATATCTGTAGGAAAATTTAATTCATCAGCTAGGATCTTATTTCTTTCTCCAGAAGGTTGAAAAAATGCACTGACTAATGTATGAAGATTCAGAGTTGTTGTTCCAGTAGCTATAACTTCTCTTGCTTTTGCTCCCACTAAAGGGGCCATCAATTCTCCGAAATATTCCCCGTAATGCCACCAATCTGGGTTACCATAAAACCAACCATTTATACCTAGATTTTTCCATTCAGAGATTGTTTTTAGTAAGGATTCTTCAGCGGGTTTAGATAATAAACCTAATGAATTACCATCTAAATAAATAGTATCTTTTGGAATGTAAAATAACTTACGATAACTTTTAAGGGGATCTGAATTATCTAATTTTAGGGCTGTCTCATGATTAACTGTATAAGTATCCATTCTTGAAGTTACTCCTTTAGCAGATGTGAAAAAATCGAATATAAAAAATCCTTTACTATCTATTACAAAATGGTTTTTCTTTTTATTTTTCTTGTTTCAATCTTGTCTTTATAGAACCATCACGAATCCATTTATGAGCACGGAACACTTCTTTACCATATCTATCTGCAAGTTTATCAAGCGATCTTGTTAAATCCTTTAAATCCATCGATTCTATCAATTCAAATGGCCCCAGTGGATTATGGTAATGAAGTTTCATACCTGTATTAATGTCCTGAATAGAAGTGATTTTTTCCTCAAAAACCTTCACAGCTTCATTAACTTGAACTTTCATTAAAAGCATCAAATCAAAGTCAGCTGGATTGGATAAATCAATATTTGGTCTTTTTCCATCAGAACCCCATTTATATATTCCTTCTCCAGTCTTTCTGCCTAATTTTTTTTCCTGTACCAACTTTTTTAGCCTTGGGACTAGGTTATAATCTTCAGAAAGATGCTCAGCTAAATAATTTGAACTATCAAAAATAATATCAAGTCCCAGATAATCCATAAGTTCAAAGGGACCCATAATCATTCCTTGATTTAATGCTGCTGCATCAATTTGAGTGGGTAAATACTCATCGCGGTCGAAAATTAATTGCATCAATAACATAGAGGGAGCCATAATTCGATTACAAATGAATCCAGGACTATCCTTTGAGATAATGTATTCCTTTTTCGTTTTTTTCACAAAATCGATGGCAAATTCCATCGTTTTTTCAGATGTTTTTTTTCCTCTAACTATTTCAATAACTTTTGCAAGTGGAGGTGGAGTTGGAAAATGCAGTCCTATTATTTTGTCAGGACGTTTAGTGACTTCGCCAATCTTTGAAATGCTCATGGTTGATGTATTTGATGCAAGGATTGTATTTTGAGGAGAAAATCTATCTAACTTTTTAAAAATCTCTTTTTTTAGATCTAATTTTTCGGGAACTGCTTCAATACAAAGGTCAGTCGCTTTGGCGGCAGCTTCAAGATCAATGGTGAGTGTGAGTTTTTCCATACACCTCCGATATTCATTCTTATTGATGGAAGACTTTTCCACAAATTTATTCAATGACCAATCAATTAAAGATTTAGCTTCTTCCAATATTTCATCGTTAAGATCACATAGGTAAACAGAATATCCAGACAGAAGTGCTACTTCTGCAATACCATGTCCCATATGACCTGCTCCTATAACTGCAATTTTCTTTGGTTTTTCTCCATTCAAATCAAACTCAACCTTTTTAGTAATTAGTGGATAAAATAAAGTACTGGAAAATAGGGAAAGAGGGTAACTAATCCCATATTAGCTTTCAAATTAATAGATTTTTTGATCAAAATTGAGTTGATCTCATTTATACTTTTTCTTCTATCTCCTGTTATTAAAAAAGGATAAAAAGAACCCGAACTTAACTTAAAGTACACTATTGCACTAATGTGCTTAAAGAAATACACGCAGAAAATTTGTTAAGATATTTATCTATAAAAAAGTGTGGGAATTATGAGGACAACATCTATGAAAATTATCAAACTTTAATTTTTTAGAAATCATCATCCCTTAGATTTCATTTTGTGAATTATTTGGAAATATATATATGAACATTCGAACTTTGTTCATATGAACGTTACTTTTTTTGGTGGAAATTTTGTTATGTCTAACTCTGACCACGACTGGTATTCATGGAAATCTGATCGCCGAAAAACCGAAATTGTCAAACGTCGTATAGCTAAACATTCTTTTGCCCAAATTGCTCGAGATCTCCTAGGTGATGAGAAAAAGAAGCCAACCATCTGGTCATGGGCAAAACGTAACCTTAGTGAATCTGAAATGTATCCTACTATGCGTTCTCTCCCTCAGGATCCCTATAAAAATTTTTCTGAGGTTGAACAATGGGTTATGTATGATATTCTCTCTTCTATGTTTCCTCGTTTGGACGCTATCTCCCAACACATCATATTCGAGGTACAAAAAATCTTAAATGAACAACAAAAGAGCTTTTCTCTTACTGCTGGATTTCTTGATGAATTAGAACAGCGGGTTATTGAAGCAATACGTCGAAACACAGCAGTTCTTACTACTAGAGTATCCACACCCATTTCTGTTGTACCATCTGTTCCACCCTCAGCTATTCCAAGAGCTCCTTCAATTGGTGCTACTTCTCCTCCACCACCGCCCCCTGGTTCATTACTTAGTCAAACTGTTGTTTCTCCTGGTACTATGAGTGAATTACGTACTGATTTTGAAGAGATGTCTTTAGATGAAATTAATTCTCTTCCTCCTGATTTCCTTGAAGCTTTATCTCCTCTAGATAGAAACCGACTTCAAAATCGTGTCAAAGAACTCCGAATGATTGAAAAAATGACTCCAGATGAACGAGAAGCTTATCTCTTAAAGAAAAAACAAGAAAAAGAACGTACAGAAGCCCAAGAGGGCCTTGGTTCTTCATTATCTGCGATGTTAGATGATTCTGATTCTCTATTTGCACGAATGCGTCGTGCTGCTGACGATTCACAGGTTACGGGTACTGGAACTTTTGGTAAATTCACTACTGAGTATATATATTTTTATTGTTTTTCCTGTGGCAAGATGAATAGGTCTGAAGAGGAATTTATTGACGGCTGTGAATATTGTGGGGCTGAGGCTGAACTACTTGTGCTAGATGATGAAAAATCTAACTATTCTTACTGGGAATGTCTATCATCAAAAGTTAAAGAGCCTGTAGATCATTCTTATACTCGTGGTAACCAAATAGCTATCCGTTCTCGATGGAAAACTCCTATTGATAAAGAAAATGATCTACATGGATGTGATAAAACCCAAATCAGAGAGATTACAAGTTCTGTTGAAATAAAAGCTGACCCTGACAAACAATTCTCTCATTATTTAACGCTTTTAAGACTTTATACTCAGTTACCGCTTCAAGGGGATCTAAAAACCTATCTATTTGATTTAAATAATGATATCCAAAAAATAGCTGACATTGACTCAAAAGAAATGGGGATAATCCAGACTTTAGCTATTCTTGAACAACTTCGTTTTTTAATTAACTGGATTAAATCACGAGATTTTTTGGATAATCACCCTACTCGTGAAGATATCATCAAGCAGTTCGAAAATCTATTAAAAGACATGGATCAAATGATTAACCCAGAATCTCCCCAGGATCTTCATAAATCTAGTGATATCGGTCAAATTAGTGGTAAAACTGAACAAATTCTTAATAGATTTACCTCTATACTAATTTTACTTGAATCTGAACTTCTACTTCCTACAAAATGGAAGTGTGGTGAATGTAATACTATTTTTGAAGTAAGGGATCGTTTTAGTATTCCTGACAGATGTGCTTCCTGTGGAAAAATAATTGCTCGCTTAGATCAAGTTAAATAATTTAAGGAAAATCAACAATAGATGTACATCAGAATTAGTCTTTTTACCCAAATTTAGGAGAGAATTTTCATATTTTCATTTGAATTTTTCAGTAGATAATTCCATATTGAGCTCCAAAAACTTGTTAAATATATTAGAAGTAAAACAGCTCCTAATACAAGGTGTATGGTACTGATTGCTTCTTCTCC
>JAEOUE010000090.1 GCA_016839515.1 Candidatus Hodarchaeum mangrovi
ATCAAGACAAATGGTGTATAAATAATGGCAGAATGCAGAGATTGTAAATATTGGACTCCTATTGAAGGTGAATCAGACATAGGTGATTGTTTTGGGCATAAAGTTCCAGGGAGTATGGATACAGCTAGTTGTCCGTCTCAAGCTTTTAGTCCAAGATAATTGTATGAAAATAAGTATTTTTCTTTCTTTTTTTATCTAGCAACATTAATTCGTTTATAGTAGTTCATCCCATTATAGATACTATAAATGGTTATAAGAAACCCAAATAATGTACTGGATAATAATAAAAAATATGAAACTATATCTTTACTAGCAATCAACAGGATAAAGCTAAATATCGTGATTATCATCCCTAAAACAAAGAGAAATAACAATAAATAAGGTTTATATCCCTTGCTTAATATTTTCATATTATTACTTTATGTATCAAAGTCTTTAATGTTTTTTAAATTTTTACACGAGGAAATTTGAATAATATTACAAAGTGTTTCTTGTGGTATAAAATAAATAAAGGGAATTACTCAATTAACTAAATTATTGGGAACTTTCTAATAAAAATTGATCTGATGGTGGAATGAATGCATATTAATTTTGTTTAATAACTTGCAATGGTGTACGAGAGTATTTTTATTGCTTAAAATAGCTAACCCAAGCGATAGACGGGAAGAAGTTTTACGGAATTTTATTTCGGAAAGACTAAAAAGAATGAGTGAATGTAAGTAAGACCTAGTTCTCATTAAGAAATGAAAGGAGAATAAAAAAATGAAACAAAAGATGATATTTCGCACAGTTATTGCGATGGCGCTGTTGTTTGGGATTGCAATAGCCTTTTTCACCACTATTATGAATGGTCAATACGGAAATGCTTCTTTAGAAATTATTACAGAAGATTCTTCGATGAATCTATGGATTGAAGGCATTGATGGTGAATCCAAGGTTGCAGGACGTGAGAATTCAATTGATATACTAGCATACTCTCACAGCATTAAAAATGCATATAATCCTGATCGGAGCGCAGGCCAAATAGTTCATACACCAATTCGAATTGTGAAGTACATAGACAAAGCTACTCCAAAATTGTTCGAACACTGTACAAAGGGAACAGTTATTGGAGGGACTCCTGCAATTACATTGAGGTTCTATTCCAATCCAACTCCAATGGAATTAAATTATTTAACTATTGAATTAACAAACGCTGTAGTTGTTTCTGTTAGCACCTATATAGGATCAGACTCAAATGATATACCCATGGAAACAGTATCTTTCATCTATGAAACTATCAAATGGATATACACTGAATTTGATGCTATGGGAAGCCCTAAGGGAAATGTTGAATATACAGCTACTTGGGGTGGAACCCCAATTTAATCTCACACCTATTATTTAGGGACTTAAAAATGAACAAAAAACCCATATATTTAATAATAATGATTCTTCTTGTCAGTTACTCACTATTAGCAGGTGTCTCTTTAACACAAGGATCAATTGATTCTCAGCTTACATTCAATGAGATTAATATTTCTGATGTTTTCCAAAGTGGTCCTTATACATCAATCATTCTAGATTATAATTTTAGTACAACTGCCACATTAGGTGCCTCCGGGATATTAGCCATTGTTATTGCTTACATCAATCAGTCCTCAAGTATTATTGAAGCAATTGAATTATTCTTCCATACTCCATCAGATGAATATCTTTTATTTTGGATGGTAGGAGATCCATTCCGAGAAATCCAACAATGGAATCTTGGTAACATTTTTGAGCATTTTCAAGTACAGGAAAACCAGCTAGACTTGACCCTTATAGAGTATTTCAATATTGATGACCCCACAATAGAGATTCTCGTTAAGGCAAGAATCTTAGAAGATATAACAATTTCCTTTCAGTCTGTTGATTTTTCTATAATTCTTGAAAATTTCTATGATGTTCTTCCTCTTCCATCTTGGTCACTCAGTTATCCCACTAAAACTTCCACGATTTCAACTAGTAAGACGACTTCAACTTCTGCTTATAGTTCTACTACGACAGCAACTACGTCAGATTTAACACCTGGTTTGTCATTCATCACAATCCTTGGAATAATTTTCTATCAATTGATTTATAGAAAGAAGCAATAAATTACCTTTGATTATTACCTAAGGTCTCCCTAACTCTCTTAATCCCTCTTTTTTTTTCATTATACAACATACCACAAATGAAAAGTTATATGAAGCTCTGTTGCTAGTAGATGAAGAACTATTTTAGGGAAATTTATCAAAAAAACTCAAATAGAAGTAAAAGTTTTATTCCAAAATTTCGAAATTCTGAAATTCAGAAAAATGAAAAATTTTAAAGGTTTAGATTCTAATAAAAATTCGATAATAAATGTCGAGGATCAGTAGTGCAAGATACCAGTTGTTCGAAATGATGGCTGAGTTTTGGCAAGAATATGGTCTTCCAGGAACTTGCGGTTA
>JAEOUE010000091.1 GCA_016839515.1 Candidatus Hodarchaeum mangrovi
CATACCCATTCCCAATATACGCAATATTATTTTCCAAGATGAATTGATGAGCATAACCATTACCAGCTTGTGGTAGAAGAGCAACTTGGGTTGGATTAGAGAGATCACTAATATCAAAAATTCTAAATCCTGAATATCCACAACTGACATAACAATATTCACCCTCCACTTTAAGCATATAGGCATCTCCTCCAGTTTGTACTCTAGCAAGCTCTTTTAGCTTCCATTGATCAACTTGGATTATTCCAGTTGTTAATCCATATCCAGAATAAAGATTAACCGTGATGAATAAAATAATAATAATAACCATATTTACTTTGGACATGTTAACCACCATCTATTTCAATATGAATCATGTCACATTACTAGTTTTTAATAGTGGCATTAGAGGCAGTAACTAGAATTTAAAAACGATCTGAAATGTTTTATCAAACCTTATTAGAGAAAAATTTGCTTTTGGATGGTTAAATTAACTCACACCATTTTGTAAATACTCTTATAGCACCATTCTTAAAGAAATCTTAGGGATTTCTATTTCTATAACATTAACCATAGCGTTCTGGGATTAAAAATTCTTGATAGCAGGAAAAATACCCAGGAAAATCATCTACAATTCGAATCACTGTTTCAGAATCAAAATCATTCATAATAAGTGATAACTGCTCTTTTCGTATGATATGAAAAGGGAAATATAAAGACTTGATCTTCTCTTTCAATCATATATAATCTAGAATCCTGAATCGGAAATCCAAATCGCTTTAATTCAGAAAATGTCAGTGTTTTGATTCTTTCAAGCCTTCCAGTAATATATATTGATTTAAACTGTTTAGGCCATTGTTTTATGACACGTGCTGCAGCAAGGATAGGTTTTTTTAATCTCATTACCTTAATTTATGTCCTATTTTTATATAATAAAGTATCACGAAATAGTTGTCTAAGCTCATTTGTGTGAGATTTCTGGCTATTATCCGTATATTTGAAAAAAATTTGTTCTAGATCCAAGTTTAGCATATCACCCATTCTTATTTCACATTCTAAGATAGATTCAGCAATAGCCTTGGTTCTCTCTAAACTATCAATTAGTGTATCATCTATATCTATTAAAATTGCTTTCATCAGTTCTACCCTTTAACATACTACTATTTTTATGATTACTTAATCGCGATAATAATCGTTTAAAACCCTTAATGGTAAACTATTGGATTAGGTTGAAAAGGGGTTAATTTGATTTTTTTTCTAAATATTTGTGATTCAATAGTGACCATACATCAAGAGCACCTCTTTAATTACGACTTAATTTAGAATCAAAGGAATTGGTAAATCAATCATTCATTTCAATGCCCCTTTTTTACGAAAATCAGACTAATCACTTGCGATAAACATATCTTAAGGAATTTAAAAGTCAATTTTTTATCAAAAATTGCACATATGGGGGATAAAAAACCCAACTAATTTATAGGTGAAACTTAATTGAAATTAAAGCAATTAACAATTGTTAACTTATTATTATTATTTTTCCTTTCTACTACTGTAATTTATAGTAGTTTTGGATTTATAGCGACAGACACCCCAATTATTGATGGTGTTATATCAAATGATGAATATCTAGCATCTAAAAGCTTCAGTTCAGGGGATTACATGCTTTATTGGCAAATTGAAGGAGATATGATTTATTTTGGAATTGAAGTTGATACAAGTGGGTGGGTAGCTGTTGGATTTGAACCAACTTTTGCTATGAAAGATGCTGATATGGTTTTTGCATGGGTAGAAAGCAATGGAACAGTAGTAATATTTGATGTTTATGCTACAGGAAATTATGGTCCTCATCCTCCAGATGTTGATCAAGGAGGTACATTCGATATCCTTTCTTATGATGGACTTGAAGGGTCAGGAAAAACTACCATAGAGTTTTCTCGTAAGCTAAACACTGGTGATACATATGACAAAATAATACCCACATCTGGAACTTTTAACATTATATGGGCAACTGGAACTGCCGATAACTTTGGATTACAACACGATCGAAGAGGATCTGCTTCTTTAAATATGGAAGAGGGGTTAGTTAAGGCAGTTGTAGAGGTAGAAGATCAACCAATAGTGGATGGGAGAGTTTGGATTCCTAAGGTGGATTCAGTTGGCCCTGGTTGGATAGTAATACATAATCAAACAACTGGTGAAACATTCGGTGCCATACTAGGCTATACTCATTTGGAAAACGGTACTAATGAAAAAATCTTAGTAAAACTCGATTTAAGTAAGAGAACAGATACATTATTCGCAATGCTTCATACAGACGCTGGGGTTATTGGAACCTTTGAGTTTCCAGGAGTTGATGGTCCAGTTAAAGATGCACAAGATAATATTATTGCACCTAGCTTTAAGATTTCTGATGTCTTGGATAGTTCAGTTAGTGTTTCTAATCAACCTGTAGTAGATGATAAAGTTACAATTGATAGTATTGTAAGTAGTGGATTTGGGTGGATTGTCATCCATAACAAAACTAATACTGGGACCCCAGGAACAATCCTTGGATATAAAGAGTTAGATCATGGTGTTAATCCATATATTATTGTCGAAATTGAAGAGGAATCAAGAACTGAAACCGTATTTGCTATGCTTCATGCAGATAATGGAACATATGGTTCATTTGAATTTCCTGGCCCTGATGGCCCAGTGAAGGATAGTTCTGACCAAGTAATTACTCCAGCCTTCAATATAACTTATATATTTACTTCTTCTGTTATGATTGAAGATCAAGAAATAGTGAATGACAAAGTGACCGTAAATCAAGCTATCATTGCAGGATTAGGATGGATAGTAATTCATGCTGATAATGTAGGCAGTCCTGGAAGTATTCTTGGATACACACAAGTTTTTCACGGTGTAAATAGTAATATTGAAGTGAGTCTCTCTACATCTGATAGAACTTCTACTATGTATGCAATGTTATATACTGATGAAGATGAATTAGGTGTTTTTGAATTTCCAGGGTCTGATATTCCAGTGAAAGATGATTCGGGAAATGTAATTACCCCTAGCTTCATTATAACTAATTTTACTGAACCTACTACTACAACTACCTCAACAACTACTCTTTCAACACCTGGGTTTACATTACTCCCTGTTTTGACTTTATTAGGACTTGCAGTGTTTTTCTTCAGGGAACGAAAGCAATAATTCATTTAATAAAGGGAGGGAAATTATTTTTTTTTATATAAAACTAATCTACCATCAATAACGCGTAACGATTCATGACTTCTGTATAATCTTTCAGAACCTTAATCGGATAACCTATATTTTTAACTGTAGAAAAAAGATCGACTGCCATACCTTCTGGAGTTGGTCTTGACTGTTTAGGGTGTTTACAGTCTTTTGAATTACTTGTACATTCCTCACAAAGATAGCAACTATCTATAGGTAAGATAAATGCCTTTACATATCCTTCTAGGAATACAATTTTTTCAAGTTTTAATAATTTCATATTCATGGTTTTGGACCATTTGTGACGTGTTTCAGGATCCTCTAATTGTTTTTCAAATCGAAAAATTACTGCATTTTTATATTCATGAAAGAATTTCTCACACTCTGCAACTGATGGCGTGTTGGGAGGGCAAACTGCACTATTCCCAAATTCTGGGCATCCAAACATACACTTAAGACGTACCCATTGAGAAACAATAATCTGTTGAGGATCAATCCATTTAAAATCGCTAAATCCCTGTTCCCTAAATTTTTCTTCCAATTCTTGATTATTTAGCATGTCTATTTGATAATTTCAATAGAAGAAAAATATTATGATAGGTATCCCTTTTCAAGTTACATGTTTTAGAAAACAAATAAGGCTTTTTTCAGATTTATTCTATTTTAATGTTAAGTATATATTTTATATCTGAAAATGAGAACAAATTTTTTCATGAATGGAATATGTAAGGAAACCTAGGACAATGTAAGAGGATTTATAGTCTCATGAAATCAAAAATTCTCAAGCAGCAGAATTAGTTTACACATCCTAACTCCTTTCATGAGACATCTTTAAAAATACTACTGTTTTTCCTTTTCATTTTGTCTCCCTACAAATTAAATTTATTTCTCTATATTTCTCCTAGTAATGTTTCTTTACATTTCTTATATAAAAATGGTAATTCAAGACAAACACAGGCAATTTCAAAGAGAAATCAGCTAATTGAAATCTTTTCTTTACCAGTTATCATTCCAACCAAACGATTGCGATTTCGAGGTAGTATCGCTAATAGAAAATGAACAAAAGTCGTTAATAAAAAGTATAAATACACTAAACGATGAACAATTTGTAAATCAATGGTTAATAACTCTAAAGGAGCTACAATAAGAGTGAATAATGCAGTGAATAAACTGGGAAGATATCCAGGAAATAATGACTCTGACATGACTATACCTGTAGATCCAATAATAAAAATGGCTATCAGATTTGTCAAAGTAAGTAATTTCTGTGCAGGATGAAATTTCAAACCATATCTTTTCTCCTCTATGATATAATAGGCATGTTGTGGGTATTGAGATGAGGGGAGAATTTTTATTGTACAAAGTAGAATTATTATTAATTCCCGAAAATCTCTATAAGTTGGAAAAATTTCCTTGGCTTTTTTATATTTAAAAATGAAGTACATGTAAAAAAACAGATACCAACAAGCTATGGTTCCACCAAGAGCGAAATGAAAAATTTGGGTAAAATATTCTGTTCCAACAAAATATGTGTTACTAAAAAGCTCTAATCCAGTAAAAAAGAATAAAAGCATGATAAAAACATGAATCCAATGATTTAATCGTTCTAATCGTGTATATCTCTCAACTACTATATTTTTGACGGTTTTATGGAGATTTTCCTCTGTCAAATCTGAATTGGTTTCAATCACGGGTGCAGTCTCCTTTTTTTAAATAATTTTTACTAATTTGGAATTAGAGAATTTATCTTATAAGATATTATTAATTATTTGTGTTTCTTTCATTCTAAAAGACAACAGAATACTAAATAAATCTAGACATCTTTTTCATCCCATTTTTTGTAAACTCCAACAAAGTAAAATCTCTAGTTCAGGAAATTAATACGTTTATGAAGTAGCAGCTCTGTTCCATCCCAGCTGTAGGGAAAAAGAGAACTTCAATCTAGCGAATCTGTATCAAAAGATTTTTTTGAGCTTTTTCAGCATGTATTATTATCTGTTCAATAATGGTTGATACACTCTCAATACTACTGATCAAACCAATACTTTGGCCAAGAAGAACAGCTCCATCAGTTATATTACCTTGATAAGCTAAATCATATGCTTGAGCTGCTTTAATTAACTCTTCTGAACTCATTGCAGCCTCTTGGGCTAATTTTTCTCCTTTGTTAGCAACTAAATTACGTTGTAAACTATAAGCATTTTTCCAAAGTCGGATTGGCCCTAAAATCCCTGTTACTAACACAGTGTCTTGAGCATTCGCAGGTGGAACAACATTTTTATAGGTATCATGAAATTCACATTCATGGGAGGCGATGAACCGTGAACCCATTGCTATTGCCCCAGCCCCAAGTGCCAATGCTGCCAGTAAACCCCCTCCTGTGGCAAATCCTCCGCAAGCAATTCTAGGTATCATGGGAAATTTCTGTTGCACCTGTTGAAGAAGCACAAGGGTACTTACTTTTTCATAAGACTGGTGTCCCCCTCCTTCACTCCCTGTGACTACTAATCCATCCACACCAGCATTTATACACTTTTCAGCTAAGCTTAATGCTGGAGCAACATGAAAAAGCTTAATTTCTGTGGTGTTCCTTAAATCTTGAAAGGTTTTGGATCGGGGTAAGATGGCAGCTGACCCTGCACTAGTAACTACATATCTACACTGCTTTTGAATATGAGGATTATCTAAAATAAATTGAGGGATTTCTGTACATAATTTATCCACAAAGGGTTCTAATCGGGATGTTCTGATGTTAAATCCAAAAGGTTTATCAGTATGCTCCACAACATAGTTCATATTTCGTTTCAGTTCGGTTACAGGATCTATATCTTTATTTAACAGACCTGGTTGTGATAGAACACCTAATCCTCCTGCTTCAGAAACTGCTACCGTCAATTCTGTAGTATAGAAAGGAGCCATTGGAGCAGCAATAATAGGATGTTTTATCCCAAGCATCTCGGTAATTTGGGTTTTGATTACCATTGGTCTTCACATTCTCATATGTTTTATGGTATTTAGAGAAAGTATACGAGGATTATATTATTCAATACCTTATGTTTTTAAATATAGGAGTATTACATAAAGATTCATTGAAAACACCGTATAAAGGAATTGAAAAAAAATAATTATTCTACTTAATAGAAATTATAATCTCGGAATTTCATAACGAAGTCTAATTTGGGTTTAATATGGATGAACAAATGAAAAATGATGATATTCTTACACGAGCCTATAAAAGGATGCACCGATATACTTGTGGGGAAGCCTCACTTCAAGCATTATTGGAATTATGGGATTTACCCCTTGAAACTAATTCTTGGGGTACTGCGGGTTATTTAGGAGCAATTGGATCAGGTAATACTACCTGCGGACTTTTAATTGGAAGTAGTATCGCAATCGGTCTTAAATGTGGACATGGGAACCAAGGAATTCCAGAACAAAATAATGATGATAGAGAAAAAGCCATTCAAGCTGTTAATGAACTTTACAATGAATTTTTGACAAAATTTGGTAGTACGGATTGTCAAACACTCAATAAAGTTGATTTTCGAAAAGGAGAAGAAATAACAGAATGGATGATCCAAAAAGGATGGAAACAAACCTGTGATATTTTTTTGAATTTTACCATAAAAAAATGTCAGTCAATGGTAGAAGATGGAAAATTATAATTTAAATTAATAATTCCTGTGAAATTAATGGAGATCTACTAGTTCAAAAGCCATTCGATCGCTTCTGATATATTTTTTCATCTTACTTAATAGAGGAAGACCAATCCTGGGAATTTAAAACGAAGATTAAAAAGATCTATAACTAAAATCATTGAATCGAAAATTTCTACTGTTTTTAAACCCCTAAAGAGGAATGAAAAAATCTAGAATCAAAAATATCTTTTCTTCTCTTTTTAACTGGAGGGATATTTGATTTTAAACCTTAGGGAGTCTAATCAAACCAATTCCCGTAAAAAATGCTCCAATACCACTAATAATTGCTGTCAAAAGGATGGTTTCAGCAAATCCATAACTAGAGAGAATATATCCTCCAGCTAAAGCCCCAAATATACCAATCGAATTTGTAATAGTAGGTAAAAGAGAATAAAAGCTATTTCGTGACTCATCGGGTATAAGATCTAAATTTAATTGATTTCGTAGAATAAATTCAAGCGCTTCAAAAATACTTGGCATTTGAAATACAAAGACAAGTCCAAGGAGGAGAAAAACGTTAACTTCAATGGGAGGGAAATTAAGATAGTATATATAGATGGCGAGGAAAAATAATGGATTAGAAAAATTTGTAGTAATAAAAATCCATAATCTATTACGTTTTAAGCGGGTAATATATTTTACAATAAAAAATTGCCACAAAACGCCTGAGGCAAAAATTAAGGCACGGATTAACGCAGTGGTATCATCCTGACCCCCTGAATACCCCTCATATATACGAAAAAGTAAGAAATTTACCCAAATGCTATTATTAGCGGCCCAAATTATAGTGGATCCAATAAAAAATAGAAAAATCCCATGATGGGATATTAACACTTTTATGCCATTGAAAAATTGTCCAAAATAACTTCTGATCGTAATTTGATCTTTCTTATCAATTGTATCTCTAATTAAAACGATAATCAAGAAAAGAACGAAAATAAGAAAAACAAGGGAAATTAAAAACAGTATTTTGCGAGAGAAGACCTGTGCTATAACTCCTCCAAAGAGAATCGAGAAACCATAGAGTGCGTGTGTTAATATTGATCTTCGTGCTTGAAAATTTTTGTAAATCTTCCTTTGAGGGTCATCTGTGTTCATCAATCGTCTATAATTATTATCAAACCACGCTTCTAAAGCTCCACTTTCTTGTGAAGAGGCAAAAGCAGAAATTGCGCTATAAAAGAGGAGCCCTAAAAATGACTCAGAGATTATTAAAAGGATGAAAGAGAGAATATGAAAGATATAGGCTAGAATCAATACTTTTTGATGGCCGATTACATCCCCAAGTACCCCTGTAGGATAATCAACAATCGTAAGAATAAAAAAACTCAGAGCAAATAGAAATCCCACTTGTGTTGGTACCAAAGAATCAAGCAAAAATAAGACAATAAACATACTAGAGATGGTAAACGCAATTAATCTGATAGCGTCGAGAATTAAATAACTTAAGAGTAACGTTTCTGCCTTTTCGTCTAATTTATCGCCGATAAATGCCCAATTGATCAATTCTCTCACTGAAGAGCCACCCATAAGAAAGTATTTTTGTGGAATGGAAAGGATGACTTCTCGCTATAATTATTTACTTTTTTATTGTGGTAAATTTTCTACTGCTCAAAGAATATTTTTTCTCATTACCAATACACCAAACTAATTTGATGAAACTTTCTCTCTTGAAAAGTAATAACTCTGTACCAAGTTCAAATTCTTAATCAAACGATAAAATGTGTATCAGAAGTGTATATCAATGAGTCACAGCCTTCATGATCATCTAAGTGTTGTACAGTTTATGCTTTAGAACACTGTTCAACGGTGGGAGAATTAGTTGTAATGTGCCAAAACTATCTATTTCCTGATGTCACTCCATCAGCATTATAACTTCATTATACTGACACAACAGGCAAAGCTATACTAATAAACATTCAAACAAATGGATCATTAGCATTTAAAATGAAAAAGAATGAAATAAATCTTGTATCGAAGAATTTCAACCTTCTTAATCCTAATTCGGGGAGATATCCCTACTCATGTTATAACACTATAATTTCTATGTTATAACCATTAAACATGCAAGAAAATATTTCATTGAATGAACTCGAGGAAATTCTTAATGCAGTTCTTGTAGAAGGCCCTAAAGGAGAGACGAATTCAGTTCAGACTCTCTATAGGACAATTTTTGACCTGAAGAAAAAATAAATCTCTTTATATTACTAACTTGATTTTGAGAAGATAATAAACCTGAATTTAGAGACTAAATTAACTGAAGGATTTCATTATTACTTAATGAGTAAGCTGTTTCCAACTTCTTCCTCTATTACCTATCCAGAAGGAGCTACAGAAAGTAAAGCCCCTCTACTAGACCAACTTCAGGAGGATCAATTACTAGCATAATTTTAGCATTGATACATTATGAGATTTGCCAAATGAAAGATCATAGAAAAAAAATAATTTTTTGAAAGTTAAAACCGGTTTATTTATACCATAAAGCAGGAAAAGTACAATAACTTACCTGTAAAAATTTTTAAATGAAAATTTTACAAAAATTTAATTAATTAGGATTGAAAAAACTTAATCTGAGGATGTTTAAATCAAGGATGTTTGAAAGTAGTCCATTACATAATTAGTTGCAAGATTAGAAGAAGCTAGGGTGTAGAACAAAGAAACAAAGACAAATTTACCTAATTTAAAGACTAATTACTCCTTAAAATTTTATAAAGGAGTGTGTTTTATGACAAAGGAAATTATCATCCTTGAACAGGAAAATGCTCGAATCCAATAACTGAGATGAGATCAATGAAAATGAGTAAACAACTAGTAAATCCGATGATATTGAAGAAAATAGTTCTCTTATTCTTGTTAGCATTTACAGGTCTTTCAACTTTGTACTTAATCCCAACACCACAAAATTCTCCTCTAGCTTCCGAAATACCTTCAATAAATGAAAATTTTACTCACCCTACATTTTCCTATCAGGTACATATCCCTATATTTATTGATGATAATTCTGATTTTACCACATTAGGCTTTTCAGGAAATGGTACTCCAACAAATCCATTTATGATTAATAATTATAATATTACAGGTTCCTCTTCTGAAACCTTAATCGAAATTCGAAATACTGATCTTTATTTCAAGATAATTGATTGCTTTCTAGATCGTGGAAAATATGGGATAGTCTTTACTAATGTCACAAATGCAGTTGTTTTTAATAATACAATCCAAAGAAGCAAGGGCTTAGTAGGACAAGGAGATGCAATTGTTTTAAATTTATGTTATTACAGTAATTTTACACATAATCGAATAATAGGCCATGATCACATTGCATTTAGCGTTGATAATTCATATTTTCTTGATATTTCCTATAATAACATAACCCATAATGATTATGGAGGTATTTATCTTGGTAATTCACATAACAATACACTAACCAATAATTATCTCCTTAATTCCTCTAGGGATGGGATTAATCTAGGGGATTCAACAGACAATCTGATTTCGGGAAATATTCTTGAAGAACAGGGAAAAGGTATTTACTTATACAACGCTAATGAGAATAACATAACGTGTAATCGTCTTGGGAATATCAGTGATAACGGTATTCGTATCGAAGCCTCGCATTCCAACCAACTAATTAATAATACTCTAAATGCAACTGCAAGGAATTTAGTTCTCATGACTGCTCCAAATAACACTATTCTCGATAATAAAATATCTGTTTTAGGCATCGCTATATCAGGAAGTACACTAAAAGACCATTTGCAACGTCAAGTAGCAAACAACTGGGTTAATAATCGACCACTCATTTTTTGGCAACATATTAATGGAGGAGTGATACCATCAGATGTAGGACAGGTAATACTTATTAATTGTACAGATATTGAGATTTCCAAACAAAATCTATCAAATCTCACAAGTGCTTTACAAGTTTTATATTGTACTGATATGAAAATTATTAATAATACAATTTTTGATGCTGATTTTAACGGTATCTACCTATATAATACTAATAAGAGTCAAATTCATGGGAATAATATTTACCGTACTGTCTCAAATGGACTTTATGTTGTTTATTCTCATAACAATTCATTTATTGATAATACTATTTCTGAGGGTTTAGATATCAGTTTATATGTGTGGGGATCTCATCAAAACAATTTTTCGCAAAATGTGATTTCACGTTCTTTTGGGTGGGGTATACTTCTTGGTCAAGCGAATAACAACACAATGATGTTAAATCGAGTTGAGAACTCTTCATATGAAGGTATATTCTGCTATGAATCAAAAAATAACAACATAGAAAAAAATGATTTTCTCTTTAATTATATTGGATACCCTCAAGCATTTGATGATCAGACAAATCCTGATTTTAAAAATATCTTTTCACATAATCATTGGAATGATTGGACTATTCCTGATAATGATTTAAATCGGATAGTAGATCAACCATACGATATTGAGGGATTAGCTAATAACCAAGATTTATATCCATTGACTGTGCCTTATCTTCAATACGTACATAAAATAACAAAACCTACTCTAGTTCATCCCAATGGAGGAGAGATTTTATCGGGATTAACTTCAATTCAATGGAGTATGGCCAATGATTCGTGGGATCACAAAGTTAGTTATACCCTTTATTATTCTTCTGATAATGGCTCATCATGGATATTACTTCAAACCAATCTAACTGTAACAACTTATACTTGGGATACCAATACAGTTGCTGATGGCTCAGAATATCTCATTCAGATTATAGTTAACTGCTCAGAGGGATTGATAATAAGTGATTATTCTAATAGTCCCTTTAAAATAGAAAACCTGAAGCATGCGTTATCGATACCTCATGTTATTTATCCTAATGGCGGAGAAAGCCTTACTGGCCAAGTAACCATCCAGTGGAATAATGCTATGGACTCTTGGAACCACCTGGTACTATACACTCTTTATTATTCTGCAAATAATGGATCTACATGGATTTTACTCATATCTGATTTAAATTCCAATTCTTATATCTGGAATACTCTAATTATTGATGAAGGAGCAAATTATCTGATCAAAGTAGTAGCCACTTGTACAGGTGATTTGACAATCGCTGATATTTCTGATAATACCTTTAGCGTGACACGAGTCTCTCATCAAATTTCACCTTTGATAATATTGTATCCGAATGGTGGAGAAGTCATTTCAGGAAGTATTACAGTCCTTTGGATTGAGGTTGGTGATTCACTCAATCATTCAATTATCTATTCTCTATACCTCTCCTATGATAATGGAGTCACCTGGTTTGAATTAACGAATAGTCTAACATTACCCACTTATATGTGGAATTCTACAAGTGTCGCTGATGGTGACAATTATCTGATCAAGGTTATCGCTAGATGCTCGGAAGGATTAGAAATCGAAACTATTTCTGATGGTACATTTACTATTCAAAATGTCAGTAAAACTACCACAGCGTCTTCTACTGGGCCAATAGACACCTCAACCACCACAACAATGTCTAAACAAAAGAGTCCAGGTTGGTCTTTTCTTATTGTAATCCTTTCAATACTTAGCCTTTTAAAATTCATGAACCGTAACAAATTCTAAATGAACTTCAAATTTGATAGATCATGATACCAAGACCTCTTAAGACCAAATTCCCAGAGACTTTCTTACAGCTACAATTTGCCCATAGTGATAGGAATTGTGTTGTAAAAGAACAATTATTGCCTGAATAACAGGAGCTCCATCCCACGCAGGCATGGGTTGATGAAGATCAGTTGTTTTAATAAGCTCTTCAGCTTCCAAAAGACTCTCTTCAAACATTTTAACAAGATTAATAAAATTCTGATCATCGGATAAATAAGCAGCGTTTGGCCAATCATGATTTTTTGAGATATCTTTCCAATTTACTTCCTGTCCTCTAATTGACTCTAATATGGCTTTTTGCCAGATTTTTATATGATGTAGTAAGTCCCAACATGAATGGTTATCATTTTCTGGTTTAATTCGAGCATTACTTGGTGTTAGCCCTTCTATGACTTTTTTAGGACTTAAATGGGTATATTTTCCATACAAACCATTGATCAAAGCTTTAACTACCGTTTCTGTCATTTAATCACCTACTATACTTCTTGTTGGAATTATCATATTTCATAAAATTATCATTTTTGAAGATTTGATCTTCAAACTTAAAATCCTACTTGTTGAAAATAAAAATACTGTGTGAATGAGTATCTACTTCTACTGTCTGTATGACTATAAAACTTGTGCAATAGGCAAAACCATAAGTCTTGCAATGAATTTAGACTCATGGATCCACTATTAAAAAAACTTCAATTCAAAGGATCAAAAGAAATTCTAATAATAAATTCTCCTAAGGAATTTGAAAAAGAACTCAAAAGGTTTCGAGAAGAAGCAACAGTCTTAGAAATAAAAGAAAAAAACAGGAAGTACGAATTTATATTAGTGTTTGTCGAAATTAGGAGGAAATCGTACAAAACGCTGATCTTGTAAAAATTTTAGTCGAAAATGGTGTTCTTTGGTTTGCTTATCCTAAAAAATCATCAAAAAAATATAAATCAGATATTTCACGAGATGAAGGATGGAAACCATTAAAGAATCAACTATTTGAAGGTGTAAGACTAATAGCGATCGATACAGACTGGTTTGCATTAAGGTTTAGGCATATTAACGGCATAAAGTCGTTTTCTAAGGAGTAAAAAAAACATCATCAGATTAAAAGAGGGAATTAGATACTGAAATAATAATTTCAAATGGTTTTAAAGCCACAAATCTGTTGTTAAATACTTCAATCCACTATCAGGTAATAAGACAATAATTGTTTTATCTCTTAACTTATTTTTTAGTAAATCAATTGCTGCAGCAACATTTGCCCCTGAAGAGAAACCAGCAAAAATTCCTTCTTCCTGTGCTAATCTTCTAGTCATATTAATTACTTCCTCATCAGAGACTTGAAGAAAACCATCAGGGACTATATTTTCTAGATACTTCAGCTCAGCCATGTTATATCCTCCTCCTTGAATTTTATGGTCAATATTAGTAATTTTTTTCCCAGCTAGAACCGCCACACTCGTAGGTTCTACTATATAACATTGTATTTTTGCATTATATTCCTTTAATGCTTTGTATATTCCAGAAAAACTCCCTCCTGACCCCACAAAATCACAGAAAGCATCAATATTACCATTGGACTGTTTAATTATTTCTTTTCCTGTATGCAAATAATGAGCTCGCCAATTTCCATCTAGTTTGAATTGATCTGCTCTAAATGCATTATATTCTTTTGTAAGTCTTTGTGTCTCCTTTTCCACCAATGCTAATGAATCACCTGAAACTTGTCCTGAAATTGCTCCTGGAGCTTGATCTACTAATATTACCTTAACCCCAAAGGCTCTCATCATTCTGGCCCGTTCTTCTGTGTTTCCTTTACTCATAACAGCTATGAATGGATATCCTTTGATTGCACAGACTATAGCAAGACCAGTACCTGTATTTCCACTTGTAAGTTCAATTATTGTTTGACCAGGTTTTAGAATCCCAGCATTTTCAGCTTCTTCAATCATTTGTAATCCAATTCTATCTTTTTTTGAATATCCTGGGTTTAAAAATTCCAATTTAGCCAAAATACGACCAGAAGCCCCTTCTGTATTCCTAACCAATCTTTTTAAATCTACTAATGGTGTATTCCCAATTACATCCAATATAGAATTACAAGTTCTTCTAGAGAAATCCATAAACAACCTTTCCTTTATTTGATTAATTTAGAAATATAACAAATAGCCATTAGATAATCTTGGAGAATTGAGTTCAATGTTCTCTTTAACCTCAAGAGATTTTTTAAAATAACTCGGGTAATAGCCTTTATACCTGAATCAAAAGAATCCGACAAAAACCTTGATGGAACAAAATTCTTTTTCATTCATTATTCAGTAAATTCTAGCTATATAACGAATTTGGTAAATAGAAAAAAATAATTAAAAGGAAAAGTGGAAACTGCAGAATCTAATTCTGTAATCATTCAGTTTGTAAAACATCTAATCAGTTTCGTATTCACCAACAATAAAAGTAGCATGATACGAAGTCTTTGGAATAATCTCGGTTGAGATAGGATATGGCTTTAGCTCCTTAAACTTTGCATAATATTCCATAAAGGAAGCTTTATGTGAATTACTTGAATTTAAAATAAAATTTCCTAGATCCTGACCATTAAATTCTATATTAATCATTAATGAAACTGTTCCTTCCCATATACAGATTACATCACTAGGACATCTTGAATCTTCTAATACATCAAGAAATTTTAGTTTAATTCCATGATCCTTTATAACTACTGAGTCTCCAACGTAAAGAGAAAATTCGGTGCCGATTTCACCAAAATTATCAGCTACTGATTGTTGCAACATAAAATAAGCAATCGAGGTTACACTGATAATAGTAAATAAAGAAATGAAGATAAATAACATTCGTTTTGAACTCAATTCAAATTTCTCCTAAATAAGAAGAATGGTTTTTTATCTTAAAATACTACTGATTAGAACACATGTTCTATAACGCGGAACATCCTCAGAATATCTAATATCATTTATTGGATAGTAAACGAACTATGCTTCGGTTTGAAAAAAAGGTGATTTAAGAATAGCTTTACTATTTTTTTGATAATAATCATACTACATTTCTGAAAATAATCCATTATCTGACTATTAAAAAGAGATATTGGCCGAACCTTTCAGATAATCTATGAGAAATATACATTCACACCCCCTCATCTCACAGAGTAAAGAAAAGAAGGAGATTGCTTTGTTAAAAAAAGATATAACTTTTAACTAAAAAAATACCAAATTATTATTGAATATGAAGAATTAACTAAATATGGAAATACAATTATACAGGAAATAAATGGATTTTTCAAATCTCAGCTGAAGAGCAAGCTTTTATTCGGAAAGATAGGATAGAGGTGTTGTTATTTATTGAAAGTGGATGATTTATTAAAAGATCTGAAAGGTAAGAAAAAATTGCGTGAGATAAAATTCAATGCTTTGAGAGAAACTGATCGGGCTGAATTATGGTATTATATGGGGCAGTTGACTATTCTCGACTATGTAATCAAATACTTGGAAGGGGAAACTTTCCCAAAGAAGACAACCATAATGGTAAACAATGATATATCATAGAAAGAAACCACTTTTTTTTCAATCTAATTTTTCCAACAATTCTGAGCTAATAATTTGCTGAAGCTCCCAGGGAGGAACTCGGATGAGTTTAAAAAGCAATTTATTAAAAGCATCTGTTTTATTTGAGGGAATAGTAATTTTATCGACCGTTGTCCCTAAAATATGTTCAAGAATTGTAAAAAAGGATTTCTCTTGGATAATCATCTGATCTCGGATTCTAACCATAATTTCATCAGTGATTTCTCTAGCTGTGGAGAAAAAAACAGGATCAGTATCGTTCCAACCATTTTTACGAACATATTTATGCCAATAAATAGGTGGACCAAATGAAACAGAAATATATGAGTTAAATGTTGGAATTATTTTACCCCGCGATAATGCTTCAGCTGCCCCATGAATATAAGTGGGGATGACTGGGACTCTTCCATTAAGGGCTAAAACAAGTCGACCAACTCCAGTTTTTCCTTCTTTGATCAGATTGAAATAATCATGATAGGGAGTTCCAACAATCCGTTTCCCCTGGGGAGCGATAATAATACCTATCCCCTGCTTCAATAATTTAGCAGCATAGTTTAATGCTAATTCAGGCTTTTTAGGATAAATGGGAAAAGCACCAACATGAGGAGCTAGACGAAAAAACCAATTCTCTTGCATGATATTTCCAGCACCCATTAGAGCAATACGAGTTCTGGGTCCACGGGGAACTACAACAGCACTGGCCGCGATAAAACCATCAAGATGACTTCGATGGTTAATACAAAAAATAATTGGGGTTCCTTCGGGAAACCTATTTAAATAATGTCGATTATGAACCTCCAATTTAAAAAATATACTCAGAAAACGTGGAATAACAGCAACAGGAAAAAAAGTGTAAAAGGCTCTATGGATAAAAGACCATTGAGCCATTGTTGTTTCTGGGACTTGCATAGGTGTTCACTAAGGGATTTATACAATGAATTACAAAAAAATCTTTAATCTTTTACGTATATTGCTAGATATAATCCTTTGTAATAACTAGAGAGTTATTTTAGTTTTGTGGTTCATGAGTAAAAGAGAAATAACAAGAACTGTTTTAGGAGAAATCAAGGAGATCTAATTTAATGCAGCACGAAGAACGTCATATTGCTAGTTCAGATAATTTAAAACTTTTTTTACAAGTTTGGAAACCAAAAGAGGAACCAAAAGGTATTATTCAGATTATTCACGGACTTGGAGAACATTCAAACCGATACATCAACGTTATAGAGACCCTTATTCCAGCAGGTTACGCTATATATGCTTCTGATTTAAGAGGACATGGGAAAAGTGAAGGTCCAACAATGTTTGTAAATGAATTTGATGATTATAGAAAAGATCAGCAACTTATCAGCAAAATAATTCAGGAAGACTACCCAAGAAAGCCAAAGTTTTTGCTTGGACATTCATTAGGAAGTACGATAGCTGTTCTACTTGATAATTTAAATTCCTTTAATGGTTTGATACTTTCCGCATCTGGAATGAAGGCAGGTGGATCTGTACCAAGTATTCTTGTCAAATTATCAGCTATACTGGCGAAAATAGTTCCTAAGCTGAAAGTAAGTACTTCAATAAAAGGAGAAGATCTATCAAGAGACACTGTAGTAGCACAAGGTTATATGGAAGATCCACTAGTTTATAAATCAGCTACCGTTCGATTAGGCAATGAGTTCTTCAAAGCATTAGAAAAAACACATTCCGTTTTAGAAAGGATCAAAATACCATGTTTAGTAATATCAGGAGAAAATGACACTCTTATGTTGGGAGCTAGTGAAGTTTACGAGAAGATCGGGTCACAAGATAAATCCCTGAAAATAATAAAAGAGGCACGACATGAAGTATTTAATGAAATCGAACCCTCTAAATCTGAGGCCCTTTCTGAGCTTCAAATGTTTCTAGACAAACATTTATAGATGTCAAATCTCCATTAATCCTACTTCTGAAGTCTATTATCAGCAACTTGGGCAATTCCCCTCATAAATTTTTATAACATTGTAATTCAATAATCTTTTCAACAATAACATCCATAATATTACCCTTATTAATAATTAATCCAGACTCCCATCTTTGATTAGAAAAAAAGCATTTATAAGCGTAAAAAGTGGTATAAATGAAAAAAATAAATTTACAATCAGCTAGCTTAATTTTAATTGATGATGGAGGAGTCATGAACGATAATAATGCACGAAGTCATCAATGGAAGGAATTAATTGCAGATTATTTTATTCCAATTTATGGGGGATCGAGATCGAGATGGAAAGAAGCAAATCAGTATGCTTTGAATAATTTATTAAGTAGATATAATAAGACTATCACGGAAAACCCTCTGGTTGATTTCAATAGCTATTGGAAAATAGAAATGACTCATTGGATAAAAGATATGTTTAGAATAGTAAATATTGACCTTCCATCGGAGAAAAAACTCTTTAAATTAGCTAAAAATGCTGGAGAATGGATTACTCCACGAGTAAGGGCAGCTTATCCAGGAGTAGTTAAAACTATAGAAACCTTATCTGATAAAGGATTTCAATTATGCACTGCTTCTGGAGAAGTATCATGGGAACTTAATGGTTATTTAACAGGAATGATGATTGTAGAGTTTTTCACAAAGTTATATGGACCAGATTTAATTAACACAGCAAAAGCAAGTACC
>JAEOUE010000092.1 GCA_016839515.1 Candidatus Hodarchaeum mangrovi
AGATATTGTTATCGTTGGTCGATATGTCTATTCATCAGAAACTCCTCAAAAAGAGATTAATAATCTTCTAGAAATTATTACATTGTAAGAAGAATCATTTAGTGAACAATTAAATCCTTATTATCTAAAAAAATCATATAATTTTTATTGAAAAGGAAATCTGATTAGTTATATTTCCTTTTTTGAAACTATTAATAATCATAAACCTTAGTTACAAGCTTTGATTTACATTTCAGAAATTTTTCCCAAGTGAAAGCTAATCTATAATTAAAAATCTATTGAATAACCAGAGAATTCAATGAAGCTTAAATAAAGTAAGGAATTAATCACGTAGTTCAATTGAGTTCTCAGGGAAACCCTCATCGATTAGAATTGGAGCAACTAATCTTAAAAAATTCCCTTGTAACTCAATTCGACCGTCTTTCGTAGTCCCACCTGTGGCAAGGCTTTTCTTTAAACGCTTAGAAAGGCTCCTAAGATCGATATCTTTTGATAAACCTGCAATTACTGTTACTTCACGTCCCCATTTCCGTTTTTCGATGAAAACACGAATTGAGGTCTGTTCCTCCCTTGCTATATCTGAACAAGCACATAATTCTTCTGGTAATCCGCAAACTTTACAAGTTTTCTGACCCATTTTTCTTAAAAAACCTCAAAATTTGATTTATTCTTTATTTTGTCAGCAAATATCTTAGACCGAAATAGAAAATATAAACCTATTGATAATAAATGAGCTTTATGAAAAAAAATCTCTGAAGAAGTACAACAAAATGTGGTTTTTATCTCCCATTTTACTCTTTTTGTGAAACCAATTAACTAGTCTTTAAACGTTTAATAATTGGAGGCCTTTTCTTTAATAAAATTCGATGTCCGCAAACAATACATCTTATTCCTGGTAAAGTTTCCAACTCACCAGGATCTATTTCCTGATGACATTTTTGACATAAATATGTTGTCATATCTTCACATCACTTCTTGTATTATGTCTATATTAGTTTTATCCTAAATAGAACGTTTTAAATTCGCTTGTATAAATTTGACGATTTCATTCGTATCTGCTCCTGGCCCAAATATTCCTTGAATTCCAATTTCATTTAATTTAGGAATGTCTGAATCGGGGATAATTCCACCTACAACAATTAAAGTGTCTTCAAACATTTCGTTTTTATTTAATAATTCAATTACTTTCGGAAACAATGCCATATGGGATCCACTTAAGCTGGATAAGCCGATTACATCAACATCTTCTTGTAAAGCTGATTCAACGATCTGCTCAGGGCTTTTATGTAACCCAGTATAAATAACTTCCATCCCAGCATCCCTCAATGCCCTAGCAACAACTTTAACTCCACGATCATGCCCATCTAGCCCAGGTTTAGCTAATAATACTCGTATTTTTCTTTTCATTTTCTTCACCACTATTGTGAATTCAAATCAAAGTATCTCCAGCCCATTCACCAAACACATCGCGTAAAACGTCACAAATTTCACCAATTGAAGCATAAGCTTTTACAGCTTCTAATATAGCAGGCATTAAGTTTTCTGTACCTTCAGCAGCTGTTTTAATTTTTAAAAGAGCCTTTTTAACCTTTTCATTATCTCTTTCTTTTTTCGTTTTAAGTAAACGTGCGATTTGATGATTAGCAACTTCTTCTCCAATTTTTAAAAGAGGAACTGAAATTTTTTCTCCAGAGGTAAATTCATTCACTCCTACAATAATTCTTTGGTTCTCTTCAATCTCTTTTTGATATCGATAAGATGCATTAGAAATTTCCTGCTGAAAGAATCCCTTTTCAATGGCTGGAATTACTCCTCCTAATTGTTCAATCTTTTTAAAGTACTCATTAGCCTCAGCTTCCATTCTGTTTGTCAAACATTCTATGAAATAACTTCCACCTAGCGGATCTATTGTATTTGTTACACCACTTTCATGAGCAATGATTTGTTGTGTTCGTAATGCTATTTGGACTGCTTCTTCACTCGGAAGGGCAAGAGCTTCATCCAATGAATTAGTATGTAATGATTGCGTACCTCCAAGGATAGCAGCTAAAGCTTGTACGGTTGTTCTAACAATATTATTGCTTGGTTGTTGTGCAGTCAACGAACAACCAGCGGTTTGAGTATGAAAACGAAGCCATTTTGATCGGGATTTTTTGGGATTATACTGACTGATAAATTTACTCCAGATTCGACGTGCTGCACGATATTTGGCTATTTCCTCAAAGAAATCGTTATGAGCATTGAAAAAGAAAGAAAGTCGCGGGGCAAAATCATCTATGTCCATTCCAGCCTTTATTGCCCAACGAACATATTCCATGCCATCAGCTAATGTAAAAGCAAGTTCTTGAATAGCAGTTGAACCAGCCTCTCGAATATGATAACCAGATATTGAAATTGTATTCCAACGAGGTACTTTTTTAGAGCAATATTCCATTATATCCATAATTATACGCATTGATGGCTTGGGTGGAAAGATGTAGGATTTTTGAGCAATAAATTCCTTTAATATATCATTTTGGATTGTTCCCCCTAGTTTTTCAGAAGTTATCCCCTGCTTTTCAGCTACAGCGATATACATTGCCAATAGAATTGCAGCAGGTGCATTAATTGTCATGGATGTAGTTACCTTATCTAAAGGAATTCCTTCAAACAGGATTTCCATATCCTTTAAAGTATCAATAGCTACCCCTAATTTTCCGACTTCTCCCAGTGACATCGGATGAGACGATTCCCTTCCGTATAAGGTTGGAAGATGGAAAGCAACACTTAATCCTGTCATTCCATTCTCTAATAAAAATTTAAATCTTGCATTTGTCTCTTCAGCGGTTCCAAATCCTGCAAATTGGCGCATAGTCCAAAGACGCCCCCGATACATAGTTTTTTGAACTCCACGTGTAAAAGGGTATTCACCAGGATAATTTAAATCGCGAAGATATTTCCAATCATCTGGAAGATCCGTAGGATCATAAATTTTATCAATCAACTCACTTGAGACCGTCATAAATCTATTAAGACGTTCAGGTTGTTTTTTAAGTAAGGAATCATAAGATTTTTCCCAAATAGTTCGTTTTTTTCTTAATTCTTCTAGTTGTAAGGGATCTTCTTTATTAGTCGATAATTCTTTATTCTGAGATTTGGATGTCAAAATTCCACACCTTTTCTAGCTAAAATTTTCCTCTGATAAGGGTGCTTATGCTCCTGAACCTCTGAAAAATAATCAGCAAGATCAATTAAGGCTTCTGGTGCACCTCGACCTGTCAATATTATCTCAAGATTTTTAGGTTTTTGTCTAATTAAATCAACCACTTCTTCAATAGAAAGTAAATTAAAATCAAGGGCAACATTAATCTCATCCAATATTAGAAAATTCCACTTTTTTTCTTTAAATGATTCCCTTGCCTTTTCTAAACCTGCCTTAGCTTCATCATAATCAATTTTCCGTGGATTTTTTTTATTCACAAACTCGGGGGTCCCAAATTGGATAATAGAAATGTTCGGAATATGTTGAAGTGAATGTAATTCACCATAATCCCAACCTTTCTTCATAAATTGGATGATTAGTATCTGATATCCATGACCTGCAGCTCGAAGAGCTAATCCAAGTGCTGAGGTGGTTTTTCCTTTTCCATCCCCTGAAATCACATGGATCATTCCTAGATCTCTTTGACTCATAATTAATCCACCTCTATAGATAAAAATATCTTTTATCACACCCTAATAGGGTGTAGTTTTCCCATAATGGTCGATTATAAGACATTTTATTCACTATTTAATTACTCTCAAATGTTTTCTGTGAATTTTTCATTAATTTAATGGAGTGAAAACAATTTTATTATTCGATTAAACTTTATTAAATGCTAATAATTATTGGAAAAATGATCTATAATACCCCGTTTTCATTTTTAGCACCATGGCCGGTGTAGGATAATGGTAGTCTCGAGGGTTGTGGCCCCTCATGTCGGGGTTCGATTCCCCGCACCGGTCCTCCAGCTTAAAATAAGCTGTACAATTGCATGATAAGAAATTAAGGCAGAAGATTAAATAAAATTTTCCAACCGTGAAATAAATGACTTCCAAGAATACATTAGGCATTGTTCTAAGTTATGATTATCTAAAACCCTCTTTTTGTCATGATCTCCTTCCTATTCTTGAAAATTCCTCTTTTACTCATGTATTTGTTCCTGAATTATGGGGTCATGACGCTTTCACCCAAATCACTAGTATGGTTAAACATTCATCAGATTTAATCTTTGGTACAGGAATTGTAAACCTCTTTTCTCGAACACCAGCAACACTTGCACAAACTGCTGCAAGTATTTATGAAATCTCTGAAGGAAGATTCATTTTAGGATTAGGACTTAGTGGTCCCATTGTAGTAAAAAATTGGCATGGTTTATCTTATTATCAGCCATCTCCCCTTCAAAGGTCACGAGAATATCTTGAAATTCTTCGCTTGATTTTCTCTGGAGAGCAAGTAAATTATTCGGGAGAAATTTATAAACTCAAAAATTTTCGTTTAAAAAACTTCAAGACACCTCTAGAGATCCAGATTTTTTTGGCAGCCCTAGGTCCAAAAAATATCGAGTTAGCAGGTGAACTTGCAGATGGTTGGTTCCCCATTTGGGTACCTTTATCCGAAATTTCCATATTGTTTAGCATTTTATCACAAGGTAGAAAGAAACGAAAATCAAACATACCTCAAGATTTAGTTATATCACCTTTTGTTATTACGTGTGCATCCCAATCCAATAGAGCTAAAAATCTTGTTAAAAAACATCTTGCCTATTATGTAGGGGGAATGGGTACTTTTTACAATAATTTTATGAAAAGATTAGGATTTTCTAAAGAAGCAGATAAAATTATGACTGCTTGGAAAGAGGGAAACCGAGAATTAGCAGCACAACAAGTATCTGATTCTATGCTTGAACAAATAGCTATTATTGGAAAACCTGAAGAGGTTAGAAATCGTTATTTACAATTATATCAGAAGAACATTAACCTACCTGTTGTGATGCTACCTTATAATTGTCCTACAGATTTTGCTATTGATACAATAGGAGCGTTAGCTTATTAATTTTAGTATTGTAAAATTATACCCCCATTACAGCAGTAACGATTGGTGGGTCTTCTGATGACATCGTAATTAATCCTTTAGTCACTAAATCTTCTAACATTTGTCTCAACTTTAATGGATGAGCACCTACTGACATTGCCAATGTCGGTAAATCAAGTGATCCTCCTAAATTTATTAGAATTAAAATGGAGGCGAATAACGGATGAGTAGAAAGTAACCGCTGAGTGTAATCAATCAGAATATTTCTTTCAGTTCGTTCATTATAGATTTTAGCCAATTTTTCTTGGAGCTTTAATTGAGTTGATCCAGCCAATGTTAGTTCTTCTTCAAGACGAGACATAGTTATTTTATGTTGTTTAACAGCTTCTTCGTGACGTTTAACCTCATTCTTTAATTGTTCACGCGTTTCTTCTAATTCTAAATCATATTCTTTTCTAATAATTTTTAAGCGTTGTTGGATTCCTTCTTCCATCTTTTTTTGATAATAATCTTCATGAGATTGATAAGTTTCAGCAAAATCAGCTAGAGCTTTATCAATGTCCTTCTGCTGAATTTTTTCCTGCTCTTTTAAATTCTCAATAATTGAGGATTTTGCTCTTAACTCTGACATTATTTCATCCAATCTTTTATGATTCAACTCCCCTTGCTCTTTAAGGCTTTGATTCTCAATAATAACACGCTTTACTTCCATTTTCTGTTTATTTAGGTCATCCTGAAATTCTGCATTTATTTTCTGAAGATTATTTCTTTCATCTTCCAATTGACTAATTTGAGCATTTTTTGTATGAATTTGGTTCTTAAACTCCTCTAGTTCATTCAATGCTTCTTTTAATTGTGCCTCTACTTCAGGAGAAACCATATTTTGAAGTATCATTGTTTCACCTTGAATGAATTCCCGAATTCTCCCTAATGATTTTATTGTAAGCTTTGTGAGCTCACTATCGACTATTCGTGAGGTTTCTGTTCTAATAATTTTGACTATTGCATCTAGATCCTGATATGTAAAATGTTGAGTGCCTTGGGCTAAAAAAGAGCTTTTAGTACCTGAAATAATTACTCCAATCTCTTGTTGAGCTACTTCTCTATCTTTCGCCATCTCATTAATGAATTCTAATCCAAATTCCTTCATTGTTTTTGATGTCATATTAATACCTCTTGTATAACTACAAGGTTTTTTCTTTCATCAATTAATAGTTTCAGATCATACAAGAATATATATGTTATACTGTATATCTTTCCCTTTATCTTAAACTATTAAACTCAGAAAAAAAGAATTCATTAAAAAAAGTTGAAAATTTTGATTTTATTTCAGAGGCACAAATTGAGAGGATCGTGTGGCACCTATGCCTGGTGCTGAATGCTTTACTTGTTTACAAGTGGGTGCATATTCACCCAAATAGTGACCCAACATTTCAGGAAGGATATTTACTCGAATAAACTCTCTTCCATTATATACATGAACAAGAGCACCAATAATTTCTGGTAAAATAATAAAATCTCTACAATGGGTTCTAACAGGCTTTTTAGACTCTTTCGATTCAATAATTTTTTCCATTAATTTGATATGTTCTGTATTCATCCCTCTAGTCAAAGATCGTCTTTGGCGTGAAGGGAGTAAAGAGATGAATTCATCCATCGATTTTTGACCTAGCTCTTCTAATGAAAAGCCTCTATATGTAAATCCACGTCGAGATGACATTAATTATCACTTTCTGCTTAATTGTGTGTAGAGTTTTAGAAAGAACTATTATTTTGTTTTTAGTTTTGAATTAGTTATATAACCATGAGTCTTATGGCAAATAATGCAGAAACTGACAACCTTTTTAAATTTTATATTCTAAAATTCTAGGTGTTCAAGGGCATAAATCTTAACTCATAGCTGTTTAATGCTTTAATCCAATACCTAGAATCATTTGTCTTAATAAATAAATTGCTTTATTTCAGAGTTAATTATTTAAGAGACTAGTGGTTTGTCCTGAATCCAGAGATTGTTTATTCTTCATGATTTCCTGAGGTCCTATATCAATTTTTAGACTGCGTTCGGAAAGGATTTCACCCTAACATTATTAACTTGTAAGGAAAGGTTAATAGCACCTATTATAAATGGAAAGAGAGGGGGGAGATGATTTTTATAACGATTAATTGGTAACCTTAAATGCTTGAAATAAGTCTGTACCCAATAAGAATGGTAATAGAATTATTATTAACAACCCTAACTACACATAACCATAAATGGACGTTTATAAAGTGCCAAATTATAAGATTTCAGTATTTGGGTTAGATGCTGATCGAACAGCGATAGCTACAGGAAGGAATATGCGTATTTCACCTAAACATGCAAGAGAAATATGTCATACTCTAAAAGGTAAATATCTAGAAACAGCCCAAGAATACTTAGAACAGGTTATTAAAGGTGTACGAAGCGTTCCATTCAAGCGTTATCGAAAAAAACTTCCACATAGAAATGATTTAACAACTTGGCCCATTGGACGTTATCCTCAAAAAGCTGCTCGTGAAATTTTAAAAGTACTAGAAAATGCAGAACAGAATTCATCATTTAAAGGGCTTGAGATAAGCCGACTTCGAATTACCCATATGGCTGCACAACGAGGTAGAAAATTACGTGGCTATACACCAAGAGCACATGGTCGTTCATCACCAAGTAATCAAACACTTACTCATGTCGAAGTGGTAGTCACCGAGGAATAAACATATGGCTGCTCAGAAACACTTCATAAATGAGAATTTACAATATGTTCAAGTTACAGAATATCTTAATGACGAACTTAAGCTTGCTGGTCAAGGTAAAATAGAAATTCATAAAACACCCATGGGACATCGAGTAATCATCCACGCTGTCCGATTGGGTATGGTTATTGGAAGACGTGGACGAAACGTAAGAAAGATAACTGATACTTTAGAACAGTTTTACGGTTTAGAAACACCTCAATTAGAAATTAAAGATTTAGATAATCCTCGACTTAATTCACGAGTTATGGCTGGAAGATTAATCACACAAATTCAAAAAGGATTTCATTTTCGCAGAGCTGGCTATGCTCTTATCCGACGAATTATGTCTGCAGACGCACGAGGATGTGAAATCTCAATTAAAGGAAAATTGACATCACAAAGAGCTCGCGCAGAAGTTTTTCGTGAAGGGTTTGTAGCAAAATGTGGAGAACCTGCAGCAAAATATGTAGATGATACCGTTCTCGAAGTTACACTTAAACAGGGAGTAATCGGTGTCCATGTTAAGATCATGCATCCAGATGCTATTCTTCCAGATGATGCTACACTTATCGAAAATGTTTTTGATGATGAGATTGAAGAAGAAGTAGAAGAAGAAGAATTTGAGGAAGAGTCTGATGAAGAAATGAGACGTTTCGAAGAAAAACTGAAGCCTACGAAAGAAATTTCAG
The DNA here is from genome assembly GCA_016839515.1 of Candidatus Hodarchaeum mangrovi. Classification (GTDB taxonomy): domain Archaea; phylum Asgardarchaeota; class Heimdallarchaeia; order Hodarchaeales; family Hodarchaeaceae; genus Hodarchaeum; species Hodarchaeum mangrovi. The sequence continues at coordinate 8,494 of JAEOUE010000092.1, forward strand.
CTACAGATAATGTTGAAAAAGCTGAAACGTTTGATGAAGAATTATTATCCAAAGATGATTTAGAAGAAGAGGAATAAAGAAATGGCTATACTCCGAGTATCTCAAATACGCAAAATGGTCTCTAGCGAAAGAAAAAAGAAGTTGACTGAACTTAAAACAGAATTACTTAACCTCCAAGGAAAAGCAAAAACTGGATCAGTTGAGTCAGCTGGACGAGTTCGAGAACTTAAGCGAACAATTGCTCGGATATATACGATTGAACAGGAAGAATCTAATGAATAATAGCTTTCCTTTGAACACAGAGAAAAATTTACTGAAAATACGATTAATAGGTTTAAATTGTACAATTATCTATTCAGGAAAAGAATTTACTGGGCAAATAATTGATGAAACTAGAAATACATTGAAAATCCTAAGCAATAACGGTGTCAAAAAAATCCCAAAAGAAAATTCCTCACTCATAATAATGATTAATGAACAGAAATATAAAATAGATGGAAAATATCTGAAAGGTCGGCATGAAGATCGTATTAAACATAGGATGAAACGTAAATGGTAAAAAGAAAATATTCTCGTAGTATTGGAATTGCCCCCATACCAAAAAGGACATGTGATGACCCCAATTGTCCTTTTCACGGTACATTATCCGTAAGGGGCAGAATTTTTGAATCAGATGTTGTTTCCGATCGAATGAATAAAACAGTAACTGTACAACAATCACACCTAGAATTAATCAGAAAGTACAAGCGCTATGGTAGATCAACCACACGTATACACGCTCATAATCCTCCTTGCATCGATGCTAAAGAGGGAGATCGAGTTCGAATAGGGGAATGTCGACCATTAGCTAAAACAGTATCATTTGTAGTTATCGAGAAAATAGAAAAAGGTGAATAGGAGTATGAAGAAACGACGTCAGCTTAAAACTATTTCTCGCCGAATTACCCGTGCTTTACCAACTGGAGCAGTCATTCCAGTAGCTGATAATTCAGGAGCACGAATCATTTCGGTTATAAGTGTAAAAGGTCATAAAACTCGCCTTCGTCGTCAGCCTGCTGCAAAAGTAGGTGATATGATTATTTGTTCTGTTAAAAAAGGAAGTCCAAAATTAAGACGTCAAATTGTTCATGCTGTCATTATTAGGCAAAAAAAGCCATATAAACGATCCGATGGTAGCTGGGTTTATTTTGAAGATAATGCTGTATGTGTTACCAATGAGCAAGGTGAACCACGTGGAAGTGAAATACGAGGTGCAGTAGCAAAAGAAGCAGCAGACTCTTGGCCTAGGATAGCAAGTGCAGCTCGAGTAATTTCATAATGATGGGTGATAAATTTGGGATTAAAAAATAAAACAAAAAGGCCTTCAAAACAAAGGAAAAGAATTTTTCAAGCAAATAACTTTAAACGTCACAAATTAATCTCGGTTCGTTTATCAAAAGATTTACAAAAGAAATATAATGTTAGTCGTATGCCAGTGAGGTCTGGAGATACGGTTTATGTAATAGCAGGAGACTTCATCGGCACAGAAGGTAAAGTTCTTTCTGTTGATTATAAAAAGCAACGATTATCTATTGATGGAATTGCCCGAGAAAAAGCTGACAAATCAAAAATTATGTACCCAATTCATACTTCTAAAGCAATTATCCGTCGATTTGGCAAAGTAGACCAGTCTCGTAAGGTAATACTTGAACGAAGAGCGAAAACCGAATTAGAAATTGAAGAAGAAGACATTACTGAATTACCCATTGAGGAAGAATGATCACGAGAGGAAATGAAACAAATGGGAAGTAAAGGAACATCAAGGCACAGGAAGAGATTAAGTGCAGCGATAACTTATCCTATAGAACGTAAACATGGTACATTTACCATAAGCCCCCATCCAAGTAGAACTAAATCTGAAATTGCTATTCCCTTAGGAATTGCTCTACGAGAGATGTTGGGTTATGCTAAAACATTATCTGAAGTAAAGAAAATTCTAACAAAGGATTATATCAAAGTTGATGGTATAATCAGATCAAGTTACAAATTCGCTTTAGGTCCAATGGATATTTTAGAGATAACAAAGACAGGAGAATTATATCGTATAACTCCATATAGAGGAAAAAGACGTTTATACTTGAATCCAATATCAAAAGCTGAATCAAATTTAAAACTCCTCCAGATACACAAAAAAACCATTGTTAAAGGAAATTTAATCCAACTTGTCTTTCATGATGGACGAAATCTTCTTCTAAATCCTGAAAATGATAATAAAATCCCGATTAATGATCTTTCACCAAAAGATTCAGTTCTTTTCAATCTTGAAACCAAAGAAATAGAAGCTCATTTCCCATTCGCTGAAAATAATATTGGTTTAATAATAGGAGGACATAATCTGGGACTATATGGAAAAATTCATGAAATAGAAACGCAAATTGGCAGAAAAGTAAGAACAGTTATGCTAGAAACTGATGAAGGGGAAATTAAAACGACAGATAATCACAGCTTTATCATTGGGAAAGTAAAAGCAGTAATAGAAATTCCCCAAATAGTGGAAAAGGATGATCAGAATGAGCCGTAAAAGTAGATTCGTAGAAGAAGAACGAAAACCCGTTGATCTCACAGAAACTGAAAAAGCGTTTATCAAAGACTGGGAACAACATCCCATGCGAAAACCACGAATATTAAAAGTGAGTGTGAATTTTGCGGTAGGTGCATCTGGTCCACAACTTGAAAAAGCTCGTGAACTATGTGAAAGATTGACAAATCAAGTTCCGACGGAGGGAAAGGCAAAAGAATCGGTAAGAGGGTTTAATATCCGAAAACATGAACCAATTGCTGTTTTTACAACTCTTAGAGGAGAAAAAGCTACAGAATTCTTGAAAAAAGCCTTTTGGGCAGTCCATGATTCAGTTTCAGCTAAAAATTTTGATGTTTTTGGAAATCTTGCTTTTGGTATAGACGAACATCTCAAATTACCTGATATCAAATACGATCCAAAAATTGGTGTAATGGGATTTGATACGACCGTTGTTTTAGAACGTCCAGGTTTTCATAATAAAAGAAGACGATTACGTCCTTCTAAAATTTCCACGCGGCATAAGATCTCCAAAGAAGAAGGGATAACGTTTTTCAAACATGAATTTAATCTAGGAGTAGAATAAAATGCATAAATTACCAGATTCACAAAAAAAATTTGGAAAAGGTACACGAAAATGCCGTAGATGTGGAACACATAGAGCTATTATCCGAAAATATGGATTAAACATCTGTCGTAGATGTATTCGTGAAATAGCTAATGACCTAGGTTTTAGAAAATATTGAGTAAACGAAAGAAACGATCTCCTTTCAGAAAAATCAAACTTCAACTTGAGGAATCAAGTGTATTACCAAGTGGATTAATCTCTGAACTCCCAAACCACTGGAAAAGGGTAGGGAAAATTGGAATACTGGAACTTCCAGAAAACCTTCAGCCTTGGAAGAAATTAATTGGATCAACTTATTTAGATCATTTACCAGAACTTAATACAATTGCTCAGAAAGTCGGAGTAACTAACACTGAAATTCGAACACCTAATTTTGAATATATTGCAGGAGAAAAATATCCAATAACACTCCACAAGGAGCTTGGAGTTAAATTTTGGATTGATGCCTTCAAGCTAACATTTAGTAGTGGTAACCACAATGAAAGGTTACGACTAACTCAAATATGTTCACCAAACGAAAATATATTGGATATGTTTGCCTGTGTAGGGAATTTGTCAATACCTATTTCAGTCAAGAATCCAACAGTTAAAATAAAAGCAATTGAAATCAATCCATATGCATTTATGTTTCTAAAAAAGAATATAGAGATCAATAAAATCACACGAAATTATGAAGTATATTTCGGGGACAATAGAGAGATAATCTTTACTAATTTTGCTGATCGTATCCTAATGGGTTATTTTGGAATAGATCAAAAACAGGTTCATGCGGCATTAAAAGCCCTTAAAATAAAAAAAGGTGGAATTATACATGCTCATGGGTTATGTGGGAAAAAGAACAATCTAAAGCAACAGCAATTATTTGAAAACACCATTTACAACTATTATCCCTATTTTAAGATTATATCAATACAACGATTAGTAATAAAAACTGTGGCAGCTGGAGTTTATCATTTTGTTGATGATTTTAAAATTGAAAAAGCAAAATGAATTTAAAAGTCTGTATAGGTTTCTAGAAATTTATGAAGTTGCTCAAAAATCTCTTTGGCTTCATCAACAGTTAATAAATAATTCTGATGAATAACACGATTTC
>JAEOUE010000323.1 GCA_016839515.1 Candidatus Hodarchaeum mangrovi
CCTCCAGAGGGATAGATACCATAGACCTTCACTTGCATTTCGAATTCATTTTTTAACATGACAATTCTTCCAGGGCTTAAAGGATTCTTCTTCGAAATTCCTACGACTGCCATTGATTTTGGTTTGAAAAGCTTTTCTAAATTCATGATAATTGAAATTAAACTGTGGATTATATTATTAACAGAATAGAATAATATTTATTTTTGTTCCAATAAGGATTTTACTTTTATAAAAAAATAGTCCCTTAATCCTAGTTCATTACTTTTTCATAGGTAACGGTATTATCATCGACACTCTTTTCTTATATTCTCGATAAGAATCTCCAAATCGTTGTTCTAGATTTTTTTCTTCCCATAATTTAATAAAAATAATCAAAAGAACAAGTATTAAGGAAGTAAAACCAACAAGAATAATATATGAGTTTAACAAAAATCCTAAACCAATCCAAATGAGTATGTATCCAAAAACCATGGGATTTCTAGAATACTTATAAGGTCCTTTAATTACGAGAACCATTGTTTGAGTGCTCTTTAAGGGAACAGGAGTTCCTTTACCCGTTCTATACAATTCTATATTTGACCAACCCGCCCAGAAAAAACCAAAGAGTAAAATAATAATCGCAATTACTAAATTTAGAGGAAAAAGAAGAATATCTGGCAAATTTAAATAGGATTTAAAATATTGCGCAACGAAGAAGCTTATTAACGGTAATATGATGATAACAAGCAAGCCACTCAATATTAGTGCTAAAATACGCTTATACTTTCTCGCATCCTTACAATTTTGAGGAATGTTATCCAAAAAATTCTCCTCTTAATACGGTTGAATTTAATTTAAATTTATTAAATATAATAATAAATGAATTTAATAAAGATTAGCTAGTATTATTAAATGTGTATCTTTTTAAGCAGCCAAGCGAAATTCTTTCCTAAGTTCTGAAACGTTTGTATTCCTTCTCTATCTTTTTTATAATCTTCCGTAACAGCAACATTGGGATTTACTCCTAAATTCCAATAGCTCGAGCCTACAACAATCATTTCACTAATTAAGAAAAAATAATTTATGCTTGAAAATACATGCGCTGCGCCTGCTCTTCTTACAGCAACTACTGCGGCGCCAACTTTATGTTTTAGGAGACTACGGTTTGCTTTACTAACCATTCCCGCTCTTTCTATTAATGCTTTCATTCTAGTAGTGGTGTCTGCGAAATAGGTGGGAGAACCTAAGATTATTCCATCCGCATCTAACATTTTTTGTAAATAATCATTTAATTTATCGTTAGTTTGGGAACATCGTTTATCCTTATTTGCAACACATTTGTAACAACCGATACAGCCTTGAAGATTATCCATACCCATCCAAACATATTCACATTCGATTCCTTCTGCTTTTAATTCATCCATTACAATATTTAACCATTGATAAGTATTTCCTTTAGGTTTAGGGCTTCCATTAAAGACTACAACTTTTATTTTAAACTACCTCAAAAACAAGTTTAAACTTATATAAGGAAAAGCGAATAATTAATTTTTTTAAAGCAAGAAACATTTCGACTCAAAATTTTTCTTCTTATTTATTAAAAGTTTATATTCATTAACATTTTATTAGTGATCACATCTCAATTATAAAATTTAAGATCTTAAGGGATTTAACATGGATAGAAATGAAGGAAGTAATTTCAAAAAAGCTTTCTTTTTTAGTTTTGGACAGATCAGCGACCAAACAGCGTATCAATCCTTTATACTTTTAATCTTTACGTTCTATTACACGGTAGTAGGGTTGAATTTATTTTGGGTTACTGTCGGATACGCGATCTGGGCGATTTGGAATGCCTTTAATGACCCAATGATCGGATATTTATCTGATCGGACGCATACTAAATGGGGACGTAGATTACCGTACATTATGTTCGCTTTCATTCCATTAGCAATTAGTTGTGCCCTTCTTTATTTTCCACCATTTCCAATTGGTCCTGCGAATCAAGTTGGCAACTTTTTCTATTTTCTCATAATTATCGTGATTTTCGAACTCTTTTATACTGCATTTAGTCTTACACAAACAGCGCTATTTCCTGAGATATTTATGACTCAAAAAGAGAGAACACAAGCAAATAATGTTAGAGAAACATTTATAGTTATAGCTCTTATTTTTGCTTTTATTTTACCGGGGCTTATAATTTCAGATTACTCAGATCCTGCGTCATTGGGACAATATCAACTGTTTGGAATTATAGTAGGGATTATCGTTATTGCAGGAACGTTAGTGTTTCTATTTTTCGCGCCACGAGAAAAAAAAGAATTTAGCGAAGATTATAAACAAGCGTTTGGATTTATCAAAACAATTAAATACTGTCTTAAAAGTAAGTCATTTAGATTCTATGTAATTTCTGAATTGTGTAACTGGTTCGTATATGGTATGCTTCCCACCATCGTTCCGTTATATGCCAAATTTGTTCTACATATAACAGATGCTCTAATGATTTCCTTACTCTTGGGATTGACTTTCATCTCTGCTATAGTATTCATGACATTTTTATGGAAGCCTTTAGTCCGAAAGATTGGTAATAGGAAAACTTGGTTGATATCGATGTCGGTCTGGATTTGTACATTATTACCACTGATGTTTATTGATGATTTCCTTTCTGGATTAATTGTATTTTTCTTGATAGGAATCGGATTATCTGGTTCATTATATATCATCGATTTGGTTGTGGCAGATATTGTTGATGAGGATGAAATTGTCACTGGAATACGCAGAGAAGCGGGATATTACGGAGTAAATGCGCTTATTTTAAGATTGTCCAATGTTTTGGTGATTTTTGCAATTGCTACAGTTTTGAGTACCGTTGGATGGTACACTTTTGAACCATCTATGGTTACAAGCGAAGTAATATTTGGGTTAAGAGCCTTAATGTTTATCTTTCCTGCTATAGCCTTAGTTTTTGCGGTTGTAGCAATCTATATGTATCCGCTTCATGGGGAAAGGCTTTTACAAGTTAAAGAAAACCAAATAAAGATTCATGAAGAAAAAAGGGGAAAAATGGAAACTGAGTTAATTTAATTCATTTTTTTATTTCTTTTACTTTTTGTATTCCAATCCTAATTCTTGAAAGAATATCCTCAAGTTCATTGGCTTGTACAATTAGTGGAGGCATCATAATTTGCGTATCCTTTTTATTCCCACAATAATTTATGAGAACACCTTCTTTTATGATGGAAAGCATAGCTAGCTGACTATCCGTCTCCTTAAAAAACTCAACACCCCACATCAATCCTCTGCCTCGAACTTCTTTAATTAATTCTGGAAACATCTCTTTAATATCTTCCAAACCATCTCCGAAGATTTTACCCATTTCTCTTACATGCTTTAAGAACTTTGGATCAGATTGAATTTCTAACATTTTATGAGCAACAGCACAACCTAAATCCGAA
>JAEOUE010000324.1 GCA_016839515.1 Candidatus Hodarchaeum mangrovi
ATTCTCCAATGTTAGCAAAAAATGAATATGCAAAAATAGATCGACGCGCATCAAAATGAGCTGCTTTAAAATCCGCGCTGACTGGTGTAAAAGCGGGATTTAGAATTATATCAATTGGTGGTTCGAAGTTTTTTAACTCTACTCTGAGATCCATATCAAGAAAGTCTCGACAAATTACGATAACGATCCTACCATATTCTGTATTACAGATGATTGTCTTTCGAGGTAAACTGCTGACTTCTATTCCTTCTTTAAATCTATTTCCTTCTTTAGTACTGATAATTGCGGGAATATGCTTTTCTTGCTCCCAGAGAATTCCTTCTGGTCCTAAAACCATGCTAATATTACGGTGTGTTTCTTGGTCATGATAAGATCCTGGAATGACATACATATTATATAATTTCGTCATATATGATATTTCTTCAAATAACTTACTATAATTAAGGTCAATAGACATTTCAGGAAAAAGTAAGATGTTTACTCCCTCACTATGCGCTTTTTCAATCATATTTTTAACTTTGGATCTTATTTCTTCAATTTTTTTTGCTCTAAGCCTTAAAAGCCCTGAAGATATCGTTTCAAATAGTTCGTTCATGATATCTCCGGTCTCAGATATACCTATTTGAGCGATACCAACTCTACACTTGCTTTTTTGAACTTTAGGATATTCTTTAAATAGATCTCTATAGAATAAGTGATATTTCTTTCTTTCCATTCTCTCTATTGCTACCCGTTTTTCTTCATCACTGAACTGACGAGCTTCACTTAATCGAGGAGATTGACTACTTTCAAGTGGACAAGAAGGGGCAACTATCCCTAAAGTACTTCGGGAGATTGAGGGTTCTTTTATAGTGCTTAAAGCGGAAAAAATAATTGATTCTTCATTCTCAACCCGATTCAATCGATCCTGAATTTCTTTTTCCTTCTCTTTATAACCGGCTTTTCCAAATAACTCTACTGCAGATTTTAAATATTTACCACCTATTCTTAAAAGTTTTGCTTTTTCCTGAAGATCTGTTTCTTCATCAGCTCTAATTAGGTGCCAAGCCGCATCAAAATATATCGAAGTTGCTTGAGCCCAGTCAGCTCCACTCTTAAAACCTCCTTTTTCATATAAAGTTGCTGCCTTACTAAGGGTTACTTTGACTTTTGGATATAATTCTTTTTTAATGTCCATTCCAATGGATTTATCAAATTTACAACCATATTCAAGCGCTTGGCAAAATGTTGAATTCCCGTAAGCTAGTAATTTTAACTTTGCATCCATAAAAAGATCACTAGCTTTTGTAAACAATACAGCTGCTTCGGAAAATCTGTAAGGATCCAGATATTTTTCAGCAAGTTCCATATTTTCCCAAGCTCTGCACAGATAAAAAACAGCTTCTAATTCTTCTCGTTCTCGTTTAATTTTAAATAAAATGCATATATCTCTGAATTGAGAAGAGGCAAAAGCAAATTTTTCTGCAGCCGCAATATGTTCACCTTTTTTTCCTAAAATCCTTGCTTCTTCTAAATTTATTCTCGCATTACAATGATTCACCCTAACTTGAGCTATTTTTTCAAACTTATTTATTCTCTCTTTTTCAAATTTTTCTTTTGTTAACTGCTGGGATTTTATTAATGTTCCAATTGCTTTTTCAAAAATTTTTCCTGTCTCTTTAAAACTTTCTATAGCTTTATCGTGTTCTTCTTCTTTACTTAATTGTTCTGCTTCTTCCAATGAAATCCATCCAGAATAATAAGAAGCTTCATAGCTGTAACTTGGTAATTCTATTAGAATATCATAAGCCTTCTTATAAAATTCCTTAGCTTTTATATGATTTTCTTGAACATGAAACGATCTAGCTTCTTCAATAAAATTCCAAGCCCTTACATAATTAAATTTCTCATTGATTCTATTTTTTAGAAGTTTATATTTTATCATTTTCAGCGATTTATTATATGCTTCTTGAGCTTTCTTATAATTTTCTGCAGAAAGCATATAATTACCCAATCGATCTTCTATACGAGCTATATATTGATAACTCGCTGCTTCATAAGAAAAGTATCTTCTATCAACACTCTCTTTTATTGTGTGGAGAAAAATTTCTCGTGCTTGATTTAAAGTAACTTCTTCTCCCGTTATTATCCCTAATTCCTCATATAATAGTCCTAGTCTCATTTGTTCTGTAATAGCACCAGATCGAGATAATATAGCATAATTGGTTGATTTATTTTGGGCATCTATTGCATTTTTAAGGTATTTTATCCTGTCTTCCTTCTTTTTAGCGATATCCGCAAGAGTTTTATAAGCCTTATAAAGACTTGAATAACCACCAGCCTGAGGAAATCCCCCTTCATATTTTAAACCGAATGTTTCTGCCTGTTTTGCATATTGAAGCATAATTTGGGCATATTCTTCTTGTTTTGTTTTTGATTCGGTGAGAATTGTAAGTTGGGAGTAAGCTAATATCAAACCTTGGTATAACCATGCTTTAATAGAAGGGAAATTTGGTGTACTCATTGCTTCCTTTACGTATTGGAGCCCTTTTTCAGCATAGATTTTGCGTTGTGCCATAGTAAAAAAACTCCGTTGTGAAGAATTAGTATAATAAAGCGCAGGTAAAATATATCCCAAAGATCGATAAAGACTATAAGAGTGTGCATAAATTTTCCCTAATTCCGAACAGTCTTTGATGTCATTAAGAATTCGCTTCTGGAGATAATTGATTCTGCCACTAAAAAGTGCAAAGTAATCTATGAAAAACAAATCCACTAGTATGTTAAATTTACTCTTCGCTTTTCTGGCAAAACTTAACGCTTTCTCTAATAATTCGATTCCTTTATCAAGGTATTCTTCTTGTTCTCTTTCATCTTCGACGAATTGATATCCAGTGTAACAATAACTAATTCCTGTTGCTGCATAAGCTAGACTGAGAGCATAAGGATCGTTTACTTTGTTAATAATCGCGATACTTTTATTAAAATCTATTAAGGATTTGTCTACTTTCTCCCCCATATTCTCAATTTTTTTAAAATCTTTGACTGAGAGCCCCATGAAATTAATTAAAAGTCTCATACTCAATGATTCAGATAAAATCTGAATATTTCCGCTC
>JAEOUE010000093.1 GCA_016839515.1 Candidatus Hodarchaeum mangrovi
CAAAAATCTGGTAGTTCCTTCATTGATAAAAAATATAAATCTCCCCAAGAGCTAAATTTTATATATAGTTCACCCACTGATTCTACAGCTCTTTCAAGATTCACTTGGTTTGATTGGAACGCAAGTTCTTCCAATAATCATCAGTTTAACACAAACACTAGTATGTCATTTGACGTAACTTGGATCGTTAATCTGACATATCAGGGAAATCCAATATCTATTTTTTCTCAATTTTTAGTGAATAATAACACGTTGACAGAATGGAACTTAACATTTTTGACTCCTAGCATTATTTCTTCTTACAATATTAAAAATAGAACCTTCATCGTAACATCATTACCTTCAGACTGGAATGGGTCTGCAATTTATCGTAATGGAATTTTAGAATACAATACCTCTCTTTCAGGAGGACTCAACTCATCTGTCTTTTATGCAAACCAATCAAGCACAATGATAATCAATGCATCAGATCTCTCTAGTTCTTCAAACTGGGAAATTTCATTCGATGCTCCGAATTATATTGAGGAATTTAAAATATTGGAAGATGGAACGAGCTTAGAATTTCCTCAGAAAGCAAATGTCACGGACTTATTAGAACTGGAATTCAAAACGACCTTTAATGGAAATCTGACATATTGGATTGATTCTCCAGATAATTCAGAACTCTATAAAGCAATTGATATCAATTCGACCCACACTGTATTCTCTGAATTATGGGATATTAATTCTGCAGTAAGTCAAACAACAAACGTCAACGGAACATATAAATTACAATCGGTATGGATAAACTCGGATAAAACACGGGTAGGAATATTTACAAGAAAAGTGGATATAATCATTGCTACTAGTTTCTCAGTACAAGCGGAAACAGAAGTAATTATTGGAGATTTATTTAATGTAACTGCTACTTACAAATCGATTCACAACGATTCCAATATTCTCGATGCACCGATATATTGTGAAGCAAATTGGACTTCAAATGTCTTCATGAATCAGTTGGCTGATAAAACATATAATGCGTCATTTGATACAAGTCTTCAGAATGCTGGAGAGACTGGACACATAAACATTACAACACAACTTGGATGGTTTGTTAATTGGACTATTCAAATTTCAGTTTTTTTCGTACAGAACTCTATCCTTCAAACAAATATAACAAATCTCATTCTAGAATGGCAAGAAAATACTACAATAAAGATAAATTACAATTATAGTGATTCTGATGCGATCAGTGGAGCTAGTATTAGTGTGAATGGAGATAGCTTCAACACTATTGAAATTTCTGGTATTTATTACTATAAATTCAACTCTTCACTCCTTGGAGGCACTGGTACATATTTGAATCTTGAAATCATTGCAAACCATCCTAAATACATGTCTAAAAATTGGGAGTTTAATGTTACAATAACACCAGGAAGGACAGGAATTGATGCAGGTGTTGGGGGAATACCTATAATAAATGATACGACAATTATCACAAAAAGTTATTCAGATAGCTCTCAAGATAATATCAAATTGAATTTAGAATATTATTCAGTATTATTAGGAACATTTCTGGATCCATTAGTACCATCTATTAGTTCCCCAGTTCCTATAGATAGTTATATTCAAGAATTAAATAACTCTTGGACTATAACAATAAACCCTAATCAAACTGGTTCTATGGTTCTTGAATTCACATTCTCTTTATTAAATTACCAATTTGCTTTATTTATATTACATATTAACATCATTCCTGCAAATACGAACATTTTTACTAATCTCATTTCACCCACAATGGTATACTATAATGACACTTTAGAGTTCTTTTTATTCTTTGAAAACACAGATTATTCAGAGAATATATCAGGTGTGACCCCAGTACCATTAGATACTAAAGTAAGATTTATTAATCAGACAGGTAACTTTTATTGGTTCAATTTCTCTTCTGAAATGCTTTTGACGGGAATACACACAATTGATATTTCTTTTTCAGATCCATACTTTGAAGATAATTCGATTGTTGTACAATTTGACGTTTCAAAGGTTCCTAATCATATAACAGATTTAATACCTTCTAATATGACAACAATAGGGGAAATGTCGCTTTTCAACTATACAAATAGCCAAACAATTTCTATAACTTGGATTGATGATTTCAGTGGATTGGGGATAATAGATTATGACATTATTTTTTCAGGAAATGGTTCTTCCTTTATAAGCATTGATTCAAAGCATGATAATGGGACACATTTCTTTATATTTCTAGGTAGTGAGGTTGGGAAATACCAAGTTATAATAACGTTTGAAACTGCATATTATTCTAGTACCAATTATGTTATCTACTTTATTATATCTGAAATGGAAACAAGAATGATAGATGTGGCGAATCTAGACTATAACGAAACATTAATGGCTGAAGAAATATTTACATTAGTGATCCCCTCATACCAAACATACGGCGGTATTAATATTCTACAAATAGATAATTTGATCTTTTGGATAAATGGAACAGAAGTTTTTGGCGCTGAATTAGAATTAAATCTTATCTCCATGCCTTTTTCAATTAATCTATCCACTTCTGGTTATCACTATGGATTTTATAATTTTACGATTGAGATTTCAACGTTAGGATATCAATTCCAACGTTTTTCCCTTAATGTCACGATAAATGGATGGGAAACTACTATAGATGTAAATGTTGAACCTGGTAATATCATAGAAAGAGGTCAAGAAATTAGCTTCTTCATCACTCTCTCCTATAGAAATCCATTACTAGCTGGTTTTGGATCAACAATTAATCTCATTAATCTTGAGGGGGTCGAAATAACCTTTTCAATTGAACTTAAATATATCAATGGCAGTACCCAATTATTCCAAGAAATAAAAATGACCGATTCATTAGGAAAAACTTTCTATACTATTCCAGGAGCATTTACTAAATCTGCAACAGGATTCACTCAGATTAGAATATCTGCAGGTTCTTCTATGTCTGGTTTACCATATATCTATAGTTTAACGACTGAAGAGTTAGCAGAGTACAAAATAACTGAAATAATTAATCCTCTTGAAGTATTATTACAAGGAGCGTTATTCTTATCGATTTTAGCAGTTATTTTCTTAAGTGTGTATTCAATTAATAAAAGACGTGTACGTAAAAAATCGATTAAAAGACTAGCTGAATTGAACATTGAACAATCCTTTGAAGATATCAAATCCATACGTCTAATTATTGCTCGTCATGAATCAGGACTTCAGTTCTATTCCGAAAAAACCATTACAGATATGGCAACCGATACCGATGCGCTTTCTGGTATGTCTGCAGCCATTTCTACTTTTATGGAAGAATTATCCGATACAATGACTCATGCTACAGAAGAGCGTGAGAAAGATAAGATCGAAGTAATGTCACGTGAAGGATTACATCTTCTGGTATGGCATGGAAACCAATCTAGCTTAATAATTATCTCTGAAATCAGATTACCAGATTATTTCCAAGGTCGATTGAAAACATTAGGAAGAGAGCTAGAGAATCGATTCTCAGAAGATCTAAAAGATTTTTATGCTACAGATCAGATTCCCAGCCATATAGTCAAGAAAATGGTTCGAAAACATATTCCATTACATTATTTCTGTGCTTTTGTCTTAAACGAAGGTGTTCTGACATTAGATAGTATAAAACTTCCAAAGAAGTATAAATCGATGTTTGAACAAATTAAAGAGATTCGATTTGAAAAGCAGGGTGTCCAGTATTTGTTTTCAGAGCAAATTATTTCACATCTCTCGAAACGATATAAACGAAGTGAAGCTATAAAGTTCTTAGACTATGCAATTGATATTAATCTCTTGATTGAAACAAGTCAAGAAGATATAGCTAATCTCGGGAAAAATTAAGTTTCGGAGTAAATTCTGGTGCAAGATCAAATTTACCGATTCTGGCTCTTAAATCATCAGGGTCTCTATATCATTGATAAAAAATTACCTGCAATGAAAAAAAGAATCGTATTAACCAAACTAGAGGAAGATAATCTAATAGCAGAGATCGTCAATTCTGACCTGCCAGAAAATACCTCTATTTTTACTAAAGAAGTAGAATCTACCTTTACACGATTATATTACCAGAGAAGATATAGTGATCTATTTATTATGCTAGCAGATGAATTAGCAGATATTACCGAAATTGGTAGTGAATTTAATAAATGGGTAGAAAAGAGACAACAGCAACGAGTACAATTAAAAGGAATTGTTTTGGTTGTATTTGATGATCTTGAAGGACCAAAAGTTGAATATAACAATTATTTAGAGGAAGAATCTGCACTATTATTAGCTGTCCAAGGTCAAACTGTTTCATCAATGGGAAGATTTAACGAATATCCTACTGGATTCAAGGACCCACTCAATGTTCCCAATCGAGATGATCTTCAACATTTAAGTTATGACTTTATACAACCAGCTCCAAGTTCACATGATCCTCGTATAGCAAAAATGGGACGTGTTTCTAATCTTTACTTGATTTTCCCAAAGAATTTTCCATATATTAAAGAAAGTCATTTTAGAGGTTATATTGAAGCCTTCTTGGATGAGTGGGTGCTTAATTGGAATTTATTGCCGGAAGAAGAAAGGAAGGCATTTGATCCCACAGTGATGGTTGAATTATTAGAAAATCTTCGAACTACAGTATCTACTGCAATAGATATGGCCACACATGATGAAAGAGAGGTTGCCAAGCTTAAAATGTATATAATGGAATTACTCACGGAAAATAATGTTCTTAATTCACAAATAAGACGATTAAAAGACCGTATCACTAGATTAGAGAACGAACTACGCAAAAAAAAGAACTAGGTAAGAATTTCTACTATTTATTTTAGCATGTCAATGGAAAATTTTAAGTTAATTCGATATTTTAAAAAGAGAGGATTATCTGTAGAAAGTAAGAAGTATCATTTATTCTATATTAATAGATTAATTTTTGTAAAAAATAAAAAGAACTAACGAAATTAAGAGGAATGTTCAGAATGAAAGTATATCATATTCAGGGTAAAAATCTAATTGAAGTTAAACCACCATATGAATTCTTAAACGGAGACGTTTATCTTATTGATAATTCAGATGTGAGTCCAGGTCTAACAAAAAAGGTTTTTATATGGTTAGGTTCTCAAGCTTATGCAGATGACCGAGCTGTAGGAGCTTGGGCGGCAAAACAGCTAGATTTTAAAGATAAGGAAATCGATATAGACACAGAAGTTGAGAGCCAAGAATCTAATGAGTTCAAAGGATTAATTGATTTTACCGTTGTCACAGGGGATACTCCAGGATTTTTAAAGCATATTGAAGTAAAAGAAAACGTTTCATATGCAATGTACAGAGTTCGAGATGCTGATCTCTCTGATGGATCCTCTTCTGATGATATTGTTATCGAAAATGTCCCATTAAAGAAAGAAAGTCTTATTAGTGATGATGTTTTCGTTCTTGATGCATATCATGATTTATATGTATGGGTAGGATCAAATTCTCAGGTTGGTGAGAAAGCTGCAGGAAATCGTTTGGTAAGAAAACTCGATGTAGATCGAGCACGTAACCCAATGGTTTATGCTATCAATGAGGGCTATGAACCCAAAGGCTTTTTCCAATTAATTGAGAAATTAACAAAAAGCAAGGATTTAAGGAAAGATGATGCTAAAGAAATTAGCAAAGGGATTGTAGGAGGTATTGCTGATCTCAAAGCTGTTACTCCTCCAAAAGAAATGCCTGTGATACCTTCTCCAGTTATTCAAGCACCATCTACTACTCCTCCAGAGGTAAAACCACCTACAGAATTATCCGAACCTCCCTCACATGTTGATTTTCCAACTGCCCCCGAACCTTCTCCAATAAAAACGAAAGTAAGTGGTCCAAGACATATTATAAAATTATATTATGTAAATGGAGCTTTTTCAGAAAAGGGAGGAAATGAGGAAGCTGTATTAGAAATAAATGAAGCAAATAAAACTGCTACATTGGTTCTTAATGAAGGAACTAGTCTAATTGCCCAAAGGACAGCAGGAAGACAAGCTCGTGGTATTTGTAAATCAGGATTTTTATTAAGTGCTGGATATAGGATAGGAGCTGAGTGTTCATTAAGTGAGGTCAAAGGTGAACGAGAAATCCATGATAGACTTCTCCAGCAAGGTCATCATTATAGATAGACACTTTAATCTTAATAAATTCCTTAATTCTTTTTTTTCCTTTATCAATAAATTTCTTTTTAAGAGAAACCGAAATTTTTTTCTTAATTTACAGATATTTCTTAAGAAGATTAAAAAAACTTATCAGTAAATTACTATTTTCTTCTGAAGACTGTTCAATTATCAATTGATGTGTTTATCATGCTCATTTTTAAAGAAAAATTGAGTTATGGCATTGGAAGACTTGGTTCTTCAATTACTATGGATTTAGCCGATCTTTTCACTGGATATGTTTATTTTGCGTTTTTTGGATTAGAAGATAATCCTTTCTTAGCTTTCCTAGGTGTTGCTATAGGGAAGATTGTAATTGCTTTTTCTAGTTATCTAGCTGGATATCTCTCTGATCGAACAAAATCTCGATGGGGAAGAAGAAAACCATTTATATTCATCGGAGCTCCTCTGCTTGCACTTATGTTTTTCTTTTTGTACTCCCCACACTTAATACTTCCTCCAGGTAGTGATGATTCATTAATATTTGGATATCTTCTTCTGTTTAATTCCCTTTATCAAGCATTTTATGGATTTTTACTTACTCCATTTCAAGCATGGATGCCTGAAATTTCTTCAGAAGAGGAACGGCTAGAAATTAGTGGTTATCAAAATACAGTAAACTTAATAGCTTTTATAATTGGGGCAGGATCAGCCTTTCTTTTGCCTGCGCTTTTAGGGGGAGAATCAGAGCAAGTTGATCTCAATGCATTGAATCCGTTTTTCTCCTTTTTAACAAATGGATTGACAATATCTTTGATAGTAATTCTATTTTCTCTTGCTGTAATGATATTCTTTTTACCTTCTATTATTAATATAAAAGCAAAAGAAATATTCATTCCTCAACCTACATTTTTTGAGGAACTAAGAGTAGTCTCAAAGAATCGAAATTACATTATGTGGACTCTATCACGAGGATTTCTTTCAGTAGCTTTAAGCATGATAATGGGTATTGTTCTTGCATGGATCGATAAAGCGCTCCGTTTCGGAACGATAGAATATTTAATTTTTGGATTGACTCTACTAGCTACAATTTTCTCTGGTTTTCTCTGGTGGATACGCTTTGGAAATAGATCAGGAAAGACAAAGAGTCTTATCATCATAATGAGTTGGATGCAATTTTTATGCCTTTTACATTTCTTATAGGGCAAATAAGTATATTTTCAGCTATATTACCAATCTCCCCAAACCTAGATGTGCTCCTACAAGCTGTTTTCTTTGTAATATTAGTTGGAATTGGTGTTTCTGGTTTTTATTTATTACCTTATGCAATTGTCGCTGATATAGCAGAGGCAGATGAAAGAATATCAGGAGAATCACGAGCTGGAATTTACTATGGATTCGAATCAATAACTTTGAACTTTTTTCAAGCCATCGGATATTTAATTGTAGGTATTTTATTAAGTGATTGGAGCTCTTTTACTGACTGGCGAGGATTTGAATATTCCCTTGGATATTTATTATGGGGGCCAATTTCAGCTTGTTTCATCGTGATTTCTGTTTTAATTTTCTGGCGATATGTTGATGCAGACCCCTTAAAAAAGAAGTTACCAAAAATCTAATTGAATTAGTCTTTTTCATTCCTTTTTATCAAGTAAAGTAATAGAGGATTATACGATCACTAAGGAAGAAAACATCAAAAAGTATCGAATTGAAAGCTTTTACCAGCCTGTTTATTTGGTTGATGAGCTTTAGTGGAGCAAAAATAGAAATGATTGATATTAAAGTCTTTCGTGAAAATCCTGATATCATACGTGATAGTGAAAAAAAGAGATTTAAAGATCCAGCCCGTGTTGATAAGGTAATTGATTTAGACTTGAAATGGCGAACACTTCTTCAACAGATTAATGATCTTCGAAAGGAACGTAACCAAATTTCAAAGGATATTGGGATTAAGAAGAAGAAAAATGAAGAAACCTTAGCTCTCCAAGAAAAAGTAAAAGAAATTAATTTAGAGATTACTAAATTAGAGATTGATGCAAATGAAAAACTGATTGAAAGAGACAAAATTAGATACTCCATTGGAAATATTATCCTCCCAGGAGTTCCAATTGCTAAAACAGAAGATGGAGATGAAACAATAAGGAGTTGGGGAAGAAAAACGAAATTTAACTTTCAACCAAAAGGTCACACAGAGCTATTAGAATTGTTACAGCTAGCTGAATTGGAAAAATCTTCAGAGATTAGTGGATCTCGTACTTTTTACTTAATGAAGGATCTAGTCTATTTAAATCTTGCATTAATCAGATATGCTGTTGATTTCCTAACCAGCAAACGTGGATTTCTCCCTTATTGGACACCTCCTTTCATGAGAAGAAAAGCCATGGAGGGAGCAAGTGAACTGTCGGATTTTGAAGATACTTTATATTCAGACACTAAAGAGGATGTCTTCTTTATAGCAACCTCGGAACAGACATTAGCTGCACTTCACATGAATGAGCTAATTGAAGTTGATACATTACCTAGAAAATACTGTGGAATCTCTCAATGTTATCGAAGGGAAGCAGGTTCTCATGGAAAAGACACTAAAGGGATATTTCGTGTCCACCATTTTCATAAGGTTGAGCAATTTATATTCTGTAAACCAAATGAATCAGGAATGTTTCACGAAGAATTAATCACCAATGCAGAAGAATTATTTAAAGGGATGAAAATTCCTTATCGAATTGTTAATATTGCAAGTGGAGAATTAAATGATAATGCTGCTAAAAAATATGATTTGGAAGTATGGTTCCCAGCTCAAGGAACCTATCGTGAACTTGTGTCCTGTTCAAATGTTACAGAATACCAAGCCCAAAAATTAAATATTACTTTTGGTAAAGAAGGAGGAAGCAAAGAATTTGTTCATACTCTTAATTCCACGGCAATTGCATCAGAAAGAACAATCTGTGCGATTTTAGAAAACTTTCAACAAGAAGATGGTTCAGTTATCATTCCTAATATTTTAAGACCATATTTAAATGGACAAGAAAAGATAGTTCCACCTTAGAAGATAAATTTTGAGTAAACATTGACAAAACAATAATTAAAGCGGAAATTTGTATCTGAATATGTTTTAAAAGAATGAATAGCTGTTAGCTACTGTGCTCTTAAAATGTATTCAAAAAATTCGACTGATAATCTAGCAAGATTGGGCATTAATTTTCCTGTAAAAGATTGTGAATTGACTGCAACAGAACAAAAAGTTTACCTATCTCTTTCACTTGAATTTCAAATAATTCTTGACAAGGCTCCAAGCTTTCAAATGGGAGCATATCAATGGAATCAAATTCTTCCAGATCGCTTGCAGAAATATGGTTTAACAGAGGAAGCATGGGAAAAGATTTCAAATGTAGGTGACAATTGTGAATCTCTTCAGGGGGAACTTGCGAAATTAGTAGAGGAACTTGAGAAATCATTATAAGTTTTTACACGAGTATCTGCCCATTTATAATGATTCATAAAATGAATAGTCTAAATAAATAAGCTACTGATAAATAATAATCCTGTTGACCACCATAAGGACCATCTTGAATACTTCCTCCCTTTAGTTGCTGTTTCAAGATTTGGATTAGGAACTAAGACATAAAGAGTATATAATATTAAAATAATTAAGAAAGAATATCCAACAATAAAAACTACATTATTTTTAAAGCCATAAAATATTAGAAGACTCCCAGAAATAATGGCAAATACATAGAATAATCCAGATAGGTATGCAGCAAATTTTGCACCTTTTACAATTGGAACTGAACGTTTTCCTGTCTCTTTATCTCCAGAAATATCCATAATGTCTTTTAGTACTTCCCTTGCTAATGCTAAGAAAAAAATAAAGACACTCAAGATTAAAACATTTATTAATACCCAGTTGCTATTTGCTCCAACTAAGAGTGCTCCCATTAAAAATGGAAAAATATATCCAAGACTCACCCAGATATTTCCAATTAGTCCATAAGACTTGATTTCAATATTATAACCAATTCCAATGCCAATGAAAATGATTGTTGCAGGGATTAACAAAAGAGATAAATGAAAGATAAAAACTTCTATAAGAACAATCAGAAAAGCTAGAGTATAACATAAAATAGCTAAGTTTCTTGCTTGTTTGGGAGATACAACGCCTCTAACTAACGGTCTATCAATTCGGTTGTTGATTCTATCATTTTCGAAGTCAAAAAAATCATTTATTACATGATTTCCCCCAATTAGAAGAAAAGGAATTAAAAGACCAATGACAAGACCTTCAAAAGGAACTACATCATTATTAAATAAAAAGTTTAATATGTCCAATGGTTCAATTTCAGGTTGAAGGACTCCATTTAATCGGTAGCTTAAATAACCAGCAATTATGACAACTATACTAGCTAAAATGCAGAGACTTAACCGTAATAAGTCAGATATATCTTTTAATAGTGACATATTGATAAACCATGAAGATTTTTTTCTACTTGTTGATAAACTTCACGGTTTTGTAAAAAAGGAAAAAAAGAAATAGGAGAAATCATGCTTTTAAAGGAAAGAAAGCTTATCTACTTGATCCTGCATCGCAGTAAGTTTATCTCCAGGGCGTATTATTCCAGCTTTTCGTGAAGATTTAACCTTTGTCAGTGCTTCGTCGAAATCATTTTTTGTTACGAAATAATTATTGAATTCTACTTGATTCTCCATAATTACTGGGATATTTCTTTGAATTGCAATCATGACGGTTTCCTGACATATTGAAGCTATATCAGCACCTGTGAAATTCTCTGTCTTTTTAACATAATCTTCTAGATTAATATCAGAGGCTAGGGGTACTCCTTTTGTATGAATTTTCAAGATTTCAAGTCTTGCTGGATCATCAGGTAGTCCTATTTCAATAATTTTATCAAATCGTCCAGGTCGTAAAAGTGCGGGATCAATCATATCAGGGCGATTTGTTGCTGCAATTACAACTACTCCTTTCAATTCCTCTAAACCATCTAATTCTGTAAGAAATTGACTGATCATCCTCTCCGTTACACCACTATCAAAAGATTTCCCTCGTACTGGGGCAATAGAGTCAATTTCATCGAAAAAGATAATTGCAGGAGCTGCTTGTCTAGCTTTACGGAAAACCTCTCTTATCCCTTTTTCTGATTCACCAACCCACTTGGATAAAAGTTCAGGACCTTTTACACTAATAAAATTGGCTTGAGTTTCATTAGCAACAGCTTTTGCTAGCAAAGTTTTTCCAGTACCTGGAGGTCCATAAAGTAGAATTCCTTTTGGCTGTTTGGCACCCATATGAGTGAAAAATTTAGGGAACTTCAATGGTAATTCAATTGAATTTTGAATTTCGTTTTTTTCAGCAATAAGGCCCCCTACATCACTCCAACTGACATTTGGGATTTCTACAAATACTTCCCTTAAGGCAGAGGGTTGGATATCTAGTAATGCTTCATCAAAATTATTTTGGGTAACTTCTAGTTCGTTTAATATTTCTGCGGGTATTGTATCTTCCTCTAAATTCAATTTAGGAATTATTTTCCGTAGAGCATTCATTGCTGCTTCTTTTGTCAATTGTTCAAGATCTGCTCCAACAAAACCATGAGTTACCTCTGCAAGTTTATCTACTTTAACATCTTTTGCTAATGGCATACCTCGGGTATGAATCAATAAAATTTCCTCTCTACCATTTTTATCAGGTATTCCGATCTCTATCTCACGATCAAATCTACCACCCCTTCGTATAGCTGGATCTAAGGCATTTTCACGATTTGTTGCACCAATGACAACTACATCACCCCTTTCGCTCAATCCATCCATATTAGACAATAATTGAGCAACAACTCTTCTCTCTACTTCACCAGTAACTTCCGAACGTTTGGGAGCGATTGAATCTATTTCATCTAGAAAGATAATACTAGGAGCGTTTTGTTTAGCTTCCTCAAAAATTTCACGAATTCGTTGTTCACTTTCACCATATAACTTTGACATAAATTCAGGGCCAGAAACAGAAATAAAATGAGAATCAGTTTCATTTGCAACAGCTTTTGCCAATAATGTCTTACCTGTTCCAGGCGGTCCATATAAAAGAACACCACGAGGGGGAGTGATACCTAATCTTTTAAATAATTCAGGATGACGCATTGGAAGTTCAATCATTTCTCTAATCTTCTGAATTTCAACAGAAAGTCCTCCAATATCTTCATATCGTATTCTTTGAAAACTATCCTGCTGAACATCTTTTACTGGTTTTGTGGAGACAATTACTTGAGTTGTTTCCTGCATAATTACGGCATCAGTATTGGGAGAAATCTTGGAAACGGTTAAAAATATACGACGTGCCCCCATTATTGGAAGCTCGATAAAATCTCCTTGTGTTAACACACGACCGAGGAGATTTCTCTTTAACCAGTCCTCTGCTCCTTGTAATCTAAGATTTTCAATAGGAGCAAATTCGATACGATTTGCATTAACTGCTTCTACGATTTTTAATTCGATTGTATCATCAACACTCACACCTGCATTTCGACGAGTGCTACCATCAATCCTTGCAATACCTGTTCCACGATCTTGTGGATAGGCTGGTATGTATATAGCAGTTGTTCGTCTTTTTCCAATAATCTGAATTGCGGTACCAGATGTAACATCCATTTCTTCTGCAATTAACGGATCAATCCGTATAATGCCTCTTCCAACATCTCGAGGAGCCGCTTCGCCAACTTTACAAATAAATTCACTCATTTTATATTAACCTCAATTATCGACTCGTTAATATTCTGTTTAAATTCAACAAATAACTATATTATACCCTAAATATTACTCAATATCTACTTTTACTTTCGATTCGCCTTCTTTTAATGGAA
>JAEOUE010000325.1 GCA_016839515.1 Candidatus Hodarchaeum mangrovi
CAAAATCACGATCATTCGATAGGTTGCTTAAATATGGGTGATGATACATTAAATTTACCGATAGATGAAGATAGAAAGCATGTTGCAACAAAACAAGAAGCCTTGGAACATGTAAAAAGAGCTATAGATAATGGTTTGATTCCACTACTTGGAAGAGCTATGGATGAGGCTGTTGGGGCGGGCATTGAAGATACAGGAAAATTTATGTCAGCATGTTTTTGTTGTCCTTGTTGCTGCGTTGATATTCCAATTATGAAGCATGCTACAAGCGAACTTAGATTTATAAAAAAAATAGAAGGACTTAGTGTAGTGATTGATGAAGACGCATGTGTTGGATGTGGAGATTGCATTGAAGCTTGCGTTTGGAATGGAAATGAAATGATAGATGGTATTGCATATATTACGGATCGATGTCTTGGTTGTGGAAGGTGTGTGGAAGCCTGCCCTAACGGGGCAATTTCTATATCATTTAATGACTCAAACAATATTGATGCGTTAATTGAAGAATTAAATTCTCACGTTAAAGTAGATTAATCTAAGAAAAGGAAGAATATATAGATTTTATAAGCTAAAAGTTATTTTTACATATAAATTTAATTAATTGAAGAGTTTTTCTTATGGTTAGTGTTAAAAATGTTGAACATGTAATGGTTTACAAGGATTCTGAATTAGCACACGCGTGTAATCAAGTCAGTATTGTATTACTTCAGAATGGAGAACTATTCCTGGGATTTAATGAAGAAAGGTATCCAGTTCATGCTGATAGTGGCCAATGCTGCTATATTAAATCAAAGGATGGAGGGAAAAATTGGAATGCTTCTGAAAAGAAAGTAATATGGCCTTATACTGAGAATAAAGGGAATTGGGATTGTGCTTTTTCCCAAATTTCAGATGGGACAATCTTGATGCACACGAGAGTATGTAATTTCATCGCACCTAGAGGAATAAATTATGATGGTGATCAATCATTAGGAATGCCACCTCCAGGGATGCCAGAACGTCTAAAAAGGCAAACTGGATATGTTGTCCTCAAATCTAAAGATTATGGTGAGACTTGGACTGATCCTATTGAAGTAAATACTAGTCCAATCGCAAGCTCATCATTGAGTGCGTATGCTTGTGGAGGATCTGGAGCAGGACATATTATCGAACTTCCTGATGGAGGATTACTAATGCCTCTAGATGGGACAATGTCAACAAATCGTGAGGTTGGATTGGGTAATGAAACATCCCGTTGCTTTCTCCTAAGATCGGATGATGGAGGTGATAATTGGGAGTATTGGTCTACTGTTGCATTTGATCCCGCTAGTATTATTCATTTTATGGAACCTGGAATGACAAGGCTTAATAATGGTAAATTAATTTGTTTCCTGAGGACTCAACATAAACCTAATCGGCAAGATAATTTGTGGTTTACATGGTCAGATGATGATGGAGTTACTTGGAGTCTTCCAAAGAAAAGTCCTCTCTGGGGATATCCTGCTGAAGTCTTGCAATTAAAAGATGGACGCGTTTTAGTAGTTTATGGATACAGAAAAGATCCCTGGGGCGTTCGTGGTTGCATTTCAGATGATGGTTTGAATTGGGATATTAAAAACGAATTTACAATTAGAGAAGGTGGAGTGCTTGTTCCAAAGCCTGGGAAAGGTGATCGAACAGTTCAAGATATGTTAATAATGGCTCAATATTGGCATATTGGTTATCCAAGTGCGACTCAACTGGAAGATGAGACAATTGTACTTGCTTATCACGAATACAGCAAAGATAAACAACCCATACAATATTTGATGTGTACTCGTTTTAGGCTTTGAGCTACAATACAACCTATTATTTTATTAAACAATTTTTTATAAAGAATCCATAATTCTCTTAAAAATACCAAAAAAAATCAAATTTGATAAAACTAATATGTCAGTTATTGGAATAGACAAAGATAAATGTTCAGGTTGTAGACTATGTGTTCAAGAGTGTGGTCGGGGATATTTTTTCGTTAATGATGATGATCAGGTTTTTTTTAACGAAGGATTAAAAACGTGTAATATTTGTGGCCATTGCATAGCAATTTGCCCTGAAGATGCCATTTTGACTAAGGGTCTCGATGATGTTGAAACATATTCTGGTATCGATTCACCCGAAAATATTGTTGAAAATGAAAAATTACTTAAACTTCTTCGTGCCAAACGATCAATTAGACGCTACAAAAACAAAAAAGTTCCAAAGGAACTGATAGAAAAAATTTTCGAAGCAATGAGATACGCTCCAAGTGCCTCGAATGCTAGAGCATGGCGTTATGTAATAATATCTGATCCTGAAAAAATCCAGAAGTTGAATGATGAAATTATTAAAGTTAACTACGCCTACATGGGTTTTCAGTCACCAGAACAGGCTCAAAAGTATTTAAAGTCGATAGGAAGAAGTATCTTTCACAAGGCTCCTCATTTAATCGTGTTATACTATAGAATAGTAGAAAAGAGTACTGTCATGATCGGATTACGGGCTAACGATGCAGGGATCGCTTTAACATATGGAATGTTAGAAGCTGAAACTCTTGGTCTTGGAACTTGCTGGATTGGAATGATTCAAGGTTCTGTCCCTATGAATAAGGAAATTTTGAACATCTTAGGAATCAAGGGCATGGTGCTTGGAGCTTTTACTTTGGGTTATCCGGCTGTAAAGTATCGGAGAACTGCCCCCCGTCCACCACTTAAGATAAAAGGATTGGATACCTTATAATCCTACTTAGGTTTTTTTACTCTAACTTCTTTTATTCGAAATAAGAATATTAAATCGAAAAGTAATCTACAAAATCCAGAAATTAAGAATAGAGTTTGGAAAATACTAAAGAAGATAATTGGGACGATTTGTAAGAGAAAGCTTCCTAAGAGCCCTCCAAAAAGTACCCCAATTCCCAAAAAGAGATTAAAATACGCAACATAGAACCCTCTTTGTTGAGTAGGAATATTATCATAAATAAAGTTTGATGCGGCTAAATTAACTCCCGTCCACGCAAACGCAGAAATTAATTGTGGACCAAAAATTAATTGTAAAGGAGAATTTAGAAATATCCACAGAAAAGGAATTATTGGAAGTAAAAAACCACCAATCCTCAATACTAACGCATTACCATATTTATCAGATATAAATCCTATTATAGGATAAAAAAGAAGGCTAAGAAGTGGCATGGACAAATTTACAGATACATATTCTATATAATTGAAGTTTAAGTCATCTAACATATAATATCCTATGAATACTGCTGCGATGTTAACAGAAAATTGAAGAAATGTTATGTATAAGGTAAATATTCCGAAATTACTCTTAGGGATACTTTTTAGGAATTTTAAAAGACTCAAATAAGACTGCCTTTCAATTGTAAAAGGAGGGTAATAATGTCGTGCTAAATAAATCGCCGAAATTATTCTACTTATAAAAGCAATAAAGAAGATAATAAAAAAACCGATGAAAGTGTTTTTCATAATTTTTAACTGCTCTAGTAGAATTGAAGCTAATATAGTAACGCTTATGGAAGTAGCAGTAATTAGCAAATTTCGTTTCGAAAAGTAGCGACCGCGGTAATTTTCAGGTATAATATCCCCCATCAAGGAAAACCAACTTGGTCCTGCTGTTGACCCAAAAAAAGAATAGAGAAGATAAAATACTATTAAAAATATTGGAAGTATTGTAAATAACCAATTGTTCATAGCAAAAATCCCTAAAACCATAATCAATGGCCACATAAATGCTTGAAGAAATACTCCCTTTATGACAAGACTTTGCCGCGAATTATTTTTCATTCGGTTAGAACCAAATATCTGACCAATAGGAGAGATAATTCCAAGAAGGGACCGTAGAATTCCCAACTGGGTAGGATTCATTTGTAGGCTGAGGGCATAGGGTGTTATAAACTGATCACTTAAAGTTTGGGAAAGCCCTCCAAAATAGCCTTCTTTTATTGAAAGAGACATTGTTCTTGTTTTGTGGTCTTTATCTTCTTGCTCGGTTAAGGGTAACGCATTCTTTTCAGTACTACTTTCTTCTTTGCTATACCTTTTCCAAAATTTAACCCGAATGTTTATCACCTATGATTTAATTGATTAATCTACATTGGACTCATTTATATCAACTACATCTATTATTATCTTACAACTTTTAATCCCTGACGAGGAGAATACGATTATTCCTTTTCCAGTCCGATTTAAAGACTGTATATAAGCTAATAACCGCCCTTTAAAAGCATTCTGTTCTAAATCTTTATAATTTTCAGTATTTTTCACATTTGCATCTTCCATTCCCAACAAGCGAAC
>JAEOUE010000326.1 GCA_016839515.1 Candidatus Hodarchaeum mangrovi
AAAGACAAGTAGGTGCAGTTAAAGCAGTTAATGGGATAAGTTTTAATATAAAAACTGGTGAAACTTTGGGATTAGTAGGAGAAAGTGGATGTGGAAAAACCACTGTTGCAAATGCTATTCTAGGAATAGTTGATATAACATCTGGAGATATTCTATTTAATAATAAGCCAATTCCTGAAGAATATCCTAAATATTTAAGACGTAAAATTCAGATAGTTTTTCAAGATCCTGATGCCTCGTTAAATCCTCGCATGAGAGTGGTAGATATTATTGCAGAACCTCTTCGAAACCTAATGGGAATTACAAATAATGATGAAATAAGGCAATATGTCTTAAAATTATTAGATCAAGTATCACTAAAACGTGAACATATGGATCGTTATCCTCATGAATTTTCAGGTGGCCAAAAGCAAAGAATTATTATTGCTAGGGCACTCGCATCCAATCCAGAGTTAATCATTTTAGATGAACCAACATCAGCTTTAGATGTATCGGTTCAGGCTCAAATTCTTAATATATTGAAAATATTGCAAAAAAAGTACAATTATGGTTTTCTCTTTATCACTCATAATTTATCCGTAGTAAACCATATCGCAGATAGAGTAGCTGTAATGTACTTAGGAAAACTTGTAGAGATTGGAGATACCGACCAAATCTTTAATCGTCCAACTCACCCATATACACAAGCACTACTTTCGAGCAGATCAGAAATAGATGTAAAAAATCGTGATATAACTTTTGTAATTGAAGGAGAGGTACCTAGTCCAATTGCACCACCTCCAGGGTGCACATTCCATCCACGTTGCATTTCTGATGCTCGAACGAAAGCGTGTGAATCTGAACTTCCTCATGAAATTAAGATTGAAGAAGGACACTATATTTGGTGTGTGAACCCCCCAACGTCTATGCAAGTGGAAATCGATACATTAATAGAGAAATATGATGATTGGAGGGAACCTAAAACCGATGAAAAAATCTAATCATATGTATAAAATCCTTTCCCTGTTTTTTTCCTAAAATTATACTTGATAAGAGTGGTGAACAAAAAATTAGAGAAAGAAGAATACCAAATCGGAAACGCCTTAAGGAACCAAGAATTACTCCATTAGTTGAGGTAGAATGGAATGAAGAAATGAAATCATTATTAAAACCATTAATGGAAAGAGAAAATGGTGAACTTCTTAATATTCATAAAACCTTAATTAGGCATGAGAAACTTTACAAAAGATGGGGAGTTTTTGGGAGCCATATCATGGTAAAATCATCGCTTCCTGCGAGAGAACGAGAAATTCTTATCCTTCGTATTGGTTGGTTATGCCAATCAGAATATGAATGGGGTCAACATGTAAGGATAGGGAAAAAGCATGGTTTAACTGATGAAGAAATCAAACGAATTATTGATGGCCCTGAATCTGATAAGTGGGATCCTTTTGATAAGGTATTACTCAAGGCGGTAGATGAGCTTTATTACGATTCATTTATCAGTGATTCTACTTGGGAAGCTCTCAATAAAAATTATGATATTCATCAACTTTTAGATTTAATATTTACAGTTGGTCAGTATAATTTAGTAAGTATGGCACTCAACTCTTTAGGAGTTCAACTTGAACCAGGTACTAGAGGGTTTCCAAAAGATTAATTAAAGCACTCCTTTCTTTTTTAATTTGTTGAGATTGATTAAATTTAAACATCTAAATATAAAAAGGATGTTGGAAGTATTATCCTATGAACGATTTCCAGCTTTTACATGATCATATGTAGAATCTGTAACTCCCCTATCTTTTAAAAAACGTTTCATGATTCTGTGGACTTTGCTCTTAGGAAGCTCTTTAACAAATTCAATAAATCTAGGAAGCTGAAAATCTGCTAGTTTATCTTTACAATAATCAAGAAGTTCTTCTGGTTCCATTTTTTCACCAGGCTTTAATACAACAGCAACCATAATTTCATCTTCTGCATAATCTTCTCCAACTTGCGAGGATTTAATACCATAGGCTGCTGATTCTAGTACTTTATCATGTAGATCAATTACGCGTTCAATACTCCAAGGAGCAATATTTTCTCCACGCCGTCGTATAGAATCCTTTTTCCGATCAACAAAAAAGAACCAACCATCCTTATCTTTTGTTGCAAGATCACCCGTGTGAAACCATAATCGCCCATCAGAGCCTTTTTGGATACGACTTTTTGAAGCTTCTTCATTTTTATAATAAACAACTTTTCTCTCTTCTTTTTCTTCTTCTTTTACTAAAAACACTAATTCTCCAACTTCATCAGGCTCTAAGATTTTTCCGTCATCACTCATAATCTCAGCGGTTACATTGTCCGGAGGTTTCCCCATAGTACCAACAGGAGGATGTTCAGCATCCCTCCCAAAAGTACCGAGAGAAAAGCCTCCCCCATCAACCGCACCATACCCTTCATAAATTTTTAAATCAAACCTTTCTTCAAATTCTCTGACAATTTCTTTTGGGCATGCAGCAGCGTTAACACGCCATACTTTATTGTCCTTATCCTCTGGTCGCTTTGGTTGTTTCAATAAATACTGAGGCATGGAACCTAATAAGTTGAAATTAGTTACTCCATATTTTCTAATTACATCCCAGAATCTAGAAGCTGAAAATCTTTTAGAAAGTATTACTGGAAATTCTGCCATATATCCAGGCATAGTTGTTAATTGAAGGGCATTTCCATGGAAAAGTGGTAAACATGTATAGAATGTATCCCCCATTCTCCCCATACCATGAGCTATAAGTGCTGAATAAGCAAGAGCGCCCCCGGATAAAGTCCTTCCATATAAAAATGTTGTAGCTTTTGGCATACCTGTTGTTCCAGATGTATATATTAGAATTGCCATATCTTTTGGATCTATTTTAACTGTTATATCCTCATCAGGGGCATTCATTACATTTTGGAGTGAAATAATTCCATTAGGCAATTTAAAATCTAGTGGTGCTTCATTAGTATCAACAATAACATGTTGTATTTTTGGTAGCTGATCCTTTATCTCTACAAATCTTTCTAATAAACTCCAATGTATCACAAGTGCTTTACTATCACTATGATCGATAATATATTGTAATTCCCCACC
>JAEOUE010000094.1 GCA_016839515.1 Candidatus Hodarchaeum mangrovi
GACAGTGGATATATCTATCTTAGTAGTGCTATACGCGATGGTATAGAAGATTACTTGATGATTGGAGATTATTGGGATGCTGGTGTTACTGAATTCATCTATCAGGTATCTAGTGACTTTTCATTTCAACCTGGAGTCGTTAGACTGGTTTTTGAAGGTGATTGGTGGTCCTATAATCCAATACAAATTGATCAGATAACCATTGAAGTAGTTGAAGTATCTGGATTGAAATGTGACAGTAAAGTGGGTATATTTAACAGTGGTGTTGATGTAGACGTAGCCCAAGTCTCACTCCATGATGGAACCATTTTCACTGAATATGGGAAAGTGAAAGAAGGGGAATATGACCTATACGCTTTTACTATCCCTGATGAATTTGGCTTAGCATTTATAGAATTATCTTGGCGTCGTGACTGGGCTCATTGGGGAACCAGTGATTTAGATATTCTAATCTTCGATCACGAAGGTCATTTGATTAACGTGGATGGCGCCACAGGGGCATCACCAGAAGTTGCCATCATCTCTGGAGCTGGTGACTACTTCATTATGGTCGATGGTTATCAAGTCTACTGGGATAAAAAGGAAAATTATTGCTTGGAAATCATTTACATCGCTGATGTGTTCCCAAAATGGGAATCTGACTTCCTAGCGCTTGTCAGCCATTGGACTTGTGTCAAACTTCCTAAAAAGATGCATGGTGTCGCAGTTATTTGGATCTTTGATACACTGTTTGGCTATTGGTACATAGCTGATTTTGTAAAAGTCTGAATCTAGTTCATTCCGAATTAAGTGGGTTAGCCCACCTTCCTTCTTCTTTTTTTTTTACGATAGAATCTTAAAAAGATGGAGAGAAAAATTTAGCTTATTAATATTCTATAAAATTTATTATCAAAATTTTTGTCTTTTTATTAATCCTGATCTTATTTAAAAAAAACATTATTTGGACAAGACAAGAAGTACCAGTATCAAAATTCTTTAAGTTACGATTCAGTTTTACCTTAATTTGTGGTGAAACTATCGATAATTAACTTTAGGTCAAGAATTAAACAAAAATTCCCCTCTTCAATGAATTCAGATGTCATAAATGTGGTACTAGCAATTATGATATTCAATATTCCTTGGGGATTAGTTCAACCGTTTATTAGTCCGTTCTTTTTCGACCTTACACAAGGTGATTACTTCCTGACAGGATTACTCAACGGAATACCCTTTATGACAATGCTGGTATCTGTATTTATATTTGGCTGGATTGTTGACAAGATTGGTTCGAAAATAATCATGAGTTTAGGATTTTTTCTGTTTCTAATTCTTTTTATAACCTTATTACTCATTTCTGATCCATATCTCTTCTTTTTAGATTATATTATTATAAATGGGCTGTTAGCCTGCTTTTCCCCTGCAATCTTGAAATATGCTAGCTTGGTAAAAACTGAAGTTAATATTTTTGGCGTTTTAGGGGCGGGTACTTCCTTTGGCTATTTCATTGGATCCTATATTGGTGGTTTGTTATATGATGTTTTGGGTATGCGAATTCTTTATCTTATTGGCTTCGGTACATGCATTTTGGGACTAATTCTGACCCTTCGTATGCGAAATATCCTCCATTCTGAAGAGTCTGAGCTTATAGAAATGAGTTCAAGTTTTTCTATTCATGTAAATCCTTCTCATGATCTACTCTCTACTCTTATGAATGCAAAATTAGTCATTGTCATTCTCATGATTGCCATACTTCAAACCTTCCAAGGGTCTTTTTCAGGAATGTTTGTTTCAGTTTATCTTATATCTGAACTTAATGCTCCGTCTTATGTAATAGGATTATCGTACGGTATTGCTACCTTATCAGGAGCATTTGCAGCTCAATATGCTGGAAAATTAGGAACAAAATTTGGATACAAAACAATCCTTCTAATCTGCTTTATAGGTTATTTTATTGTTTGGATTGTATTTTTTACTTCAATCGATAATTATCTATTACCAGCTTTATCTTATACCATTCCGATATTTGTGGGCTTAATGGTTGCAGGACCAGCTATTGTAACTCAATACATTCAAGAAAATCAGCGTGGAACGGTCATGGGTATATTTTCAGCCTGTCAATACTTAGGATTGGGGATCGGTACAATATTAGGTGGCTATTACGCAGCAATCAATTCATCTATTCATTTAAACTTCGAAATTTCAGCTTTTGGTGCAATAATTCTCATTCTCTTTACTTTTATATTCTTTCGGAATGATAAAAGGGTAAAGGAGAAAAATATTTGATACTGGATTTAACTTACTCTGAGCTTTTATCAGGAATATTCCAGATCTTTATCAAACTTACTACCATGTAACTAATTTTCTTATTTTTTCTCTTCTCTCAAGCCTTACAAAATTGTTCCCTAATCTCCCTTTTTTAAGCAGAGTTCGATCCTCAAACCGCTCAGGATAACCCACACGAACAGTTCTTTAAATGCTTTCTGAAGATACTGACCAAAAATGATCATAAGTCATCTGAAAAAGATTTTGAATGATTCATATTTCGAATATTTTCTCTAGATAAGTTTATTTTGACCCGCTATTTTTGACCTATCTATTAAAGAATGGGGGACTTCTCCTTTCTTGAAACCATATATCGAATTTGTTCTAAATTTTAGTAGATATTATAGATCAGTATCTGAAGACAAAATTTATAGAGCTTTACTTTTACATTGTCCCTTTGATCATTTACCGAACGAACTCATTAGAACGGACCGAAATAAATTTAGATTGCGCATATTTTTTAGAGAAACACAATCCTTGGAAATAGCTTACCGTCAACTTGAAGGAAAAATGGAAGAATTACGCGATCAATTGGATTTAATTTTTCACTGTTATGGAAAAGTAGAAGATGCTCATGCTGGTGTATTAAATACTACTGATGCAATTACTTGGATAGAAGGGTAAAAAAGCATGTCTCATGACGAATACTTATTCAAAATATGTTTTCTCGGTTCTGTTCAACCATCCGTCTTTGACCAGATTTTATCCCCTCAAGGTCTTGGATCTTCTGTATTAACTCCTTAGGTAAATTCGTTTTATGGTTATTCTGATAGTCAAATGCAACAAGAAGGGCCTCAGCTTCTGCTGCAGGTTTCTTATGCTTGGTACTAATGAGTATCTGCTTGACAAATATTCGATCGTTGAGAAGTTTTTCCGCTTTTGTGCCAACAAGGAGTGTATCTGGATATGTTAAAGGGATCTTGAACCTACACTGAATGGAAGCCAGAATGAGGCCCACTCCAGTTTCTTCCATTGAGGTCAAAGCATTTATTTTTTCCAGATACGAAACACGCCCATCCAAAAAATAACGAAAATAAACTGTATGGTTTACATGGTGAAGAGCATCCATGTCGCCCCACGACACCAATAGTTCCGTAATCACGGGATAATCATCTAACACATCATTCATTTTCCATTCCTCAATTAAAACCACTATTAGACTCCTAAATTGAACTGATAAAATAGGTAAATTTTCTCTTTTTTTATATAATAATTTAAGTAAAGCAGTTCTTTCACAGACATCACAATGAGACAGTTTATAAGTCGAATGAATGTCAATAATCGTTTTGATTAGAATGAAAACTAAATTATTTTTTCTATTATTACTAGTTAATATTCTGTTTTCAACATTCTTAGCTGGTTCTTTAGATATAAATGGTCAAAGAAGATCGATTATGTCCGTAGAAGATGATTGGTACTTTATAGCTTTAGGTGATACCCGTAATTATGTTGAAAATAGCACTAATCCTATAAGAGCTGCCATAATGAATTCAATAGTAGAAAATAGTCCTAATTTAGAATTTATACTCCATTCAGGAGATATAGTCTATCGAGGAGGAGAACAGGACGATTGGGATCGATATTATGAAGAAATTGAAAATGTTACGATAAACAATGTTTCCATTTAT
The DNA here is from genome assembly GCA_016839515.1 of Candidatus Hodarchaeum mangrovi. Classification (GTDB taxonomy): domain Archaea; phylum Asgardarchaeota; class Heimdallarchaeia; order Hodarchaeales; family Hodarchaeaceae; genus Hodarchaeum; species Hodarchaeum mangrovi. Next base: position 3,930 of record JAEOUE010000094.1, read on the forward strand.
TACGCTGTGGGCAATCATGAAATATATACGTACGATTTGCCAGATGGAAGTTTTGGTCCAAGCGAAATGAATTTCTCTACTTATCTAAAAAATGTTAATTTACCAGGAAACGAGAGATATTATAGCTTTGATGTTAATAATCAAATTCATTTTATAATTATCAATACTGATGAATATTGGGAAGGGGGAGATACTGGTCCCTTTAATATTACTCCAGAACAGCAAGCATGGATAGAAAATGATTTAGAAAGCAACTCTATTGATTTTGTGGTCGCACTATTTCATCGACCTTGTTATTCAATTAGAAGAGCCTCAAAAATCATTGCAGCGCAAGAAATAAGACAAGTGCTAGAACCCCTATTTGTTGAGTATGATGTTGATTTAGTCTTTTCTGGTCATGATCATTACTATTATCGTACCATACGGAATGAAATTGTTTACATTGTGACAGGGGGAGGAGGAGCGCCATTGGGTGTGAATGGGGATACTTCAGAATGGCAAGAAGATGATATATATTTCTCAAACTATCATTATTGTAATATTACTGTAAAACAATCTAATGAGAATCTAATAGTTAAAGTAGATACGTTGGTTTTTAATGAAACTGAACATACTACTACTCTAAGTGACTCAGTTGAAGTAATTAATAATCTAAATGCAAATTCTGAGACTCATACAACTACTTCTGTTGCTACCCAAGGTTTTTCATTAATTATCATTGTGACAGCCCTAGGAAGTTACCTGAATAACAGGAGATATAAAAAAACATAAAAGTCTTCATATTCACCCATTCCTTTAACTGTCTAGGAAGTTGAAAATTTTAAATATTTCTCCTAATACAAAAGGATCATAGCATGAGATGTCGAAGGTAATGAAGATAGGGGTCCTTCTTAAATGTCGAAAGTTTCATTTCAGGCAACAGTTCTTCTTTAAACATTGAAAGACTCATTTGGTGGAAGTACCGTTGAAGAAGGTTTTTAGAGAACTACTTCTCCCCTTGCCTTTTTTTTGTTAAATTCTGTAAATCACTAAAATCAGGATTCTGTTTACTCTTTTTTAAGGGCAGCTTTAAGTTCGGGGGGGAATGAATCGATGTACGTCCGGAAATGGGATTTATAATCTAAAACATTTGATCGAACTGTGGGTCCCAGTTCTCCGCGTTCTACTTTTCGATACAATGCTATTGCTTGAAAGATTTGCGCCCGTGTAATAAGCAGAGCTTCAGGCGCAATTACAAATAGAATTGCTAAACCTGATAAAATTATGGTCTGTTTAACTGACAACAATCCATACCATACACTGGCTGTTTGTATGCCAAAAAATGAAGCTAAATCGAAGATAGCAATTAATTCCAGAAAAATATTGGACAGGCCGAATAAAATCCAGAAAACACAAGACCAAAAGATTTTCGAGGTACTTATTTCTGGTTTAGTAGTAAGATATGCGTAAACAAAGAACAATGGGACACCAAAACCGACAGGACTAAATAAGGAAGCATAAAAAGCCAATGATTCTGATAAGATGACTGTAGTAACGATATAATACGGAGAGATCAATTTTAAAAGAAATTGGGGGTTCTCCCAATAACCAAACGGGAGGATATCTAACCATAGGAGAGTTCGCCCAATTGGCCAGTAAAGGAATCCTATGACAATATTTTCATACAGAAGCCAGACAAAGAAAATTTTCATAAGAATATGATAATCATTCCAAGCCCGTAGTCTAATTGCATAGATCAGCATGGCGATCATTCCAATATAATAATTTGCCTGACCAATCATAATTTCTGGTTCGATATAGCTCGTCCACGCTAGAGAAATATCAAGATTAACAAGTGAAAAAAACTCGAGCCACATCTGCC
>JAEOUE010000095.1 GCA_016839515.1 Candidatus Hodarchaeum mangrovi
CCAATACCGACCCGATCCCCTTCTTTGAGGCTAGATACTGCACTGCCCACAGCTGACACATATCCAACAATCTCGTGACCAGGGACAAAGGGAAAGGTGGTTATTCCGTAGTAGTTGTCGATAGCGTGGATGTCAGTATAACACAAACCGCAGTGCGTTACCGAAACCAGGACATCATGTGTATCTATTTTTGGTTGCTTGTAGATAAATGGTTCCAGTGGCTGCCCTATTGCTTTTGCTGCGTATCCTAAGACCTTTATGTTCAACACGTTCCTATTTATCTTAACCACTCAGCAGTAGACTAGTCTTCCAATAGATATTTCATCATTTTAAAACATTTATCTGTCATTCATAATTGTTCACTTTTTTTTTCTCTATAGAGGAGATATCGTTTAACGTTGGTTAGGATAAGAAAAGTTTAGGTGGGGTATATACTCCGATTTTTAAGAGGATAAACGAGAAAAAAATTTTAATAACAATCTGGTTGTTTTTTAAGCTTTCCACATAATTTTAGGACTATTACGTATGGGTATTCGTTGGTATTTAATAGTGGGATAGCCTAAAGATAGAACTACATACACCTGTTCCTCCTCTGATATTCCAAGCTCATGAGCAATTTCTGGCCGTCTTTTTAGTGCTTCAATAGCATATCCATTAACACAGGTACCTAATCCGTGAATATGCGCAGCCAACATAAGAGTATTAGTCGTGAAACCGACATTTAAAGAAGCCATTGACTCTTCTTTAGGTGCAGAAATTAATATAATTACAGGAGGGTTATAAAAAAGTGTGTCATTCCCTATTTCGGCTTCTTCTTGCCAGATTTTCCATTTTCGCATCCTGCGAAGCATGGTTGGATCTTCTACGGATGAATTTTCAAACATTTGTAGTATTCCAAGATAAAATTCCCGTATTTTCGTAACGAAAGGATTAATGGCTTTTCCGTGGAGTACTACAAATCGAACGTTCTGAGAATTGCTTGCTGTGGGAGCATAACAACTAGTCTGAAAAATCTCTTCTAGAAGGGTTTTTGGAATTGGCTTAGTTTGAAACTGCCGAATTGAACGTCTTTCATGAAATACCATCAGAAAATCCTGGGGAGAGAATTTTTTTTCTGAAATCGCTTGAAATCTTTTATAATCAAGCTTTTCGTGCCGTATAGCTTCCTCTGGACATATGGATAAGCAATGACCACAAAGAATACAATATTCCTCGTAACTTGTTCCTATCCCTTCCTTTTTTTGGAAAAAGATTTTTGATGGGCAAGTTTTAACACATAATTGGCACTGTGTACATAAATCAGGTAACACTTCAATCATAGAACCACGCTTCTTTCAAATCTTTTATCACAGAGAATTGTCAATTTAAAATTAAATTTTTTTAATTTGTTGAAGAAAGTAGGAGACAAAAGAATGATTGTTCTTTTCCTAAAAGGAAATTAAGAAGGGATCATTTCTTGCCTTATTTTTTCAACTAAAGGACACATGTTTTAAAGATTTAAAGAAGAAAATACAAAATGTTGTCAAATAGATATCATAATTGTTAAAGCTAGCTTCCTAGAAATTTTATCAAAGAAAATTCTTGAATATGGCATTAAACGTTGGAATCTTCCTCTCCATCATCGTGAACCTTTGTAGTTTCTATTATTACAAAAGAAAAAAAAATGAAAAGGGTAACTAATCGACCCTTCCTATTCTAAACAAAAAATATCTCTCTTAAGTAAATTTAATATCTCCAGTGGTGGTTTCCAAGGAAAAATCATATTTTAGAGTGGAAGAAGCGAAATTCGAGGAGGTATAGGAGTTACTTCCTCCAGGAAGAGTGATCGTACCAGTAGAAACTGAAGCGGTTATTTTAAACCCCACATCTTGATGAAGATCAGAAATAATGTCAATATCACCAGTAGTGACATCAATAGTAAACGAATGGGTTAGAGAACTACTACTAGTAGGTGGATTGTCCGTAAAATCTATATTAATCGTTCCAGTAGTGGTAGAAATCGACCAGAGGGTGGAAACAGTAGAATGAACATTAAAAATAGCAAGCTCTTGATTTCCAGTAGTGGTTTGAAGGGTGGGAGAGGAATCAGTTAAAGCTACATCCGCAATCGAAAAAGTAAGGACACCAGTAGTAATTACAACATCGAGGACAGAAACAGTTACAGTACTATCCCGAAGATTGACATCAATAACCCCAGTAGTAACCAATAGATTAAGCTGTAATTCGATGTTATTGCTTACATTGATAAAGAGATCATATTTATAGTTTGTTGTAAGTCCCGAATCTTGAGAATCGAAGGAAATTTGCATAGTATCGGAATCAATTTCAGATGAGGTGACTTCCTCAGCTTCTGCTAAGGTACCACCAGATCCTTCTCGAATAGAGACCTTATTAACAACATTTACCAAGTAAGAAGCCGTAGAATCGACTTCAAAAGTGATGGAGCCAACACTTACTTGGAGGTCTAAAATTAGAGTCGTATAAGTAGATTTGGCTATAGTAACAGGAGTTTTATCCCCTGTATACTTAAAATTACCGAAAGGAACAGTACATCCGCTAAAGACGAAAATAATGACTAGAAGAACTATAGGAACGGAAATCCTCAAATGTGTTGCTTTCATAAAGAATAATCACCAGTTAAAAGTAAATGATATACCTTTAAGAACAATTTAATCGTAATAAGAGAGAATTTTTAAAAATAATCTTTGATATATCTACCTTGATTGACCAAGAATTTATAATCAGTAAAAAGCAAGGAATGTTTTAATATCTATCTAGTAGATTTCTTAGAAAATTGCAGATAAAGAAAGAAAATAATTCTGAATAAAAAAAACCAATTTTTTATGTTTATGCACCTTTAAAAGAATATGTACAGCACAAGAATAAGAACTGACAGATACTGGAAGAAAAAAGTTAGAAATAATCAGCTTAATCAAGTTGAAGAAAAATCATGAATAATTATATTCACATCTATCTTGACTAGAGTTACTGGAATTGTTAACCTTAATCGTGACTAATGATTCTATTGGTGATTCTATCACTTATTCCTGGAATAATAGTCCTTGTTTTCTAAGTATTTCAAACACGAAAGGAATAAATAAGGTGGTTCAATCTGATTAAACTTAATACCCTTTTAATTCTTGTAGCATGTGGCTTCTTGGTGATACAGAATTCACTAATTAGTTGTTGGTTACTCGTATCTTCTTCAAAACATATTTTTTATCGCCCAATTCTGTTTTTAGTTTTCCATCTAGATTTACTTGGATTTTTTATCTTAGGAGTAGGATTTATCCTGTACTCATGGGAGAATATAAAGAACAAACGAAAATACCTGTATGGGGGGATCTTATTACTTTTGTGGGTCAGTTTAAGGGTAATAAACCAGTATGTCTTCCCCGATCTATTTAATTATCATACTTATGCTGAAAAAAGTTGGCCTCAATTCATGTTCTTTTTTTATAGCCAAATGCCATTTACATCTCCGCATCCTCTAATTTGGGTTAACTTTTTTCTAAACTCAATTGTTTTATTTTCTGCATTTTCACTAACGAAATCTACACAGAAGCATACATTCATAATAAACACTTACGCAACTCTTAATATCATAGCGTCGATTCCGGTGATTGGAATCACTTTCAAGGTGCTAGTAATTCCTACTCTTGGTGTATTAGCTTTTGTAAATATCTTTTGCGAGTTTTTGACGAAAAATGACTTCTCAATTGAAGACACTGTAGGATTGAAAGAAAGATATTACCCATCTTTTGTTATAATCCCATTAACATTGCTTCAATTGCTAGAATTGCTAGTAATAGTATTGG